>CAIPTD010000134.1 GCA_903867885.1 uncultured Ferrovum sp. | reverse complement strand
TGCTTCAGTGTTTACAAAAAATAGATACTTATCATGATGCAGGGCGCACGGATGAGTTGCTTTCTGTTTCGCAATTTAATGGCGTTCATGCCGAAATTGCTGAAATCGTCAATCACCGTCTTGCAGCTGCCAATCATGCGATTAAAGAGAGCGAACGCTTACTGAAAGCCCTACGGGAGATGGAAGATAAGCACACTGCTGGATGGATCAAGGAAATCATAGATCCACACTCCTTCCATGGCGTTTATGCTGAAACTGCGGAGAACATTAATCGACTGGTTGCCGCGCATATCGCTGTAAAAATGCAAGTTGTGGATGTTGTTAAAGAATATGGCAAAGGTGATTTTAGCCGCATGATAGATCGCTTGCCTGGCACTAAAGCCATGATCACTGAGGCAATAGATGGCGTCCGTGAAGGTTTATTGGTGGCTGACGCAGAGCGTAAAGCTGCAAAAAAACTAGCCGAAGAAAACTCTCGCATTCGTAATGCACTGGATAAATGCAGCACCAACGTGATGATTGCAGATGATACCAATACAATCATCTATATGAATGAAACGGTGTCTTCAATGATGCAGGGTAATGAAGCCGAACTTCGTAAATCTTTATCACGCTTTGATGCACGCAGTCTGATTGGGCAGAACATTGATATTTTCCACAAGAACCCCTCTCACCAAATCAATATGCTGGCTGCGATGCAAGCAACGCATCGTACTCAAATTAAAGTAGGGTCACTGACCTTTAGTCTTATTGCCAACCCGATCATTGATGCTGATAAAAAACGCATTGGTACCGTGGTGGAATGGAGTGATCGTACTCAAGAAGTGGCAGTTGAAAATGAAATTGCACAGGTTGTTGCTGCAGCATCAAAAGGTGACTTTAGCCAACGCATGGATTTGAGTGATAAACAGGGTTTTGCCAAACTGTTAGGTACAAGTATCAATGAATTGTTAGATACCAGCTCAACAGGTTTGGCTGAAGTGGCAAGAATTCTTGAAGCCATGGCAGAGGGAGATCTCTCTCAACGTATTACCAATGAATATGAGGGGACATTTGGTTTACTCAAGGATGCCAGCAATACCACTGCAGAGAAATTGTCGCAGACCATTGCGAGTGTTCGATCAGCGGCTGAAGCACTAGGCTCTGCATCGAGTGAATTAAGTGCCACCGCACAAACCTTGAGTGGATCTGCTTCAACTCAAGCATCAAGTGTAGAAAAAACCAGTGCATCAATAGAAGAAATGAATGCTTCCATCAGTCAAAATACTGAGAATTCAAAAGTCACTGACTCCATGGCTTCAAAAGCAGTCAAAGAAGCTAATCAGGGCGGAGAGGCAGTGAAAGAAACGGTGCTAGCAATGAAACAGATTGCCAATAAGATTGGGATCATTGATGACATTGCCTATCAAACTAATTTGCTTGCTCTGAATGCTGCCATCGAGGCAGCCCGCGCAGGTGAACATGGCAAAGGCTTTGCTGTGGTGGCAACCCATGTGAGAAAGCTTGCAGAGCGCAGTCAAGTTGCTGCTCAAGAAATTGGTGAATTGGCATCTACCAGTGTGGGTATGGCTGAGCGTGCGGGTAAGCTGCTGGATGAAATTGTACCCAGTATCAGCAAAACATCCGATTTGGTCCAGGAAATTACAGCCGCCTCAATGGAGCAATCAGTCGGTGTAAATCAAATCAATGATGCCATGGATAAGTTAAATCAAATTACTCAGCAAAATGCGTCTGCAGCCGAAGAGCTTGCATCCACTGCTGAAGAAATCAATGGCGAAGCCGAAGAACTTGCGCAATTAATGACCTTCTTCCGATTAGGGGGAGAGGGTACCCCCGTTCTTGCTTATAGCGCATCTGCGCCTATGACCAAGGGATTAATGAGTTCAAAAAAACATACACAGACTGCTTCTGAGTCGAGTGAATTTGTTCGATTTTAATGTGAGGGTGGATCATGAGTGACATATCAATGCAAGACATGGTGAAAGCAGAGGGCTTGCTGACCATGGAGCATCCTCAATACCTGACCTTTTATTTGTCGGGTGAGATATTTGGAATGGATATTCTCAATATCAAAGAAATTATTGAATACGGAAACCTGACCGAAGTACCGATGACCCCGGCGTTTATTCAAGGGGTGATTAATCTGCGTGGAAGCGTTGTACCCGTGATTAACTTGGCATTACGTTTTGGTAAACAACCCACTCCTGTCTCGAAGAGAACTTGCATCGTCATCGTTGAGGGGGGGACTCCACAAGAACCTCAAGATATTGGGGTGATGGTGGATACCGTGAATGCTGTACTTGAGATTGCGCCTCAAGATGTAGAGCCGCCTCCTAATTTTGGGGCGAGTATGCGAACGGATTTTATTTCTGGCATGGCCAAAGTAGACGGTCGTTTCATCATTCTCGTAAGAGTGGAAAGAGTGCTCTCTGTCGATGATATGGCAGCGATTGATGCCACGATTCATAGTAGCGCACACCATTCAATCTCAACTGCCGTCGCTTCAAATGTTGCTCCGCATTCAGACAGTCCTGCATATAACCATCACTATCAGTAAGGATAGCCAATCATGTTTAACCAATCCAAGAAAGACAGCGAAAGACTACTGAAGGCCTTGCTAGAAATGGAAGAAAAGCATACGGCCGGATGGATAGATGAAGCGATTCCTGTGAATCAGTTTGATGGGGTTCAAGCTGAATTAGCGAAGACAATTAACCGTTTGGTGGCAGCGCACATTGCTGTGAAGATGCAGGTCGTCGATGTTGTTAAAGAATATGGTAAAGGTAACTTCACCCGGATGATGGATCGTTTGCCTGGTAAGAAGGCAGAAATTACCTCTGCGATTGATGGTGTACGTGATGGCTTGATGGCCGCCGATGAAGAAAGAAAAACGGCTACCAAAATTGCTGCTGAAAATTCACGCATTCGCAATGCGCTGGATAAGTGCAGTACCAATGTGATGATTGCAGATAATAACAATGACATCATTTACATGAACGAAATAGTGACGTCCATGATGCAATCCAATGAGTCAGAGTTGCGTAAAACCTTGTCGCGCTTTGATGCCCGTAATCTGATTGGTCAGAATATCGATATCTTCCACAAGAATCCCTCTCATCAAATTAGCATGTTGGCTGCGATGCAAAATACCCATCGCACTCAAATTAAAGTGGGTCCTTTGACTTTTGGTTTAATTGCCAACCCTATTTTTGACAATAACAAAAATAGAATTGGCACTGTTGTGGAATGGAGCGATCGCACGAAACTAGAAAATGAAATCGGTGGCATTGTTCGCGCCGCAGGTAAGGGTGACTTTAGCCAACGCATGGATCTGACGGATAAAGATGTATTCGAAAAAGCGCTGGGCAATAATATTAATAGCTTGATGGAAACCTGTTCCTCAGGTTTCTCAGAGGTCGTGCATATGCTTGAGGCCTTGGCTGAAGGCGATCTTTCTAAACGCATCACCAATGATCATGAAGGTATGTTCGGAGCTGTTCGCGATGCGAGTAACACTACGGCAGAGAAACTTTCCCAAACCATTGCGGGTGTGCGCTCTGCAGCTGAGGCATTGGGATCGGCTTCAAGTGAATTGAGTGCAACCGCTCAAAACCTGAGTAGCTCAGCCTCTACGCAAGCGGCAAGCGTTGAAAAAACCAGTGCATCGGTAGAAGAGATGAATGCTTCAATTAGCCAGAATACAGAAAACGCTAAGGTCACTGACTCAATGGCTTCTAAAGCCGCCAAAGAAGCAGATCAAGGAGGAATAGCGGTGCGTGAAACCGTAACGGCCATGAAGCAGATTGCCAATAAGATTGGCATTATTGATGACATTGCCTATCAAACTAATTTGCTCGCTTTGAATGCAGCCATTGAAGCCGCTCGAGCAGGTGAACACGGAAAAGGCTTTGCGGTAGTGGCAACCCACGTCAGAAAGCTTGCCGAGCGCAGTCAAGTTGCTGCCCATGAAATCGGTGAATTGGCGACGAACAGTGTGGCGATGGCTGAGCGAGCAGGCAAACTACTTGATGAAATTGTTCCTGGTATCAATAAAACCTCAGACTTGGTTCAAGAGATTACAGCGGCTTCGATGGAGCAGTCAGTAGGGGTGAATCAGATCAATGAAGCAATGGATCGTTTGAATCAGATTACCCAGCAAAATGCTTCTGCATCTGAGGAATTGGCCTCTACAGCAGAAGAAATCAACAGTGAAGCTGAGGAATTAGCGCAGCTGATGACCTTCTTCAAACTATCAGAGAGTAGTAATCAGGGTATGAACCCGGTCAGAAATATGAACCATGGAAAGAGCATGTCTGCGATTAAGAAGCCATCCCCAACTGCTGAAACCAGTGATTTTGTTCGGTTCTAAATGAAATACATAGCGTGAATCGTCCCACACAGGAAGCCCGCCAAGACTCACATGATGGCTTCATTACCGATCAAGAGTTTGCTCTTTTTCAGCGCCTCATTAAAACCTTGGCAGGGATTCATCTCTCTGATGCTAAGAAGCAGCTTGTATTTGGACGTCTTCGAAATAGAGTGCGTCAGGTAGGTCTCAATAGCTTTGAAGCGTATTACGCTTATGTAGTATCTAAAAAGCACCCAGAGGAAAGACAGATCGTTGTTGATCTTTTAACCACCAACGAGACCTATTTCTTCAGAGAACCCAGGCACTTTGCTGTTCTACGCGACGAGATTCTTCCTGCGCGATCTATGGCCAGACCCTTTCGTGTTTGGAGTGCGGCGAGTTCGAGTGGAGAAGAGGCTTATAGCATTGCAATGGTCCTTGCTGACCAATTGGGTATGAACCCCTATCCGGGATGGTCCGTGACGGGTTCTGACGTGAGCCAGAAAGTACTGGATCAGGCTGAGCGTGGACATTATCCCATGCAGCGGATTGATGGTATTCCTGAACGCAACCTCAAAGCTTTTTGTTTGCGTGGTGTGGGTGCGCAAGACGGCACTCTATTAATCGATCAACCGCTTCGTAATCGAGTAGAATTCAGAAGAATTAATCTCAATGATCCTTTACCTGATATAGGTAAATTTGATGTCATTTTTCTTCGCAATATGCTGATTTATTTCCAAAACGAAACAAAAATTGAAATCGTTAAACGTTTGCTCGATGTGCTTCAACCAGGAGGCTGGTTGATTGTGGGCCATTCAGAAAGCGTGAAAGATTTTGATGATCGTCTTGTAGCGCACTCACCTTCTATCTCTCGCTTTCAGCCCCGTTCATGAAAGAAAGAAATCCCGATGAGTATCGGGAAATTTCAATCCCTCCTGGAGAGTTTCGCTTTGAGGGTTGCGACAATCGATTACGTACCTTATTGGGTTCCTGTGTGGCTATCACCATGTGGCATCCAATAAAAAAACTAGGTGGGATGTGTCACTTTTTGCTACCTACAAGAACCCAAGAAGGAAAGTCATTGCCCGATCCACGCTATGGGGATGAAGCTTTTGATCTGATGGAAAGAGCAGCAAACAAACATCTTTGCGAACTTAAAGAATTTGAATATAAGTTATTTGGTGGAGCAAGCTTACTCCCGCCTGGGACTTCTCTTTCCAGAATTGCTGTTGGGCATCGCAATATTGAAATGGCAAGGGGCTTGTTGGAAAAAGCTTCACTCAAAATTGTCAGTGAGGATGTAGGCGGTGCGTGTGCGAGAACGGTGGTGCTTGATAACTGGAACGGTGACGTATGGGTTCGCACGACACAAGCATCCACTGCGGATCCTTTAATTGACCAAGAGTTGTACTTAAGCGTATGAGCAAAATAAAAGTATTCGTCGTGGATGACTCTGCGGTAGTGCGTCAAGTGATGACTGAAGTGTTGTCCTCGGATTCAAGCATTGAGGTTATAGGCAGCGCCACGGATCCCATCTTTGCGATGCAAAGGATGAAGGAAAACTGGCCTGATGTCATTACTCTGGACATTGAAATGCCTAGAATGGATGGCATTACGTTCTTGAAAATGATCATGGGAGAGCGGCCTACACCCGTTGTCATTTGCTCTACGCTGACAGAGAAAGGCGCGGAAACCACACTTCAAGCGCTAGCTTCTGGGGCTGTGAGTATTGTCACCAAACCTAAGTCTTCGCTGCGTGATTTTTTAAAAGATTCCGCAGCTGAACTTATTGGAGAAGTGAAAGCTGCGGCCGCATCTCGTCCTCGCCTTCATCTTCAGTCTCAAAAAGTTTCTGCTTTTCAAGAACCCGTAATAAAGCAAAGTCAGCCCAGTGCATTAAGCCACACTACTCAACGTGTTGTTGCAATTGGAGCCTCTACTGGGGGCACGCAAGCCTTAGAAGAAATCTTACGTGCACTTCCTCGAGTTTCCCCTGGTATTGTGATTGTTCAGCATATGCCTGAACGTATTACGACGGCCTTTGCAAAGCGCTTGAATGGGTTGTGTGAGATTGAAGTACGTGAGGCGGCGAATGGAGATCGTGTGGTGGCAGGAACGGCCCTGATCGCTCCTGGCGGTAAGCATATGACATTAAAAAGAAGTGGGGCGCAATACCATGTAGATGTAATGGATGGTCCGCTGGTGAATCGTCATAAGCCTTCGGTGGATGTGTTGTTTCGTTCCGTGGCGAAGTATGCGGGAAGCAATGCGCTTGGCATCATTCTTACTGGAATGGGAGATGATGGCTCAGCGGGCTTATTAGAGATGTTAGAAGCTGGAGCCCATACTGTGGGCCAAGACGAGGAAAGCTCTATCGTTTATGGCATGCCAAAAGAGGCATTTAAACGTGGTGCCGTGCAGAAGCAGCTCCCGCTATCTTTAATGGCAGCGGAGATTCAGCGCCAACACTGGCTGTAGTTTTTTAATACACAAACATTCAATTTGCTTTTTGGCTTATCGAATTGTGGATCAAGAAAGTATTAAGCTTTTAACGTTTGGTCAATGTGATCTAGGATCACAGCAGGGATACCCACATGGATCAAAGCAAAGTTAGCCAAGATGCTTTATTGGTATAAGTTGATCTGGACAGGGGGAAGACCTGCGAACGACGCTTGTAATGCTCCCCCGACTTTTGGGAAATGAATGCCTGAATAGCTGCCGGTTGTGATGACAGTGTGTGGGTTGAGTTGAATCTGATAGTGACAGCAATGTCGCACGACCCACGGAAGAAGTTGGCGGGGATCCCCGGCTGGGTTTTTCCCTTCGCCCATTAATATCGAGTTTTCCTGCAATAAAAAACAAGGGCTAGGGGCGAGGAAGTCATAGCTAGCATCGTAAGGATAGGCGGGGCCTATGATCAGAGCACCGTTGTTTTGCACATCCGCTAATTGCAAGAGCTTATTCACTTTTGGCCAACCCTGAAAGCGGCTTTCTACCCATTCAATCGCTATGCCAAATGTAGCGATGGAATTTAAGATTTCTTCATCTGATAGGTCAATATCTTCGTCTTTAAATTCACGATTAAACGTGAAATACAGCTCTAACTCTAATCCTGCACCTGCATGCAATCGTTGCGCATTAGCATCAGCGAGTTGAAATAGGTGATGGTTTCCAATGGGAGCACATATAGGGTCGCCCTCATGACCTTGACCTCCCACTTTCCAGCCTGCAACGTACTCCCCTCGGGCAGCTAACAACGCCAATTGAATCCTGTAGGCATCATCGAACGTTTTGGGGACTTCGTTCTCAGAAAAGCTAGCAGGGTTGAGCGATTGCAACGGCGCTGAGATGAGGGCTTGAACAAGATTGTCGAACATCAATATCTCACTCTATTGAATTTGTTGAATGAAACAGCATGACTCTATTGCTGATCATACTTAAATCTTAGGTGCAAGCGGCCATGATCTTAGTCTGGTTTTTGTTAAACAGAAAGAACGTAATGGCCTGGGGCCTTGCCTAGTTTTTTGTTGTGCTTAGGTTGACCCATTGGTGGGGGGGGATTGCACTTTGCGCTGTGGGCTTTGAGCCAGTCTTCCCATGAAGGCCACCAGGAACCCTCATGAGAAGTGACCGAATCAAACCACGTTGCTGGGTCAACATAGTGTTCGCTGCGCATACGGGTCGCTATTTTGAAGCTGCGAACGGGTCCTGGGCCAGGAGGATTCACGATCCCCACGTTATGGCCACCACTGGTAAGACAAAATGTGATTTCTGTATCGGTTAAAAGGTGGATTTTATAAACGGAGAACCAAGGCGAAACGGTATCCTTTTCAGTAGCAACTACGAATACAGGGATACGAATATCTGAGAGTGCAATGGGCCTTTGTTCCACTAAATAACGGCCTTCAGCTAATTCATTTTTGAGATACAGGCTTCTTAAATACTCAAGATGCTGGCGGTAAGGCATGCGCGTGGCATCGGCATTCCAAGCTGTTAATGCACTGATTGGCAAACAATGCCCCATCAGGTATTCATGCTGCATTCGCGACCATACCAAGTCGCGTGAATTCAACATGGAAAAAGCACCTGCCATTTGCTTTCCATCCAAATAGCCTTTCTCAGACATGAGGTCTTCGAGGTACGCTAACTGGCTTTCATCAATGAACAAGCCTAGTTCACCGGGTTCGGTAAAGTCGAGTTCACTGGCAAGGAAAGTAAGTGTGCGCAGTCGCTCATCATTATTACGAGCCATATAGGCCGCGGCAATCGCTAATAGTGTTCCTCCCAAGCAGTAGCCTGTAGCTTGAATTTTTTGGGTTGGGGCAATTGACTCTACAACATCAATTGCAGCCATGACTCCGTCTTTCAGATAGTCATTCATCCCTAGGTCACGATCAGTTTCAACTGGGTTTTTCCAAGAGACCATGAATACGGTATGGCCCTGATTCACTAGATAGCGCACCAGAGAGTTTTCGGGTGAGAGGTCTAAAATGTAAAACTTCATAATCCATGAGGGAATAATCAGAATAGGATCAGAAAAGACGGTATCCCCAATGGGAGAATATTGGATCAACTCAATCAAGTGATTGCGAAACACCACTTTCCCGGGGGTCACGGCAACTTCATGACCGGGTCTGAATTTCAGTGCGGCGGCTGTAGGTTTTCCGCAGGCCATTTGAAGCGCGTGATGTAATTGATTTTGTGCGCCTTGCAATAAATTCTTCCCGCCAGTCTTGATTGTTTCTGATAAAACTTCGGGGTTAGTGAGAAGAAAATTAGAGGGAGAAAACATATCTAGCCATTGGCGCGCAAAAAAAGTGGCCATTTGCTTGTGATGTGCGTTGACGCCCACCACACCCGAAGTGGCGCGATGCCACCATTGTTGATTGAGTAAAAAGGATTGGTAGAAGAGTTTAAATGGCCATTTTTTCCATTGTTCGGTATTAAATCGTTGATCCTGAGGTAAAGGCTCAATGCAGGGAGGGTATGCATCATTGGAGCTTTGCATCGCTTGGTTGGTAAGCTGCTTCAGGTTTTGTTGAGCGAAGTGCATGAGCTCTATTTGCTTACCAGGAGAAATAGAAAGGTGAACCAGCCAGTCCATATAAGCGCTGACCAGTGATGCAGGAGAAATTCCCTGAGTGAGGTGAGCGAGTTGTGCGCGGTATGCGCGATCAAAGTCTTCTAGTGGGAAAGATTGAGGTGTTGAAGAGGGCTCAAGCACTGGAGTGGGAGGCAAGGAATCGTCTGTCATAAGAGGGGCCTTGTGGCTTTGAGCTATATGCTTACAGTGTTCTTTTTCACACCTCTTGTATGTTCGATGACCCACGCTACCCTTTTAAAAAACTCCTCAATTCACACTCCCAAAATCCATCCTTCTATTCGTGCTGTAACCCTTTCAGCCTCAGTCAAATCAGGTGTAAAAAGAGGCACAAGCTGATTCAGCTTATCCAAGAAGGAAATATGAGCTGCGATGGTGAAGGCATCATGTTGATCTTGCGTACGGTTAGCCATGTCAAAGTTTTTGCTCCACAAGGAGGGGTAGGCTTCGGTGATCACTGAACGCCCTTTAGGGGGCGCCCATCCGTCAAAGGGCCAGAAGTGAACAGATTTATCTAGACGGTTACGAATATGTAGAAGCCAAGGAAGCCCCGTGTGTGTGGATTTGGCGACGGAGCCAGGCACATCAAAATGAAATACGGATTTTGCCTTGATGGAACGTTGTTCGCTTAAGCGCCGCCATCGGGAATTTCCGATTCTTGCTGATCCATTACCTTTTATACCATTACGCACTTCATCCACATAAATCTCTTCATGCGTTGGCCAATGCTGCTGGAAATCCTTTAGGAAAAAATCCCAATCTAGTGGCAGTTGATGTTGCTCAAAATACTGCACGGGGAAAGAAAAGCCATGGTCAATTCCAACAAAAGTTGAGATGTCTTTGCTTAACTCCCGAATCAGCCATTCGGCGATCTCACGGCGACTCCAATATTTGCGTGACGGAAAGAGTGGCGGCATGACTTCGGTCGGTTCAGCTATCCCTTCAGCAAGATAAACCCGAAGCCCTTTGAGCGGCGCCCCTGGAGTCTGTGCGCCAGAGTAATCAATCCCGATGTATCGCTTAAAAATAGGCATGTTGAGAGGGCGATGAAAGCCTGAAGGGCGTGGGATCTGGTTAAAAATACTTTGAAAATAGATAAGACCTTGTAGTGCAAGTGTATCTAAACCTTTAATGATCGACTCCTTAAAAATCTCTTCGTGTGCCCTATACCCATTCAGGGTTAAAACTAGCTATCAGCTCAAATACTGTATATATTTACAGTATTTGAGGATTGAAAAGCGCTCCCATGTTTCAGCTTGATGGCCATCTCTCTATTGAACTCGCAAGCTATCTGTCTCTAGCAGATTTAACAGGTCTCGTTCAGGCTCGTGAGAACCCGCCACAGCGGTTGATTCCACTTGATCCGGTTAAGGTCTCGGCAGGCTTCCCTTCACCTGCTGCAGACTATGAAGACGGGAGGTTAGACCTCAATGAGTACCTCATTCGCAATCCTGTTAGTACCTTCTTCTTTCCGGTGCAGGGCGACAGCATGGAAGGGGCGCAGATTTTTGATGGCGATCTGTTGGTGGTGGATCGTAGTGTGAGAGCCAGTCACGGCAGTATCGTCATCGCCTTCGTGAATGGCGAACGTCTGGTGAAACGTCTGCACCTCTCGACTGACCGTGTGGCACTCGTTGCTGAAAACCCTCGCTACCCACCGCTTGAAATTTCAGAGGGCATTGAACTGATGGTCTGGGGTGTGGTGGTTGGGAAATTTAGGCGGCTACCAGTATGACAATCTTCGCGCTGGTGGATTGCAATAACTTCTATGCTTCTTGCGAGAAGCTTTTCGATCCTAAACTTGAAGGGGTGCCTTTGGTCGTGCTGTCGAATAACGATGGCTGTGTGGTGGCACGGAGTGCAGAGGTAAAAGCCCTAGGCATTCCGATGGGCGTTCCGTGGTTCAAGATACGAGATCAGGCCAAGCAATTTGGTATTCAGGCCATGTCTTCTAACTACACTTTGTACGCGGATATGAGTAATCGGGTGGTGGAAGTATTAGAAGGTTTTTCACCGAACGTAGAGGTGTATTCAATCGATGAGAGCTTTTTGTTATTAGATGGATTTGCTGCCACTCAAAGCCTAGAAGCTTATGGAAGGAAAATAAAAGATCGCGTGCAACATTGGCTGGGGCTAGCTGTATGCGTGGGCATTGCAGAAACCAAAACCCTGGCCAAGCTTGCCAATCATTGCGCTAAGAAGGGCCATGCGGGCAGCGCGGGGGTATGTGATTTCACTACCATTGCTCCTTCAGAATTGACTAGGGTGTTATCTAAAATCGAAGTAGGAGAAACGTGGGGGGTAGGTCGTAGGTTGGCGCCCAGACTAGAAAAAATGGGAATTCATACCGTTCATGATTTACGGAATGCAAACGCTGCACAGATTCGAGCCCAGTTTTCGGTGGTGCTAGAACGTACCGTGATGGAGTTAAAAGGGATTGCTTGCCTAGAACTGGAAGAGACTACACCCGATAAAAAGCAGATTGTCTCTAGCCGTTCGTTTGGCCAGCGTATCGGTGCATTTGAACACTTGGCCGATGCGCTGGCTTTTCATGCGACGCGTGCCGCAGAAAAACTGCGTTCGCAAGATTCTGTGGCGGGAGCATTGACCATTTTTATCCGAACCAATCCCTTTGCTTTAAAAGAGCCGCAATACCAGCGATCTATCACGATTCCTTTGCCCCAAGCCACACAAGATACGCGTGAGTTGGTGAAATGGGCGGGTAGGGGCTTACGCAGAATTTACCGCAGAGGCTTTGCCTATGCGAAGGCAGGGGTGATGCTGTCTGAGATACGGCCTGCAGCGCTGGCCCAAGCCGATCTATTTGGTTCGATGGAGGACTCAGCGCGTTCAGATACCTTGATGGGCATGATGGATCGTATCAATCAACGATGGGGGAGGGGAACACTCCGCACTGCATCAGAACAGGCTGAAGGGATTTGGAAAATGAATCGTGGCAATCTTTCTCCGCGTTACACCACCTCTTGGAGTGAACTTCCAACCGTTTCTTAGCTAGTCCCTACGGGACGATTTGCTGCTGCTAGAGCCCGAGCTACATGCAATTTTTTGTAGCTATCAATGAGGCGGTGATGCCGATCGAGCCCGTCTAGTTTCATGCTGGTAGGAGTTAGACCGAAGAAACGTATGCTGCCATCCACAGATCCCATGACGGCATCCATCCGCGCATTGCCAAACATTTTACGGAAGTTAATGACATAATCTTCTAGCTCAAGATCATCATCGAGCTGCACTTCCAGTACCACGTTCAAGGCTTGGTAAAACAATCCGCGCTCTACCGTGTTGTCGTTGTATTGCAAGAAGGCACCTACGCACTCACGCGCTTCTTCAAATTGCTGTAGGGCAAGATGAATCAAGAGCTTTAACTCGAGTACGGTCAGTTTGCCCCAGACTGTATTCTCATCAAATTCAATGCCGATTAAAGTGGCAATATCTGAGTAGTCATCCAGTTCATTATTTTCCAAGCGCTTCAGTAGTGCAGCCAGGCTGTCATTATCCAAGCGATGCAAGTTCAAAATATCGGCGCGGAATAAGAGTGCCTTGTTGGTGTTATCCCAGATCAAATCTTCTATGGGATAAATCTCAGAATAACCGGGCACTAAAATTCGGCAGGCGATGGCGCCCAACTGATCATAGGTTGCCATATACACTTCTTTGCCCATGTCCTCGAGAATGCCCAACAGGGCTTTAGCTTCCTCAACATTAGCGTGTTCGCCTTGGGCGGTAAAATCCCATTCTACAAATTCGAAGTCTGCTTTGGTGCTAAAAAATCGCCACGACACGATGCCGCTGGAATCGATAAAATGTTCTACAAAATTATTGGGCTCAGTCACCGCGTTGCTTTCAAAGCTGGGCTGGGGTAAATCGTTCAGGCCTTCAAAACTGCGACCTTGCAGCAATTCCGTCAGGCTGCGCTCTAGTGCGACTTCAAAGCTGGGGTGTGCGCCGAACGAGGCAAAGACACCGCCGGTGCGAGGATTCATCAAGGTGACGCACATCACGGGATACGCTCCGCCTAGAGAGGCGTCTTTGACTAGTACCGGGAAGCCTTGTTCTTCCAGTCCCTGAATGCCGGCCAGGATGCTGGGGTATTTCGCTAATACTTCTTGCGGGACATCGGGTAAAGCGATTTCACCTTCCAGAATTTCACGCTTCACGGCCCGCTCAAAAATTTCAGAGAGGCATTGGACCTGCGCTTCGGCCAGTGTATTCCCAGCACTCATTCCGTTACTGACGAATAGGTTTTCGATCAGGTTAGATGGGAAATATACGGTCTCGCTATCTGAATACCTGGTGAAAGGAAGAGAACATATACCCCGTTTTATATTCCCTGAATTGGTGTCGATCAAATGCGATGCATTGAGCTCGCCATCGGGGTTGTAGATGTTCAAACAGTATGCATCCAGGATTTGTGGTGGGAGTGCATCCTTTCTACCCGGTTTGAACCAGCGTTCATTGGGATAATGAACAAAATCGGCATGGGCAATCTCTTCGCCCCAAAAAACACCCGCATAAAAGTGGTTGTTATTGAGCCGCTCGATATATTCACCCAATGCGGATGCCAAGGCGCTTTCTTTTGTCGCCCCCTTGCCATTGGTAAAACACATAGGCGCGCGCGCATCGCGGATGTGCAAGGACCATACATTGGGAATGAGGTTACGCCATGAAGCAATTTCAATCTTGATGCCTAAGTTTGCCAAAATGCCTGACATATTGGCGATGGTTTGCTCGAGTGGTAGATCTTTCCCTGCGATATAGGTTTGGGCCTCAGACGATGCCGGTAGGCTCAGCAGAGCCTGCGCATCGGCCTCCAAACTCTCTACTTCTTCAATGACAAATTCAGGACCCGCTTGCACTACTTTTTTCACCGAGCAACGCTCAATCGCGTTCACAATTCCCCGGCGGTCTGATTCCGAGATATCAGCCGGTAACTCAATCTGAATCTTGATGGTTTGTTGGTAACGATTCTCAGCATCCACAATATTATTTTGAGATAGGCGGATATGTTCAGTGGAAATCTTGCGCGTATCACAGTACAACTTTACAAAGTACGCTGCACACAACGCCGATGAGGCCAAAAAATAATCGAAGGGGCCGGGGGCTGAGCCATCGCCTTTATATCGAATAGGCTGATCGGCGATGACGGTGAAGTCATCGAACTTGGCTTCAAGACGCAGCTTGTCGAGAAAGTTGACCTTAATTTCCATGGGCGATATTGAGTTAAGTAATCAGAAGGGGGTTGCGCAAAGGATTGTCCACAAAATAGGTAATTAGAATAAAAGTCTTGTTCTAGAGGTTTATCCCATCCAGAAGGTTATCATTTGAGGGCCTTTCAGGTTCAAAACTCCAACTTTAATACTCTAAATATCCGGTTAAGCTTTCTAGAATCTAAAATCTAATTGAAAAATAAGTGCGCTCAACTATGTCTTCTATTACCCCCCAGAACCTCATGACCTTGGAAATCTATGACACTGTGCGCCCTGAGATGCGCAAGAAAGCGATTGCGCTTAGAAAGCAAAGAACGGTGATGTTAGGAGAGCACATGAAGCTGGACTTTGAAAATGAGTTTCTAGTGCGCTATCAAGTGTTGGAGATGGTGCGCATCAAAAAGCTGATCGATCCCCAAAAAATTCAAGAAGAAATTGATTCTGTGAAGACATTGGTTCCGTCAGGTACCAATCTTAAAGCTTCTATGCTCTTAGAGTACCCAGGGCGACCTGATCGTATTGAAGTTCTCAAGCGTATGAGGGGTGTAGAAAATAAGGTTTTTATTCAGGTAGAAGGACAGGCTCGGGTCTATGCGATTGCTGACGATGACATGGATTATGTTGAAGATGACAAGACCGCCGCTGTTCATTTCTTAAGATTCGAATTACCGGCTGCGGCCCGTCAATCTTTAAAAGGTGGCGCTCAGATGATGGTGGGATGCTATCACCCCGAATACCCTATACATGTTGGGAGCTTAGAGCCCGAGACGCTTGCGTCATTGATTGAAGATTTGATCTAAATCTGATTCTGAGCGCATTGCCTGTTTCTTCATGGCTCCAAAGATGTGTAAATTGAATTGCAGTCCAAATCTTTTCAAGAACCGCAACCGCATCCCCACTTTCACGATGCAAAACTGCACCAATTTTAAATAGCGCCAATCTGAGCTCTGATAGGCATTCTTCACGAAATTGGACATGTTGTAGGGATTGTTAGCTTGTTATGCTAAAAAAAGAATTCATGATGTCTGAGTATAATCCGCTGACGGTTAACTGGAGAAGAGAGGATGAAAGAAGTAAAAGATATCGTCGATCAGGTCATTGAAAGTCGCTACTCGTGCAGATCTTTTGCGCAGTTACCCATCATTCAATCGGATCTTGAGGACATTCTCAGGGTTGCTTCAAGTGCCCCTTCCGGAACCAATACACAGCCATGGAATGTTTTTGTGGTTTTGGGTGAGACCAAGCGTACGCTTAGTGAACGCATTATCACAGCCTCCAGAGACCCCGAGGCATCCACTCGATATACCGAACCCTACCCTTACTACCCTAAAGCTTGGATCACTCCTTTTGTGGAGCGCCGCCGCAAGGTAGGTTTGGATTTGTATGGCTTGTTGGGAATTCAAAAAGGGGATCGCGCGGGTATGCAGGCTCAAAATGAGCGCAACTATACTTTTTTCGATGCGCCGGTTGCCTTGATCTTTACGACTCATCGCATCATGGAACAAGGCTCTTGGCTTGATTATGGGATGTTTGTTCAGAACATCATGATCGCAGCAAAGGCGCGAGGGCTAGACACCTGTCCTCAAGCCGCATTGAACCCCTTCCACACTATTATTTTCGAGCATTTGGGGATAGGAGATCAGCACACCATGATTTGTGCGATGTCGCTGGGTTATGCCAATCAGGATGCCCCTGAAAATCAAATGCGGACCGAACGTGCGCCCATAGATGAATGGTTGAGATTTATTGAATGATGAATGCACAGACGCTCGTTGATTTGGTGGTAGTGAGCTGTATCTTAGGTTCACTTGCTTTTTTCTTGTACAGATTTGATCGGTTTGCAACAAGCTACGGCCCTGAGATTCTTACCACCTTAGGTATCTTTGGATGTTTTTTAGGTGTGGTGTTAGCGCTTTGGAATCTCAATCCCAATGATCTCATTAGTAGTATGCCGGCACTGTTAGGTGCGATACGAACGGCTTTTATTTCTTCTTTATTTGGGGTGGGTAGCGCTTTAGTTTTAAGAACTGCGCAACGATTTCGTAAGTTAAAAAAACGTGAAATCTTGATCGAGCCTGGCTCAATCAGCGCCTTGCCGGTGAGTGAACTCATTGAGACTCTGGAGGCATTGAGGCAGGGCCTGATTGGAGCCGAACAGGGTACGCTTTTGACTCAAATAAAGTTACTGAGACAAGAACAAAAAGATCAGGGCGAAGAGTATATCCAGGAATTCAAAAACTTTGCTTTGCATATGGTGGACAACACCCAAAAGGCAATGATTGAAGCTTTAAAAAATGTCATCCATGACTTTAATAGTAAGTTACATGAACAGTTTGGAGATAACTTTAAAAAGCTCAATACGGCGGTTGGTAAGTTGGTGATGTGGCAATCTAAATACAAAGATGAGCTTGAAACTATCAAGAATGCGCAAGAGTCTGCTGCATCTAACATGCTTAAAGCTGTTTATGCTCTGGAAGTATTTGTGGATAAGGCCAATTCTTTCACTCAGATCACCGAAGATCTTAGAGCGCAAATTGAGTTTCTAGAAAATAACCGCACCTTGCTTGTTGATCAGCAACAGGGTTTGAGTGCGCTATTTGCCAAACTGGCTGAAGTCACCCCCGAGTTTTCAACCCAATCTACAGCGATGCTTGAGGCTGTTCGGACTGGAATGATGCAGGTCACAGTTGAAGCTTCTTCGGTGACCCAGCAGATGAAAGAAATCCATATTCAAAGTAGCGAAGATTTGCGCACCGCCATTTTGACACTTGGGCAAATTTTAAAAGAAACGATTGGTCAGACCCACTCCACTATTGGTGACACCATACATTCTCTTGGTGAACAAATTCAACAGTCGCAAAGTGAAATGAATGCATTGCTGACACAAGCCACAAAAGAAAATCAAGAAAAAACAAATGAAGCGTTAACTCAGAATGTGGAGCTGATTAAAGAGGGTGTTGAAACTTTAGATAAAGCCTTGGAAGAAGAGCTCAATACTGCCTTGGAGGGGCTATCCAGGCAGCTGGCTTCTTTAAGCGCTAAATTTGTTGAAGATTACTCGCCTTTAACAGATCGCTTAAGAGAAGTTGTTCAGTTGAGCAAAGGGTTATAAGCATGGAGTATGAAACTTCGGAAGGTCAGAGCTACTGGATCCCTATGGCCGATTTGATGACTGGCCTGATGATGGTTTTTATGCTGATTGCCATCTCTTACATGCTGATGGTTGAACAGACGACAACCCTAATTGTTAAGGAATATGAAAATACCCGTCAAGATTTAAAAAAAGCTTTGCAGAAAGAGTTTTCGGAAAAGCTGAAAGAATGGGACGCAGAACTGTTGGGAGACATGACGCTTAAATTCAAAAACCCAGAGGTATTATTTGATACGGGTAAATCTACGCTTAAGCCACAATTTAAGATTATTTTGGATGCGTTCATTCCTCAATATCTCAAGGTACTGAATAGCGAAAAATTTAAATCGAGTATTAAAGAGGTACGCATCGAAGGCCACACTTCTCCGCGATGGAATAAAGGGGCGACTGGGCCAGAAGACGCTTACTTCAAAAACATGAAACTCTCGCAAGAAAGGACGAGAGAAACATTGGAATATGTTTTAAATAATCCTGCTGCGCATGCGCATTTAGATTGGCTAAGACAAGTGATTACGGCAAACGGTTTGTCCTCGTCACACCCGATTCATGTTGGCGGCATTGAGACCAATCCAATTGATGAGTCCGCCTCACAACGTGTGGAGTTTCGCATTGTGACTAATTCTGAGGAGCGTCTTGCCAAGATTGCGGAATCTCTTACTTCAACAAAGAATGAATCCAATTGAAGCTTGTGGATTTTTTAGAAGACTCTGCTTTAACTGAGCTTCGTTTAAGAATAGGGGCAAAACTGCTCCCTAAATTTGAAAGTGTGGCTTTACCCGAATTATTGAATGCCACGGAGTTGTCAGTCATTGCAAGTGAGGGTATTGAGCTTGAGGATTTAGAGTTAATTAGAGTGGAGGGTGATAATACGCTGAGCTTTAAAGGCTATCGGGTAGCGCTCTACATACGTGATCATGGTTTGGTAAGGGAAGAGCAGACGCTTCCTGTGTTTCATGTTGCTTACTGCCCAATCATAAAATCCATGAAAGAAAATAAGCGGTTGTACCGCTATGCGGTCACGCACCAAGAGGATGAATATTTCACCCTAAACTGGATTGGAGAGCATACATCGCGTTTTACCCAACAACTTACGGTATGCCAACGCTGTTTGTCTGTTTTGAAATGGGATCACTTTGATATGCATGAGATGAGCAAAGAAGCGCAACTTTTAATCGTATTTGCATTCACACTAAAAGTATTTTTTACCCGATACCCCAAAAAACTAGCGGTATAAACAGTTCGTTGAGTAACTGTTGTTTGTTCACAGGGCGTTTAAGTTATTTAAGATTGTTTGAGATTCGGTTCTTATTTGGTCCCGCACCGTTGAGTCAATGCGTTGAAGGTTTTTAATCATGAGGGTAGTGCGGGGATTAGATGCAAAGTCTTGCTCGTGTTTATCCAGAAAATTCCAATAGAGTTGTGTGATGGGGCAGGCCTGTTCTCCCACTTTTTGTTCTGGCTGGTAGGGGCATTGTTTGCAGTAATTGCTCATGCGGTTGATGTAAGCACCGCTGGCTACATAAGGCTTACTCGTAAATCGCCCGCCATTAGCAAACAGCGCCATGCCCATCACATTGGGTAGTTCTACCCATTCCACTGCATCAACGTACACCGATAAAAACCAATCCGATACTTCTTTAGGATTGAGTTCAGCCATGAGCCCAAAGAGTCCGACGACCATAAGGCGCTGAATGTGGTGCGCATAGCCATATTCTAAGGTTTTGGTGATGACTTCCTGCATGCAATGCATTTGTGTTTTACCCGTCCAGAACCATAAAGGAAGAGGGCGAGTATGCTCAAAGTGATTGGCGTCTTTCATTGAGGGCATGTCAGCCCAATACATCCCGCGAATGAATTCGCGCCAGCCTAGGATCTGACGAATAAATCCTTCAACAGATTGTATAGACGCCGACCCATTTTTATAGGCGGCTTCTGCAGACTCAATGACCTCTCTTGGATCAAGCAATTTTAGATTCAGTGAGGAGGCGATCAGCGCATGAGAAAGGAATATTTCGTCTGTCCACATTGCATCTTGGTGTGCGCCAAAAGTGACCAATCGATGTTGAATAAAATCCTGAAGTGCTGCTAACGCATCCTCACGGGTCACAGGCCACGCAAAAGTGTGGAGTGAGCCTGGATGGTTGGTAAAATATTGAGAAACCTCTTGAATGACAGATTGCGTTATTGAGTCTGGGACGAAACGAAGAGGTTGCTGAATTCCTTGCGGTCCTTTACTCCCAAATGCTTTTCTATTTTCGCTATCAAAATTCCATTCACCTCCAATGGGCGATTCGCCATCCATGAGTACGTTTTCACGTCGACGCATAAGGCGGTAAAAGTTTTCCATCAATAGGCGTTTTTTGCCCTTTGAAAAAGCTTTGAAATCTTGACGAGAACATAAAAAATGAGGGTCTTCGATGATCGACACTGGAAGGTTGATTCCCTTGCAGAAGGCAGAAATCTCTTCATTTAATCTCCACTCACCCGCATCAAGCATGACGAGTTGTTTGGGCCTAAAGTCTGCGATATAGGAGGCTAAGCGCACTACAATGCTATTACCGCTATGATTCGGATCGTTGAGCGATAAATACGTCATCGGTAGGCCTAGAACTTTAAGCTTCTCGGCAAAATGCCGCATAGCAGAAAGAAATAAGACTATCCGTTGTTTGCTTGACCATACGGTGGTGGATTCGTGTGCAGCCTCAATCATGAGGACGCGATCGTTTTGTAAATCAATCTTTTGAAGACAGGGAGAACTCAGACTGAGTTGATCGCCTAGTATCAAAATGAGTTTTGAGTCAGCCAAAATAGAACCTCCCTTGCCTAGCCTAGTTGATAAGGTAAGGGGATTCTATTTTGATTGCCACATAAATTCTCGTCAGTTATTTTTAGATGCAGGACTTGCTACTTTCTATTATTCAAAAATATGCACACTCAATATGAACTTCCGCTGTTCCCGCTCAATTTAACTTTACTTCCTGGCGGAGTGATTGCACTTAAGATTTTTGAAGTGCGATATCTTGATTTAATGAAGCGCTGCCTGAAAGAAGATCTGCCTTTTGGAGTGGTTGCCCTGACAGGTGGGTTGGATATCAATCAACCAGGCAATCGCGAAGCACAATTTCATTCACATGGAACGCTCGCCAAAATTATCGAATTTGAGGCGATTCAACCCGCGCTTTACTTTATTCGCTGTGTGGGAACGCAAAGATTCAAGTTAGACAACCCTGAATTACGAGCGATGGGGTTGTGGTACGCGACTATTCAAGAAGTTGAGCCAGACCCCTTACAAACCATACCTGCAGAGCTTCAAAGGGTTGCGAATCAATTACAACATCAAATTAAAATTGCTGAAAAGAATGGTATTCGACCAGATCAACTTCCATTTGCAGAGCCTTATTTTTTGAATGACTGTGGATGGGTTGCAAATCGCTGGTGTGATTTACTCAATCTTTCATCTCATGAAAAAAATGTGCTGATGATGCAGGATAATCCAAGGCTCAGACTGGATTTAATTGCCGAAATACTTGTTGAGTTCGGTATTATTAGTGATACGCGGATTCAACTACGAAGTGCAACGCGGGTTAATGAATCATGGAATACCTGATACGGCGTCTTAAATCCAAGACGCTTTCTAGGCCGAGAATTTAACTTCTTTTCAATCATTTTCAATTCTTCTTCAGTGACAGTTGATAAAGGACGTTTCTTAGGAATGTACTGGCGTACCAATCCGTTGAGGTTTTCATTAGAACCCCTTTGCCAACTGGCAAAGGGGTCCGCAAAGTATCCCGTTGATCCTAGCTCGGCATCGATTCTGGCGTGATCCGCAAACTCCTTCCCGTTGTCATAGGTCAGTGTCTTGACTTTTTTAGCCAAGGGCTTGAGACGATCAATAATGGCCTGGCTTACTGCTTCTGCGGTTTTATTCGTCACCTTTGCCAGAACAGCATAGCCGCTCTTTCGTTCAACAAGCGTCACAATAGCCTGTTTGTGATTGGCGCCAATAACCGTATCGCCTTCCCAGTGCCCAATCGTCGCTCTTTGCTCAATGTAGCTGGGCCGATCATGTATAGAGCGCCTATTGGGTATTTGGCCACGCCGATCACGGCCCCCACCGTACCGCTTTCGTTTCTTCTTCTGGCAGCGCAGGTATCGCCAAAGCGTTCCACCTTGGACTTTGTCTCTATAAATAAAGCGATACAGCGTTTCGTGGCTCACGTTCACTTTGGCCGTGACTTGAACAGGGCTCCACTCATCACGAATGAAGTGAGCAGCGATACGCAAACTTTCATCAGAAATACAGTAAGCATTCCGCGATCCTTCGGCGCGTTGCAGGCAAAGTTCTTGCGCTTGCTTAGGACGATAACCTCTCTTCCCACTATTACGGGACAGTTCACGGCTAATCGTGGATCGATGTCGATCCAGAAGCTGAGCAATTTCCAATTGGTTATGTCCTGCTTTCATCAATGCGTAAATCTGATAACGTTCATGCTGGCTGAGGTGTTTATATGTCATGGCAACTTCGACTGGGCAGTCAAGAAGCCTTGATGCTAAAACATCCTCAGCCTCCTGAGCAGGTTAATCAATGTTGCACTTCGTCGTTGAACCTACGATACATGATATTACTTGTGGAGTTGAGTAACGTACATTCAACTTTTTATTCGTTAGTTATAATGAAATCTAATTATATTTATTTCTAATTAATATGGACCTATTTAAATTAGGTATAGATATTATATGCGCTTAATATCCTGTACAGGGTAATGTTGGATTGCGCACATACGCGAATACATTGAATAATTAGTATTAGACCTCTGATCATAATAACCATATAACAGGGGGAAATATGGAACAGAAAGATCTTAAATCAAAAAATCTTTTACTGCGTTGCTTTCCACAAAAAGACTGGGAATTGGTTCATTTATACGCAAAAGAAGTTGAACTAAAAACAGGCTCAATCCTTTACGAACCTGGTATTAAAATTCAATATGTTTACTTTCCAATTAATTCAATTATTGCTATTCAACATGTACTAGAGAATGGATCAACAGCGGAGGTTTGCTCTGTTGGTAATGAGGGCATGGTGGGCGTTTCTGTGATCTTGGGGGGAGGGGCTTCGAGCAATAGAGCCATTGTTCAAAACGCTGGTAGCGCCATTCAGATCAAGAGCTGCGATCTATTAAATGTATTTAATAACTCTATTCCCGTGGCCCATTTACTGTTCCATTTTACTCAAGCCAAAATTACTCAAATGTCGCAAACAGCAGTGTGCAATAGACATCACTCTATTGAACAACAATTATCTCGTTTGCTTCTTTCAAGTCTTGATCGCTTGTTTGGAAATGAACTTACTATCACCCAAGAAGTGATTGGTGGTTTACTTGGTGTCCGCAGAGAAAGTGTGACGGATGCAGCGCATCGATTGCAACATGAAGGTTATATTTCTTATGTGAGAGGGCATATCACGATATTAAATCGCGCTGCTCTTGAGAAGCGAACGTGTGAATGTTACGGCGTGGTAAAAAAAGAATATGAGCGTTGGTAATCCCCCCTTTTTACAGGGGCGTGAGAAGTAGAAATATTATGCAGCCATGGCCAGC
>CAIPTD010000133.1 GCA_903867885.1 uncultured Ferrovum sp. | reverse complement strand
TCGATACTACCTAAATCGGGTTCGCTGCGACCTGTCTCCCACTTTGATACGCAGGCGCGTGTAACCCCTAGTGCATCTGCAACTTGCTGAAGCGTGAGAGATTTTTCCTTACGAAGTTGGCGTAGACGTTGTCCGAGCATTTCTAATGATATGCCAAGCTATCAATGGCGCTGAGTAATTGCATGCATTGAAGTACAGGAGGTTTGTTAACCTATAATTTTAAAAATATAGGATAAAGATCCTGCGGTAGCTATTTAGAAAGGCACCTATAAATTAAGACAAATAATTTATAAAAAATGCCACAAATGGAATTTGCGTAAGATCTCAGCAATTCTCGATATGGGGTTTAGCGGGCCAATCCATATCCTTTATCTTTATGTAAGCTTGGACTCACAGTGCTGTCATAAATAAAAATTGAGGTAAGGTCTAGACTCTTACCGCTTCTGTTTCAATGACCCTTATCCAACCCTTCGCCGGTACGGATTGCATTTCCACAGCCTAGCAGCGCTATGTGCGGCCACCTTTGTCGGCCACCCCCTGTTCTATGTGGTCATCAATGCCCGCTGGCCAAGGGCCTCGTGAAAATGCAGAACTTTGTCCAGTAACGAAATAAGCTCGTTACGTCTATGTTCTGACCCCCTTTGGTATCTCAGAAAAAGCTGACCTCATGCGTCGGTTTCTGGAGCGCAAGAAGAACGAAAATAAGGCCTTGAAGACAGATATCGGGTCTGCACGCCTTATCTTTTCGGTAACGATTAAATTTAAGAGGAAAAAATGCTGAAATTTGCATTGGTTGGTTGTGGACGTATTGCCAAGCGACACTCGGAATTGTTGGGGCTTGGGCAGATTAAGGGGGCAGAGCTGGTAGCGGCTTGCGATTTGGTAGAAGAAAAAGCCAGAAAAATCGGCGCGCAGTTTTCTGTGCCTTATTTCACAGACATGCATCAGATGATGCAAAGTGAAAATATTGATGTAGTCATTGTGCTAACGGAGAGCGGAAATCACGCTAAAAACGTGGTTGAACTGGCGCAATATGGCAAACACGTCGTAGTAGAAAAACCAATGGCTTTAACGCTCGACGATGCCGACGCGATGATTCAAGCCTGTGACAAGACTGGCGCGAAGCTGTTTGTCGTCAAGCAAAATCGATTTAATGTTCCAGTTGTGAAGTTGCGTGAAGCGCTCGAGCAAGGGCGATTTGGAAAGTTGGTTCTGGGTACAGTCCGCGTACGCTGGTGTCGTCCCCAAGACTATTACGATCAAGCGCCATGGCGCGGAACTTGGGCAATGGATGGTGGCGTTTTGACAAACCAAGCGAGCCATCATGTCGACATGCTCGAATGGATGATGGGCGACGTAGAAAGTGTATTCGCGAGGGGCGCAACGGCACTGGCAAATATTGAAGCTGAAGACACAGCGGTGGTCACACTCAAGTTCCGTAATGGTGCCCTCGGTGTGATTGAGGCCACGACGGCAACGCGCCCTAAGGATCTGGAGGGATCGATATCAGTTTTGGGAGAAGGTGGCACGGTGGAAATTGCTGGTTTTGCTGTCAACAAAATGAAGACTTGGAATTTTGTGGAGGCTAAGCCCGGCGACGAAGATGTTATGGAAAGATACTCCGTCAATCCCTCAAACGTATACGGCTTCGGGCATCAAGCCTACTATGAATATGTCGTCGACTGTATCTGCAACAACGGTCCGCATCTTGTAGATGGCCTTGTCGGAAGAAAAAGTCTTGAACTCATTAATGCCATATATGAGTCCATAGAGACGGGTAAAGAGGTCTACTTGCGGTTTCGGCCGAAGTACTGCAAGCTCGGGGGCTCATTTTGAACCAATCCAAAATCAAAGAGGCCGGGATCGTCAATGTCAAGTTTGGCGATGGCGTGATTGTCGTCAAGCCAGTGAACCTTTATGACTGTGCGATCGGTAGTAACGTCTTCGTTGGACCGTTTGTTGAAATTCAAAAAGACGTGAATATCGGTGAGCGCACCAAGATTCAGTCTCACTCTTTCATTTGTGAGTTGGTTGACATAGGAAAAGATTGCTTCATCGGTCATGGTGTGATGTTTATTAATGACACCTTCGTGAAAGGCGGTCCAGCAAGGGGCGATAAGTCACTCTGGAAGCAAACAAAAATCGGCGATAACGTTTCAATTGGCAGCAATACCACCATTCTCCCGGTTACTGTCTGCGACAACGTTGTTATTGGTGCCGGCTCCGTCGTGACTAAAAGCATTAAAACCCCCGGGGTTTATGCAGGTAACCCAGCCAAGTTCATCAAGACCCTATCAGATTGAAAATCTACCCCATGAACACTCAAATTCCATTTGTTGATCTTTACGCTCAGTATCAAACTATAAAAGAAGAAATTGACTTCGTAATCAGTGACGTCATTCAAAAATCATCATTCGTTCGTGGTCCCTATGTAGAAAAGTTTGAGCAGATGTTTGCTCAAGCGATGGAACGCAAGCAATGCGTTTCCTGTGCTAATGGAACGGACTCCCTCTACATCGCGATGGTCGCTTTGGGCGTTAAACCTGGTGACGAAGTCCTGGCACCCGCTCATTCTTGGATATCCACAACAGAAACCATAACCCAGGCTGGTGGGAAAGTGGTTTTTTGCGATACTGACAAACACACATTCACTATCGACCCAAAGAGCATTGAAGAAAAGATAACACCAAACACGGTTGGAATTATTCCGGTGCATCTTTATGGTCAGCCGGCGGATATGGATGCAATTATGGCTATTGCCAAGAAGCATAATCTTTGGGTTCTGGAGGATTGCGCACAAGCACATCTTGCCCGGTACAAAGGGAAATTAGTGGGTACATTTGGTGATGTGGCTTCTTTTTCTTTTTACCCCGGGAAAAACTTAGGCGCTATGGGTGATGCAGGTGCAGTTGTAACCAATGACCAAGCACTGGCTGAAAAGATGGCAATGTTTGCTCGTCATGGGGGGCTTAAAAAAGGCGATCACAATATAGAGGGAATTAACAGCAGACTGGATGGAATTCAAGCGGCAATCCTGTCTGTTAAATTGCCACATTTGCATAAATGGACTGCCCAGCGTCAGGAACGTGCTGCTCGCTATACAGAGCGACTCTCCTCTTTAGCGGGCATCAAAATCCCAGAGATTGCTAAAGGTCGAGAACATGTTTGGCATCTGTATGTAATTAAATCAAGCGAGAGAGATGACTTGGCTGATTACCTGAATAAGAGTGGCGTACAAACCGTCATTAACTATCCTGTTGCCTTACCATTTTTAACTGCTTACAGCAGATTCAGTCATCAGCCAGCTGAATTTCCTAATGCATTTAAGAATCAATCTGAAATTTTGTCTCTTCCAATCTTTCCTGAATTGAGTGATGTGCAAATGGATACAGTGACAGGGCTAATTTCTGAATATTTCAGAAAGGCTGCGGCATGATGGCGAATACATCTGTGCTTGTGACCGGTGCTGATGGCTTTATCGGATCTCACCTGACAGAGCTTCTCGTCCGCGAAGGCTATAAAGTTAAGGCTTTATCGCAATACAACTCTTTCAACTACTGGGGCTGGTTAGAAGATATTGAATGTCGCGACCAGATTGAAGTTTTGAACGGTGATGTGCGCGACCCACATTATTGCAAACACATCACCAAAGATGTGGACATAGTTTTTCATCTGGCTGCACTGATTGCCATCCCTTACTCCTATGTTGCACCTGACAGTTACGTTGATACCAATATCAAGGGCACGCTCAATATCTGTCAGGCGGCGATGGAGAATGGCGTCAAACGCGTGATCCACACCTCCACTAGCGAGGTTTACGGCACCGCTCAGTACGTACCTATCGACGAGAAGCACCCAGTTCAACCGCAGTCCCCCTACAGCGCCTCTAAGATCGGCGCTGACGCCGTGGCAATGAGCTTCTTCAACGCTTTCAATTTGCCGGTCACCATCGCCCGTCCATTTAACACCTACGGTCCGCGCCAGTCGGCGCGTGCGGTGATTCCAACCATCATCACTCAGATCGCAAATGGCAAGAAGCAGATCAAACTGGGTGACGTTTCGCCGACGAGAGACTTCAATTATGTGCTTGACACCTGCAGCGGTTTCCTCGAACTTGCCCGTTGCGACGCGGCCATCGGCGAAACCGTGAATATCGGCTCCAATTATGAAATCTCCGTTGGTGATACCTTGGCGCTGATCCGCGAGCTGATGGGTAGCGACGTCGAGTTCCTTACCGATGAGCAGCGCATCCGCCCGGAGAGGTCCGAGGTTTTCCGCTTGTGGTGCGACAACAGAAAGATACACGGAATGACCGGCTTCAAGCCGAGCTACGATATCCGTGCAGGTCTGCAGGCGACAGTAGATTGGTTTACCAATCCGGACAACCTCCGGAAGTACAAAGCAGACATCTACAACGTCTGAGGCGTGGACATGTTTGACTCTCTTATCCGGTTCGTACGCGATCAGTACCGCACCGACGACTTCATCCCGCTGCATGCGCCGGTATTCCGGGGTCGTGAGCGCGAATTGGTGCTGGATACCATTGAGTCGACGTTCGTCTCGAGCGTTGGCGCTTATGTTGACCGCTTCGAGAAGGACATGGCCGCGTTCACGGCCAGCCCATGCGCCGTGGCGGTGATGAACGGCACGGCTGCGCTGCACATCGCGCTGAAGTTGGCTGAGGTGGTGCCGGGCGACTTGGTGGTTACTCAGTCGCTGACCTTTGTGGCCACTTGTAACGCGATTGCGTATTGCAGTGCAGAGCCGCTCTTCGTGGATGTAGACCGCCGCACGCTAGGCCTGTCGCCAACCGCGCTGAATGCTTGGTTGTCCGAACATGCCCTGATCGACGACCATGGTGACTGCCGCACCCGCGTCGGTCACC
>CAIPTD010000132.1 GCA_903867885.1 uncultured Ferrovum sp. | reverse complement strand
TGTGAAATCGGCGACTTACGTTTTGGAATATTGGGCGGATGGGCCATGAGTAATTTCTAGTTGAAACTGAGTAAGGCATATCTACACTCTAAGTTCTTTATCTTTTTTGAGCAAATGATGATCGGTGTGTAAGCACTAAGGTGAATATGCGGCCTGTAAGAAGGAAAAAGGGGTTACATTGCTGTAACCCCTTAATTTGGGTGGGCCCACTAGGACTTGAACCTAGGACCAAAGGATTATGATGAATTAGCCCCCTGAAAGACAGTACCACCGTCATATCTTAAACTTGCAACTAGGAGTATGACTATGGATATGACTATGTCTTCAGTAAGACCAGATAGGGTTGAAGTAATCGCCGGTGTTCAGCGACGTAGGCGCTGGACACCGGAACAAAAGCTTGAAATCGTGAAGCAAACCAACGAGCCGGGTAGCTCCGTATCCTTGGTGGCGAGGCGACATGGTTTAACCGCTGCTCAGTTGTTTCAATGGCGTAAAGCTTATTTGGAAGGCTCATTAGTGGCTGTTGGTGCGAATGAAACTGTTGTTCCTGCTTCAGAACTTCATGAGGCGATTAAGCGCATTAAACAATTGGAAGGGGCCTTAGGCCGTAAGACTTTGGAGAACGAGATTCTCAAGGAGGCTGTGGACTTCTCCAAATCAAAAAAGTGGATTGCGCGCTCGCCAGTATTGCCAGGGGAAGAGCAGTAAGAGTGGTCTGCCAAACCCTTGGCGTGTCGCGCAGTCATGTTGTGGCAAGGATGAATCGATCTTCTGATTGGGTGGATAGACGAAAGTCTCCGCCTAGGCCAGATGATACTGAGGTAAAGCAGGCTATTTATAGCTTGATAAAAGATAGAGCAACGTTTGGCTATCGCCGTATTTGGGGAAGGCTCAGGATTGATGGTTACAAGATCAATCACAAGCGAATATACCGAGTGATGCGAGATGAAGGGTTGTTGTTATGGAGACAAGGCCAACGTCCCATTGATACGCGTAAGCATGAAGGCACGATTGCTGTACTTGAAAGTGATACAAGGTGGTGTTCAGATGGCTTAGAACTATCCTGTGACAACGGTGAAAGAGTGCGTATCGCATTTGCACTAGATTGTTGCGATAGAGAAGCCATGAGTTGGGTAGCAACAACGAAAGGAATTGATGCAGGATTGGTAGGTGATTTAATGATGCAAGCCATTGAGAAACGATTCGGACCCAATGGTAAGCCTGTGAAACCAATTGAATGGCTAACAGATAATGGTAGTTGTTATACGGCAGCAGAAACAAGGCAGTTTGCGAAGCAGTTAGGATTAAAGCCAGTGACCACGCCGGTCACTAGCCCGCAGAGCAATGGGATGGCTGAGAGCTTTGTGAAAACCCTAAAAAGGGATTATGCAAATCTAGCAGACAGATCAGATTCAAAAACTGTGATGGCGCAACTGAATAAATGGTTTGAAGATTACAATTCGTTTCACCCACACAGCGCTCTGGGATATTTACCCCCAAAGCTGTTTAGGGAGAGAAGAGCAGTAAATTAATAATGACGGCGGTACTGTATTACAGGGGCTACTCCAGCAACGTCCCTGTTGGCAGCCAATCAGGCAAGTAATTACTTGATTTTTGTCACACGCCCTATAACGATTGAAAGGTTTAGTAAACGTTATTAGTTTAATTTTGTGAAATAGTTCGCACTAATTTGCGTTTTCTTTGTCACTTAGTTACTTCATTT
>CAIPTD010000131.1 GCA_903867885.1 uncultured Ferrovum sp. | reverse complement strand
GGGACAACTCGACGTGCCAGGAACTACAACGGCGACGCTTTAGCAGAATTTTTGGATCGCCCTGCAAGTTGTCTTAACTCAGCGATGTAGTAATTCTATCTGAAAATGGTGAAATCGATCAAGGCATAGTTAAATTTGGTCAATAGAGCGGCATTGAATATCATTGGGGGGTGCGAAAAATCCTTTTAAAGATTGGCCTAAACATCATTGCTGTACTGCCCCTTGCGGTAGTGCAAGTAATCGGCGCATTTCTAGGTACGTTGGCATACGTGGGATCAAAGCAATATCGCTCGCTCTTTAGACCTCAGTATGAGGCTGTCATCAGGATGCATAAGCTACCCCTCAAGCTTTGGCCGGCAGTCCGTGCATCAGGCATGTTGTTTTCAGATAGCTTATGGATTTGGCGCAACCCCCAAAAGGCGCTCACATCGGTGGAAGTGCAAAACTGGGATGTCGTGGAAACAGCAATCAAGGAAGGCCATGGTCTTGTTATGTTAACGCCCCATCTTGGCGGTTTTGAAATTATTCCGAGAGTGTTGGCACAACATTTTCCGGCTACTATTTTGTATCGCCCATCACGTCAAGAGTGGCTCAATGAAGTTGTTGAACAAGGTCGCGCATATCCCAATATGCACTTTGTTCCAACCAATCTTAACGGCGTTCGCCAAATGACCAGAGCGCTCACTCGTGGCGAAGCTATTGGTATTCTTCCAGACCAAGTTCCGAGCGGTGGCGAAGGGGTATGGGTTCCTTTCTTTGGTAAACCTGCGTATACGACGCCTTTACCCGCTCGACTGGCTAACCGAAATAACACTCCCGTAGTCATGTTTACTGCCAAACGTAAAGCGCTCGGGAAGGGCTGGCTAATGCAAGCAACTCGACTAAACCGTTTGCCCGAAGACCCTGCGCTTGCGGCTGCAGAATTGAATATCGCTATTGAAAATGCTGTCCTCGTTGCGCCCGAACAATTTATTTGGTCTTACAACCGCTATAAGCATCCAGCTGGTGCAGAATTGCCACCGAACAGAAAATAGATTCATTATCATTTTTGAAATGACCTGGTTATCCAACCTCTTCAATTTCTTAGCACTCAGCCTATTACGCTTGTTTGCATTTCTTCCCTACGCCATCACAGTATATGTAGGCTACGGACTTGGTTGGCTTGCGGCGCATATTCCCAATGGTCGCGCGAAAGTTGTTAAAACAAATTTACGCCTATGTTTTCCAGCTCTGAGCGAAAAAGAAGTTGATGCTTTAGCACTTGAGCACTGGAAATTATTTGGCCGCAGCGTCCTAGAAAGAAGTCGTATTTGGCTGGGCAGCGGAAAACAAATTACCGATATTGTGACGATCGATTCTGCAATCACTTTAGGTGATCGCAAACCTCGACTCCTGATCAACCCTCACTTTGTTGGCCTTGAAGGGGGTTTTATGGCGCTATCTGTTTTGGCTAATCAACATGATTGGCCCAGAGGCGCAGGCCTTTATCAGAATATGAAGAACCCGTTCTTTAATCAAAAAATGATTGAGTGGAGAAATCGATTTGGGGGTAAGTCTATTGAAAGACAAAGTCGACTACGGGATCTCATTCGTGAAATCCAAACTGGGAATTTTATTTTTATCGCGCCCGATATTGATTTGGGTCCTCGTGACTCCGTATTCGTACCCTTTTTTGGCATTCAGACCAATACCATTACTTCTGTATCACGCTTAGCTAGGCTGAGTGGGGCAGAGGTGTGCTTAATGACGACAACTCTAAACAAAGATCGCAAAGGCTATACCTGTCATATCAGCGCCCCACTCCCAAATTTTCCAAGTGATGATGTTGAAAAAGATACGGCTCGCCTAAACCAATACATTGAAGAGCTTGTTAGAGAAAGACCAGCAGAGTACTATTGGGTTCATAAGCGCTTTAAGCATCGTCCTCCTGGCGAAGCTAGCCTTTACGATTAAAGAGATATTTTGAGTACTCATCAAACCAACGTTGGACGCAAAATTCGCTTCACCAAAATGCATGGTGCTGGCAATGACTTTATTGTGCTCAATGGAATTGATCAAGACCTCAGTGGAATAACGCGAGAGCAATGGAAAACATTGGCGCATCGTCAATTTGGTATTGGCGCGGATCAAATTCTTTTAGTAGAAAAAACAACTAGGTCAGATGCCGATTTTAAATACCGAATCTTCAACTCAGATGGCGGCGAAGTGGAGCAATGCGGCAATGGTTCACGTTGCTTTGTACGCTTTGTCTTAGATCACGGCCTGTCTACTAAGAATCCACTACGTGTAGAAGTTGCGCACACCGTCCTTACCCTCAAATCCTACCCAGACGGTCAAGTAGAAGTCGATATGGGTGCGCCAATTTTTGAGCATAGCCAAGTTCCCTTTAATCCAAACGGCTTAGCGAGCATGCAAGAGTTTCATGAAACGCTATATGCACTTGCTCTAGATCACCCTGCAACTCACGATAGTTTTGTGGGCGTTCTTTCCATGGGCAATCCACATGCCGTGCAAGTTGTGGGCGATCTTGAGAGTGCGCCCGTCCTGACAGAAGGGCCGGAAATTGAAAGGCATTTAGCATTCCCGAAGAGGGTAAATGCTGGCTATATGCAGGTTCTCAATCGCAATGAAATTAAGTTGCGGGTTTATGAGCGCGGCGCTGGAGAAACGCTTGCCTGCGGCACAGGCGCTTGCGCGGCAGTCGTATCAGGTATTCGCAGAGGCCTACTGGACTCGCCGGTAAAAGTGCGTACTCGTGGTGGCGACCTTCAAATTGCCTGGGGTGGCATGGTCAATAACATATCCCAACCCGTCATCATGACCGGACCAGCCGTTACTGTTTTTGAGGGTGAAACAGAGATCTAAGAATCGTTATTCTTAGATGCCATATTTCTCGCGATAGGCTTTAACAGCTGGCAAGTAGTTTGTAAGCTGAGCATCACTTGAGGCGGTTAAG
>CAIPTD010000130.1 GCA_903867885.1 uncultured Ferrovum sp. | reverse complement strand
GGGCAAGTTCTGCCATTCCCCCTCTGACTACATATACCCCTTCCATTTCTACTTGTGCGATCAGCATCAACACAGCAGGGGCAAGATAGGGTGTGGAGCCTACGTAGGTTGCATAACGTCCAAATAGTTGCCTTAAGCGGGGATCTGGAAAATACCTTCCCAGTGCATCCCAGAGAGATTGAAAAGGAGCGCCCGCACGTAATTTCATTGCACCAAAGGGGCCAATTTGACTAGCCAAACCCAGTAGGCTGGGTTTTTGAGCTGTCATGAAGGTGGGATAGAGCGCCTGGTAAAGATTGCGGGCCTCTTTGCAGAATTGTTCGAAGCCATCTGCTGCTTTGGAACCCGCAAATTCAGCAATGGCTTGTTTGGACTGTTGATGATTTGCAAATAGATCGAGGCGCTCGTTTTGACTCCACGCATGACGCGCTAACACTGTAAGGGGATCGAAGCTCAGGTGATCTTTCAGGTTTTCACCAGCGGCGGTAAATAGTTCTTCAAATACTTTGGGGAGCGTCAGAACGGTGGGTCCTGAATCAATATTTAAGCCTCCAGGATGGGTTTCCCGCATTCTGCCTCCCGGATAGTCGCCCGCTTCTAAGACCAGAACAGGCTCCCCACGAGCTGCTAATGTCGCCGCACATGACAATCCACCGATGCCGGCACCAATCAAAATGTTCGGATAACGTGACATAAAAGATTGACCCTAACCATAATAAGTGTCTATAGTATATGACACATTGGGGCGACAAATAAAATAGACAAAAAAATCGCCAAAACAACTCGGGAGGGATAAAGATGGATGCCAATACACGTGTTGAACGCGGTTTAAATGCAGCCCTGGCTTATGCGGAGTCCGGTCATCCTCCTCCTGGCTTAGCCGATGCCATGCGTTATGCGGTATTTCCCGGGGGTGCAAGGGTGCGCCCAAGGTTGTGTTTGGCTGTTGCCCGCGCATGTGGCGATACCGATCTTACACTTGCTGAGGCCTCGGCTGCAGCGGTTGAGCTGATGCACTGCGCTTCTTTAGTCCACGACGATTTGCCCTGTTTTGACGATGCGGATGCCCGTCGTGGAAAACCATCAGTTCATCGCCTATTTGGCGAGCGTCTGGCAGTGTTGGCAGGTGACGCCATGATTGTGCTGGCTTTTCAGCATATGGCCCGAATTGGCGCCTGCGCACCTGAGCGTCTTGCAAATCTTATCTTAACGCTGGGCCGAGCCATTGGAATGCCCGGTGGAATCGTTGCCGGTCAGGCTTGGGAATGTGAACCTGCGATTGATACTGAGGAATATCAGCGCTGCAAAACAGGTGCGCTGTTTGCAGGTGCAGCTGAGCTAGGTGCCGCCTCAGCCGGAAAGGATACGGGGCCTTGGCGCAGAATGGGCGAATTGCTGGGTGCCTGTTACCAAGTCGCCGACGATATTTGCGATGCGGCTGGAGACGCAGAAGTCGTTGGAAAACCTGTTGGACAGGATACGGCTCTTGATCGCCCCAGTATGGTTCGGGATTTTGGGCTAGAGGGCGCGATTGCCCACTTTAGGGATTTAGTGGATCAGTGCGCAGAAGCT
>CAIPTD010000129.1 GCA_903867885.1 uncultured Ferrovum sp. | reverse complement strand
TGTCAATTCTTGGCGCCAGTCTTGAATCGCCCAACGACGTCCGCAAACACTACATCGATTCCCTGAGAGCAGCGAATCAGCACGATCACCGTGCATCGCTGGCTTTTGCAAGGAGTTGAGGGGGCGCAAAGGCTTTTAGCTTTTTAGGCTGTGGGCTGTTAGATTAGAAATGCATCTTATTATGCAAAAACGTCAAACTCGGGACTGACCTTTTTTTGTGGAAACGCGCGCTGATGAATTGATAATTTTCGTTTTGCATGATGGACGCCAAGAGGGGCCATTTTCATTGCTAACAGTTGGAATGCAACTCGAGGCAGGTGTGTTAAATAAATACGATTTTTGCTGGAGACCTGAGTGGACTGAATGGAAGCCTATTGGAGAACTGAGGATTTCTACGCCATCTTCTGCTGCTTCTAAGCGTCAATTAATTCTGACGAAAGTCTGGCAGACGGTCTTTTTAATCATAGGAAAGATACTGACGTTGTTTCGATGGGTGACACCAAAATATTGGTTACTCAGAAAACACAGACGAAAATATCTTGCTCTTGCATCCAAGAAGCTCCCCCCTTCATATGACCCGGTAGGCGATGAGATCCTCCGTCGTTCACGTATTATTGTGCCTGCCGCAATAGATCAAACCGACCCCTTACCTCATCTCAACGCAATTTCGGATATCGTTGGCCGTCTGGATGAAGCGGTAGCAGAACGGAGAAGACTGATTATAGGGACGGTTGAGATGGCAACATACACCGATCTTGATGTTGCAAGTGGTTTTGCTGCTATCGACAAAAATATTTTTGAGGGAATTAGTCATTTGAGATCTGAGCAAATCACTACACTTTCAGATCTTTCAAAGACACTCAGTGGATACGACCACAACATTTGGGGTAAGCTCTCAGAAGGAGCCCTCGCTAAAGTTGCGGGCCACGTAGGTGAATCAGTGGTCTCTCACCACTTGCAAACAGCAGGATTGCACGTTGATTGGCCTGAAGCCTCCAATAATCCAGGATGGGACATTGCTGTTAATGGAGAGCATTTGGACGTGAAGGCAGCGGCAAAGGACATGTGGTCCGGCTCAATATATTCACACTTTGCAGATCATCCCGATATACCAGTGGTAGTAGCTGGCGACGCGTTAAATATTCCGTCAGATGCTATTCACTTTAATAGCGAAACAGGAACTGGCTTCGCAACTCTAACTAAAACGCTTGAGCATGGAGGAGCCCATCACGTCATTGTTGACGATGCTCTTTCTCATTCATATTTACACGAACATGTACAACATGCCACATCGACTGCTCTAGGCAGTCATCATATCGCGCACGCTCATTTTCCTTTGGTGACCTTCGCTCTTTCAGGCTGGAAAGAAATGAAATTACTTTTCAATGACAAAACCGATCTTCATACCGCACTCAAACACGTCTCTCTTGATACTGCTGGAACGGGCATCGGTGGATTGGCAGGTGCGAAAACTGGAGCAATTATTGGATCCTTCTTGGGACCAATTGGAATGGGGTTAGGCGCTATTGCTGGTGCCGTCGGTGGAACAATCGCTGCACGGTCTTTTACCAATGACATAAAACATAAGAATTTTGAAACTGCCAAACAGGACTACGAAACTGCAATTCAAAGACTCCGTACAGAACTCTATAGGGAGGAGGCTACAGCTAAAACGCAGCTCGCTACTTTGAAAAACTCAAGCCAGAACAGTTTGAGTTCAGAGGCGGAAGGGATCAAAGAAACTCTAGATAAACGGCTCTTAGAACTTCAAAAATGGTCTGATAGTAGTAGATTCGTGCTTAAGGGTGAAGGTCTCGTGCTGGCTAAAGACGGATTGAAAGAGGTTAGAGAATTGGTAACTTGTCTGGAAAAACGTTTTCGCCAGCACGGAATTTGGGAAAGGATATTTTGGCCTGATCTTTCGACGATGGCAGATGAAAAAGCACTCAAATTCATGCGCAAAGTTGAAGCAAAACTCCAAGAGTTTATTCTCAGACTAGAAATTGGGGAAAGCATCCCAAGAAACGAGCTTCTTTCTCTGTTGGGTATCGCAGGAGTTGTTCGACCTAAAGTCACCAGCTATTTGGACGCCATATACGCTGTCCAATCGGTCAGGCAACGACAGTTGCAGTCCGAGGTGCAAAGTCAAATTACTAACTTGATAGAGAAGAGGTCAGAAGCTGTTCGGTCTCTCAACGAAGCGGTAGAGGCTTTGGCTGCTAGAATAAAGGATAATCTAGCCCCCTTGATTGTGGTACGAGAAGAGAAGGAGGAGAGCTTGAAGAGCGAAGCTAGAAAGCTCGGGATGTCGTTCTGATTCTCTCAGAAAGAGGGCAACTCGTAGGTGATCGCCTCAGCTAGAAAATCCAGCGAATAGAGTTGCATCTTACCCGTTGACGCTGTCATAGAAGAAGGTATGAAGCTCCTAAATCAACTCGAAGGGATTCAGAAACAAATAAAAGATCGGGAAATTCAGGAGATGAAACAATCAGAACATCATCATGGTTCATCTCATTCGGTATCAGGTATGGGATTCGCTGGTGACAAACCCTTAACGGTTGATGCTTTTGGGCATACCCATATTGGGGATAGCCCATTCAATGCACATCTTCAAGCTGATGGAAGTTGGCATAATTAGTTGAAAAGTATTAGTGATATGATACGGGCGATATATACAGCCATCGCCGCAGTGATTCATTCAAAAGATGAGGATGAATTTAGGAAATTGCTAGAGGCAGATGGAATTCGACCCAATGATTTAAACAAGAACGACTGGAAGTTTGTTCGTTCCAGTTTTCAACAAAATGAGCAACTTCTATTGCTCGGGGCTTATCTGCTCATATATTTACACCTTCGAGGATGTGATCTAAAAAATGATGTGCTATCGGCTTCAGTCATTAAAGGACTAGGTATTCCAAAGTCTTTTACTGAATACATCGAATATTATATTCCATATCTACCGATCAATCCCGATCCAAATACATCGTGTTTATATACAATTCTCAATCCACCTGATGAACTAGCACAATGGGCCGAAGCGGTTGTTTATAATACTTACAAAATTGTCATCACTTCTGAGAGGACTAGAATAAAAAATCTCAATTCTAACGAGTACGAGCACCCTCTCGATAGAACGATGCTAGCTGCTTTGAAAGACACTGCAGGCTTCGACATCCTAGCACACAAATTTCATGAGTTTGGTATAGAACCAATTCTTAGAATTAGGTGTGCAGGTAGTAATATTAAGGTTACTGAAAAAAACTTTCCTGAGCTTCATCAGATGCTCCGTAACGCTTGTGC
>CAIPTD010000128.1 GCA_903867885.1 uncultured Ferrovum sp. | reverse complement strand
TTTCTAATTTGAAGTCACCAAAAATATACCCCAGAGTAATCACACCATTGGTGATATGGGTTGAGTCGAGCCAATGATGGGTAATCGGTGCTTCTGGTAAATCCATTCCTGAAGCGCGGTGCATATATACGGTAGGGCCTAATGCAGGTTCACCCACGGGACCCGCATAAATAAATACCGAACGATCAGATGGGAGCGACATTGAATAGGAAGCTGCTAACTCCATAAAGGCATTGTGAGGGTGCTGCCTGTCGATCAGTGGATGCACTCCATCCGCTGTCTCGCCTGTCTGGAATAACAAGGGATACCCGCCCTTGCCCATGATGGGATCAAGTGAAAACATCCCATGAAGCCCAATGGTGCCTGTATCAAACGTCTGTTGTGACCGGATCATTAAGTTGCTGGCGCTATAAAACTCCGAATCCCCACGAGAACCTGATTGTTTATTTTGTATCAGGTCAATAGAGCCGTGCAGCATCGTATGCCAATCGCCCAGCATGGTATGAATGCCATCATGTTCAGTAGAGTCTGGTTGCCAACTGGTCCCTGAAGATTCGCGGTTCATTGCGTAGTTGCCCAACGCGCCAGGCATTCCCATTTTTTTCTGAGATGAGGGATCACTGGCTGAATCAGTGAGTGCGTGGTGCATATGAGAATGATCCATCCCCTCAGGCATAGAGGGTGTAGCTATTTCCTCTGCAAAAATTTGGAAGCAGTATATTGAGGTGATGAACACTACAATGAATCTAGTTAAATCCATCATTCAGTAAGCTTTATGATTTAAACGAAGGGCATTGAAGATAACAGATGCTGAACTCAAGCACATGGCCAGTGCTGCAATCATTGGGGATAGCAACCATCCTGTAAAAGGGTACAAAAGCCCCGAGGCAATCGTTATGCCTAGTGAGTTGTAGAGAAAGGCGAAAGCTAAGTTCTGCCTCATATTACTGACCGTGGCCACAGATAATTCACGTGCAATGGCAATACCCCGCAGGTCTCCCTTCACAAGCGTCAATTGAGCGCTATTCATCGCTACGTCCGTGCCGGTACCCATCGCAATACCCACATCGGCCTGCGCTAATGCGGGTGCATCATTCATGCCGTCTCCAGCCATTGCGACGACATGACCTTCCTTTTGTAGCTTATCGACTAATGCTAGTTTGTCTGCTGGTTTAATTTCAGCATATACCTCGGTGATCCCAAGTTTTATACCGACGGAGCGCGCAGTAGTTAGGCCATCACCCGTAGCCATTATGATCCGTAAGCCTGCAGCCTGAAGGGTTTTTAGCGCCTCGGCTGTGCTTGCCTTGAGCGGATCAGATACTGACAATAAACCGATCAACTGGGCGTTCATGGATAGATACATCACACTTGCGCCTTCAGAACGAAGTGACTCAGCTTGTGTAAAGAGCGATTGGATAGCGATGCCAAGCTGAGCCATGAGTGCGGCATTACCTAGCGCGAGCTTATTACCGTTTACTTGCCCCTGAACGCCAATACCTGATCTTGAGTCGAAATGTTCTGGCTTATCTAAAATCAGCTTGCGTTCGACTGCAGCACGCACGATGGCTTCGGCCAGCGGATGCTCGCTACCTTGGTCTAAACTTGCTGCAAGACGAAGTACTTCGGATTCTTCAAATCCGGGTGCAGCCAATACACGGTCTAATGTTGGTCGACCTTCGGTCAGTGTTCCCGTTTTATCAATAATCAAAGTATCTACTTTTCTCATGTTTTCGATTGCAGCAGCATCACGGAATAGCACTCCATGAATCGCACCTTGGCCTGTCGCAACCATAATGGACATAGGAGTAGCTAGACCCAATGCGCAGGGACAAGCAATGATCAGTACCGACACTGCATTGATCAAAGCATAGACCCAGCTTGGCTCTGGACCAAACAAACCCCATCCAAAAAAAGTCATCAAAGCGGCAACAACAACAGCCATCACGAACCCGCCTGCTACTGCGTCGGCCTGACGTTGCATCGGCGCTTTAGAGCGTTGAGCTTGAGACACCATTTGAACGATTTGCGAGAGTGTGGTCGAGGATCCCACCTTCTCTGATCGTATTACAAGCGCACCACTTGTATTGAGCGTTGCTCCGATTACCTTGTCGCCTAAATGCTTAGACACTGGGAGGGGTTCGCCAGTCAGCATGGATTCATCGACAGCGCTGCTGCCTTCGATTACCACACCATCAACGGGTACTTTTTCCCCAGGGCGAATGCGTAGAAGATCTCCCACTTGCACCTGAGTTAATAGAACATCCTTCTCAGTACCCTCTGGGCTGATGCGCCGAGCTGTCTTTGGTGCTAACCCGAGAAGCGACTTAATCGCTGCTGAGGTTTGCGATCGCGCTTTGAGTTCCATGATCTGACCCAGAAGGGTCAGTGAAATGATGACTGTTGCCGCTTCAAAATACACCGCCACGCGGCCCATCGATACGAACGACTTTGGGAACACCTGCGGTGCAACAGTAGCGATGATGCTGTACAAGAAAGCTGACCCAGTGCCCAAGCTGATTAAGGTCCACATATTGGGGCTGCGATTCACAAGAGATTGCCAACCGCGCAAGAAAAATGGCCAACCTGCCCACATTAGTATCGGTAGAGACAGCGCTAATTCTAACCAGCTTTGCATGGACATCTCTAACCAGTGCAAGCGATGACCTGCCATCGCCAAAAAAGTCACGACTGCAGTGAAAGGAAGTGTCCACCAAAAGCGTCGCTGAAAGTCTTCCAATTCTGGGTTTTTGTTTTCTTCCAGCTCAGGTAAGAGTGATTCAAGCGTCATTCCACACTGAGGACAAAGACCGGGGTGATCTTGCACAACTTCCACATGCATGGGGCAGGTGTATGTTGATGCCGAAATCGCTGGCAATACTCCCGACTTGTCGGTGTGTTGCTGCATATTCAGTCCAATGATTAATTGGTGGGTGCAGTAGAAGTGCGGTCAATCAACATTTGCATCATGGATTCCATCATTTCCATTCGCTTTTCCATCCAATGTTGATGATTGGACCCGTTGTTACCCTTCATGCCTTTACCAGCCTGCATGCAGCCCATGCCGTTCATAGCCCCCGTCTCTTTCATCATGTCCATGCCACCTTGCATGATCTTCATGTGTTCAGTCATCAATGCTTGGCGTTCCCCAGGGGATTTGGCAGATGCCATCTTTTCATGCATGGCTTGCATGTCATTCATCTGTTTATCCATCGATTCCATTCTGTGTGCGTTCATTGCCTTGCAAGACGATTTCTTGGTTGTCGTCTCAGGTGAGTGTGTTCCAGTTAAATAGTGCTCTTTGTATTCATCAGCATTTTGAGCCAAGGCGCACATCGAAGCAGCCACTACACAAACTCCAATCAGTGCGTTGCGAAGGATGGTCATGATTTTTTCCTTATCAGTTTTTAAATATCTGTCTTCGCTCATCCCATCGCTGCATAGACAGAACTGCACATCGATATGAAAGGCTCTGCTTGTGCAGACTGGCTGTCAGTGACCAAAATCTGGTTGCCCTCATCGATCACCTTGAACCTTTTTATTTTTTCTTGGTTTGATCTATGTCAGAAAATTATCGAATATAAACATCTGGAAAATGCTCCTTGATCACATACTCTTCGATCAGCGTTGTGAGGTCCTGCTTGAGTGTTCTATCGAACTGTAATTCTTTTTACTTAAGCAAATGATGGTCTTGATGGGAGCCCTAGCTCCTCAATAAAAGGAGCGCAACGTGAAGAAATTCCAATATATTTGGTCTGCTATAACAGTTCGTGTCTTTGCTTTGTTGGTGCTCGCGCTGACAAGTTATTCTATTCAAGCTGCAAGCTCAGAGGATCTGAATCGAGATGCTGAACAGGCTCTAAATTTGCTGTATAAAACAAACCCTACTGCTGCCAATATCAGCAAGCAATCTAAGGCGAAGCTGGTATTCCCAAAGATCATAAAAGCAGGCCTGATATTTGGAGGTGCATATGGAGAAGGAGTATTGCTTCATGGAACAAATCATCATGAATACTTCAACTCGGTATCTGCCTCTTGGGGATGGCAAGTAGGGGCCGAGTCATTTGGCTATGTAGTGTTTCTCATGAACGATAAGGCCATAAACTATTTATCCACTTCCCATGGTTGGGAAATAGGGGTGGGGCCTTCTATTGTTATGGTCAACGATGGTGTGGGAAAAAACTTCTCTACTTCAACCCTTAAAGAGGATGCCTATGCTTTTATTTTTGATCAGCAGGGCTTGATGCTCAGTCTCAGTCTTGAGGGTACAAAGATCAGTCCTATTAAACGGTAG
>CAIPTD010000127.1 GCA_903867885.1 uncultured Ferrovum sp. | reverse complement strand
TTGGCAACGTAGAGCGATTGCAAATCATTAGAACCCACCACAATCACTTTCTGGCACATATCGCGGGCAATGGGTAATCCAAATCCGCCGCAAACTACATCGCCCAAAAAATCGAGCAAGACATAATCAAAGCCCCACTCATGAAAACCTAATTTCTCAAGCAGCTCAAATCCGTGAATGATTCCGCGGCCACCGCAACCTCGGCCCACTTCGGGACCGCCCAATTCCATTGCAAATACGCCATCACGTTTAAAGCACACATCGCCGATTTCAACCGATGCGCCTTCCAGTTTTTTCTTAGCAGAAGTTTCAATAATGGTGGGGCAAGCACGACCACCAAATAGCAAAGAGGTGGTGTCTGACTTAGGGTCACAACCAATCAAAAGTACTCGTTTACCCTGCTGCGCCATCATGTAAGAAAGGTTGGCGAGGGTGAAGCTCTTGCCGATACCACCCTTGCCGTAAATCGCAATGACTTGCGTTTCACTTTTCACTTCACCCGATGAGGGTAACTCAGGATCATGCGCTGCTTCTTCACGAAGCTGCTTAGTCATTTGAATCATGGGTTGTGCTTGGGTAGGTGCATTCATTTTTAGGCTCTCCAATCAAGGATCATTTTTATGCAGCGAGGATCGCTGAACGCCTTTTTATAGGCGTCGGGTGCATGACGAGCAGGCTCGCAATGCGAAATCAAACCATCAAGAGACAGGCGACCTGATTCAACCAGCGCCTTTGTTCCTGCTAAATCTTCTGGAGCCCATTCAGCCGCAACGCGAAAGCGCGCTTCACGCATAAACGCGGGGGGAAAAGCAAAGCCCACGGTACCTGTATAGAAACCCGCAAGAACAATCTCCCCCCCTTTTGCTAGGCGGGAAACTAGGGTATCGATCACCGCAGTATTTCCACTCACGTCTTGAATGATGTTGTAATTTTTACGGGCGTCTTCATCCGGTGAAATCACCTGATAACCTAGCGCACCGGTTCGGCGATCTTCTGCTGTCTCCCATACCACAGGAGCAGGACCCCCTAGCGCCAAGGTAATGCGTGCAAGAAGACGCCCGAGTACACCGTGACCCACAATTAAGTCTGGAGCCTTAAATTCCGGTGCATGCAGCGCATGATAGGCAGTCGCAGCAAGGGCAAGCAGTACGCCCTGCTCGGGCACTTGCGTGTTGATTTCCGTCACGCGATCAGATTTAGAAACGAGGTGACTCGCGGCTCCTCCAAAAAGCCCGCGTACTTCACCAAAACACCGGGCACCCGGAACAAACACAAAATCGCCTACTTTGCGACCCGAGTTTGATCCTGCGTGAATAATGGTTCCTACAGACTCATAGCCTGGAACGAGAGGGTAACCCAGACCAGGAAAGGGCGGCATCTTCCCAGACCAGAGCAAACGCTCTGTGCCAGTACTGATTCCGCTATGACTGACTTCCACAACGACGTCTTGGTCATCGGGCTCGGTCAGCGGCAGACTGCGAAGCTCCAGTGTTTCAGGAGCATTCAGAACAACTGCCAGAGTATCCATCGTCTTCTCCTCGCCTCCTCCGCGAGCCCTGCTTGATTGAGTCGCCGCTTTCATTGTTGTTGTGGTCGACTCCAGCTTCTTATTTTACCGGTCTACAACCAAGTGTCAAGCTAGATTAACAGTTAATTATTGTCTCGTTTAATTTACACATCATCATTTTTAACGAATCGCGATAATCACTGAGGTTTGAAGCGGTATGGCTGTTTTGACAAGCTGAATAGAAGTAAAACCAGCCTGAGTCAGCATGGTGTGTAATTCATCAAAAGAACGGGGGCGTCCTGAACCCATTGCGAGAAAAAACATCCCAAAATAGGCATTACCCATAGGCTCTGCACCAGGCGTCTTTGCAAGCGGTTCGGCGATCATCAAGCGCCCCCCCGGCAGTAATGCACTGAAAATTTTGGAGAACAAAGGCTGAACCACCGCATCGTCATGGTCGTGGGCTACACGCACCAGAGTAATCAGGTCGGCTCCTTGAGGTAGGATTGCGCTTCTAAAGTCGCCCGGGAAAACGCGCCATGCGCGATCCGGCATCGCCCTTTTCATGGCAAGTTCTGCGCGTTCGGTCACAGCAGGTAAATCCATGACCCATCCTTCTAAGCGGGGATGAAGCTCCATCACAGAACGTATGAAGGTTCCCTCTCCTCCTCCAATATCCAGAATCACTTGATGCCGATGAAAGGGATATGCATCTAAAACCTGATCCACAACAAAGGGTTGTGACGCGCTCATCAACTCGCTATATGAAGCCACCTCTTGAGCTTTAGGGCTTTCATGTTGAACAGGATCGGTTCCTGAATAGGCCCAATATTGCTTCAGCCTGGGTTCTGTTTCCCCTCGCAGCAAGGCGATGGGATCGACCAAATCTTGATAGAACAGGGCATGGTGGCGAACCATACCCAACACGCCGGGATTATCAATCAAAGCTGCGCCCAAAAAACCTAATCCAAAGCCTTCCTCATGCGATTGGATTGAACGGGTCTCAAGCAATCTTAAGCTCTCAGCCGCACGCATCAGCACTCTACATTTTTCAGGAGCAAGCTCCGTGCGCAGTGACAATTGCGTCAGCGATAGAGGCCCATTTCGTAGCGCCTCAAATACCTCTAGGCGCACACAGGCTTGAAGGACTTGCGTGTAAACAAAGCCCGTATTCAGGTCAAATAGAGCTTTGGCATGTCGTCTGGCAATCCATCGCGTTAAAAAAAAACGCGAAGCCCAACGTCTAAAGCCAGCGTCTCCAGTTAGACGATCACGAAAGGCAAGGTACCGATCGTAAAAAGGATAATTAGGCAGCACAGCAGCCATACATTAGGCCGCCACTTCCCTTAATTTTTCCGGGATTAGGCGCGCAGCCTCAATTCTTAACAAAGACTGCAAACTGCTTCGCCCGGGGCATTCAGGCACAGCTTCTGCGCACTGATCCACTAAATCCCTAAAGTGGGCAATTGCGCCCTCTAGCCCAAAATCCCGAACCATACTGGGGCGATCAAGAGCCGTATCCTGTCCAACAGGTTTTCCAACGACTTCTGCGTCTCCAGCAGCATCGCAAATA
>CAIPTD010000126.1 GCA_903867885.1 uncultured Ferrovum sp. | reverse complement strand
TCCCAAAAATTGCTCATTGTGCCTTACCTCTCAAAGACTGAATGTAATCTATTAACGGATTTTTATTTAACTCGACTGGTAACGCAGCTGTGATGCCATACCGATTTTTGCTAACATTTGCCGCAGTAGCGTAAGTGATCAGAATGCGCGTTCCATCTGAAAGCGCTTTCTTTTTATCACCTTCACCCGTTGTAAAAGTTTCAAGCTTTAGGAACCCAACCACGTCGACATCGTCGACATAAGCTGGAATTGACTTCTCATGCAAACGCAATGTGTAGCGCATGTATGCGTCGTCATCTGGCGGCTCAATTTTAGTCGTGTCCGCATGAGCAATGAACACCGTGTTCATGCCGCGCTTCTCAGCCAAAATACCAGCTGCCTTACGCAAACGCTGGTGCATGCCGCCTACCGCGTCACGGCCTGCGCCGTACCCACCGAGAGCTTGCTGCAGCCCCCGCGGCTTCTTAGGGTCGGTATCTACCACCCATTGGCCAAACATACGCTCAAGCGCAGTAACCGAATCAACGATCAGCGTCTGATAATCGTGCTGCTCGTTAATCAACCCCTTGCACTGCTCCCAAAGATCCTCGGGACCAGATAGAACCGGAAACGAATCAGGACGAATGTCAGCTGGAATAGCTTGAAGGCCATCCTCTGCACGAATCACAATTGGCTTCGGGAAAGTAGCAGCAAGCGTGGTCTTACCCATACCGCTATCACCGCAAATCGTTACTAATACCGGACGATCACCCGGCTTTGATACGCTATCTAAAATGCCCATTGGCACACTCCTCTGCTTCAACAGGGTTGACATTACAGGTAAGATTGTGGGAATGTCAACATCGAAATGGTGAAAAGGGATATTGTAATGGAAGACTACCCATTAGAAAGGATCAGGCGGATGCTATCAGATCGCAATTTAGCGAAGGTAGCAGTCCAGACCGGTCTACATGAAAACACGATACGCGCGATCGCATCGGGGAAAAATACCAACCCGACGCTCGCAACATTAGATAAATTAATAGAATATTTACGCCAGAAAGATTAATTCAAATGATGCACCGCGCTTTTTGGGAGGCGGGTTATCGCGTTTTTGGGCTCCACCCAGTTCGCCGAGACGGCAGCTGCGGTTGTGGCCACAAGGATTGCAAGGCCGCGGGTAAGCACCCTCTTACAGCCAATTGGACATACACGCCCGAGTGGTCCGACGACCAGCTTGATACCATGGAAGAGATGGGTAACTTCGCCACGGGCTATGGCGTTTTAGTTTATAAGCTTTTGGTGATTGATGTGGACGCCCGCAATGGCGGGGTCGAATCATACGAACGACTTGTAGAAGATATTCCGCAGGTTGCGGCCGCGGGCTTAATTGTGGAAACAGGATCCGGTGGCGGATCTAAGCATCTTTATTTCAAATGCGACGAAGGCCTCGCCCTTCTGACACATCTCCCACAATACCCCGGCATTGATTTCAAATCTTCCGGCTTTGTCGTGGGCACTGGATCGTTACATGTAACTGGCAACAGATACGCCACTTTGTTCGGCTCGGCATCTGATATTGATTTAGCGCCAGCTACATTACTGCAGGCGTTACAAAAGCCAGAACGGCACCGCGCAGATCTTGGCGGTTCTACGATCGACGTGTCGCATGAAGAGCTGGCCGAAATGTTGACATATATCAACCCCGATATCGAACATGAAACATGGGTTCGGTGCGGCATGGCGATCCATCACGCTACAGGCGGAACTGGTTACAACGTCTGGGATTTCTGGTCGTCCAAGGGACAAAAGTATCCCGGCCGCGATGCCCTGATGAAGCGTTGGCATTCGTTTGGCAAGTCTGCCAATCCGGTTACCCTTGGCACATTAGTCTATTACGCCCAACAGGCAGGCTGGGAGCAGCCAGTCACGTTTAAACCAAACGAGGCACTAGAAGAATTTATTGTCAACCTGACCGACGAGATCGACATCACAGGCATTGACCTCAAGCGGCCGCCGGGCTTCGTGGGTGACCTTGCCCGTTGGATCGAAGACCAAGTGCGCTACGAACGTGAAACCATCTCGATGGGCACCGCGATCGTAACTGTGGGCAATCTCATTGGCCTCAAATACCGCGACCCTCTAGCGCAAACCACGTCCAACCTGATCGGTTTCTGCGTGGCAGCATCAGCTACGGGTAAAGACAGCATTCTTGAGGCATCAATCCAAATCCTGACGCTCGTGGGCCTGCAGCGCGCAGCCTATGGCGCGATCAAATCTGAGCAGGAAATTGTCCGTAACCTCGTCGAGCACCAGCCGACGTTCTACCTGCTCGACGAAGTGGGCTTCCTGCTAGCCAAGATCAACAACGCCAAGACCAAAGGTACTGCGGCTTACCTCGAAGGCATCCTTGGTATTGTCATGTCGATCTATTCCAAAGCCAACGGCATGCTCTTGGTATCCGGTGACGTGCGTAAAGAAATCCGCAAGCAGCTGCTAGCCGAGATCACACAAATCGATCGGCAGCTTGAAGAAGAGGCAAATTCTGCGCTATCCGCGCGCCGCGATTCGGTTGAGCTGGCGCTTGATCAAATTCAAACAGGTATCAAAAACCCGTTTCTTTCAATTTTGGGTTTTACCACAAACGTCAATTTTGACAGTGCCGTGAACTTCGAGAACGCCACCAATGGTTTTATCGGCCGCTCAATGCTGTTTATTGAGCAGAACTCCACGCCGAAGGAAAAGGAAGATTTTGAAAAGCGCCCGATAGATGAGGCAATGAAAAATACCATCATCCAATTGGCCACAGGCGGATCGTTTGATCTCATGCAGGGCCGCATTGAAAACTATGGCGAGCGCATTGCCATACCAACCACTGACGATGCCAAAGTGATGCTCAAAAAGGCGAACAAGTGCTTCCAAAACCTTGCCGAGGATCACGCTGAAAAGACAGGCCTTGAAGCCCTGTACCTGCGCGCCAAGGAGCTTGTTGGTAAGATATCTTTTATTCTTGCCACGCCATCTGGCCTACGTACCGTCGAGCATGTGCGGTGGGCGTACGCCCTCGTCAAAGCCGACGTCGATACTAAGGCAAACATTGTTATCGGAAACGATCGCGCAAAGGATAGCCCAGAACGCGCTTTGTTTTCGAAAATAGAAAACCTTCTTAAAGACGAAGAAGGCGAGACACTCGGCGTGTTAGTTAATCGCTTGCGGCCGAGCAAGAAGGACGAGATTGAACGCGCATTAGAAAAGCTCGTCGAAAAAGGTGCTATCGTCGTTGTGGAAACCGTTCACCCGCGGCGCAAAGATAAAATCAAACGCTACAGAAAGGCATAACATGACGATAAATCTCAATGAACATATGCAGAAAAAACAACAAGAAAAACATGTCAAAGCTTACGATACGATCGGCAAAGCTGTTGATGGAATGACGATCGGAACGATCTTGCATATACTTGCGTCGTTTACGGCAGCCGTTCTTTCTAACATGGATCCGGTCCAACGTATGCAAGCCGCTAAGACATTTTATGTGATGATCTCTACCGAGCCACGCCAACCTGACGAGCCATTACAATGACCTATATGACCGATAACCCGCATTATGTGACGCTTGAAGAGGCTGAAAAAATGGTATGTCCTATGAGTATGGGTACAGAATTTGCTGCCTCTTGCATTGGCAAAACGTGCATGGCTTGGCGGTGGAAGCAAATGAAGGATCTTTCTGGAAAAGTTATAAGGAAAACTAGCACAACCCACGGCTATTGCGGAATGGTGCAATCATGAGTGATTTTATTGAAACCGTAATCGTCCCAATCAATGTTCTCGTTATTATAGCCTTTATGGTGTTTGGCGTTGCTGCCCTAATTTTTGGTCCATCCAAAGAGCAGGAAATGTATCAACACTGCATTGAT
>CAIPTD010000125.1 GCA_903867885.1 uncultured Ferrovum sp. | reverse complement strand
GGTATCGATTGATGACAAGCGTAAAGTAACAGTAGAGAGCAAAGAGCGTTGTGGTCGATTTGCCGGACGCGTGATACGCGGCGTTAATCCACAGGCGAAAACGCCAGAGTGGATCGTTAAGCGTCTCAATCGCACTGGTCAAAGAAGTATCTCGGCTTTGGTAGACCTTTCTAACTACGTCATGTTAGAAATGGGTCAGCCTACCCATGTGTTTGATATCGAGAAGTTAGAGGGAGATATCACTGTGCGCTGGGCTAAGGCAGGTGAAACGCTTGAGCTTTTAAATGGTCAAACAGTCACTTTGCAAGGACCTGACTCTGCAGGTAAGTTACAAGAAGCTGGCGTAGTGGCTGACCAAAAAGGCCCCGTGGCTTTGGCGGGCATTATGGGCGGTAATCACTGTGCAGTGGCTGATGAGACCAAAAATATTTATGTAGAAGCAGCGTATTGGCTTCCTTCTGCTATTCAGGGCCGTGCTCGTCGTTTCAATTTCAGCACCGATGCTGCGCATCGCTTTGAACGCGGTGTAGACCCCCAAAATACGGTGAATTGCCTCGAGTATCTGTCTTCACTCATTTTGGAAGTATGTGGCGGCCAAGCTGGTCCCGTGGATGATCAAGTGCTTAACGTACCAGAGCGTAAAGCTGTGAAGATGCGTTTAGCGAGAGCAGAAAAAGTTATTGGTATTCCGCTTACTGCAGAAGTGGTTGCCGATGTATTTAAGCGCCTTGGTTTTGAATTTAAGCAAGATGGTGATGTATTTACTGTTACAGCACCAAGCTATCGTTTTGATATTGAAATCGAAGAAGACTTAATTGAAGAAGTCGCGCGGATGTATGGTTTTGAAAACATTCCTGACACGCCACCATTAGCTTCACTCAAAATGAGTGCTAAAGCAGAAGCTAAGCGCGGTATTCATTTGCTTCGTCAGCGTTTAGCCTTACAAGGCTATCAAGAAGCTGTGAATTTTGGATTTACCGATCTTGAGAGTGAACAGCGTCTTGTAGGTGCAAAAGATCAAGACCTGATTAAGGTGCTTAATCCGATTGCCAACCAATATGGTGTCATGCGTAGCAACCTGTGGGGTGGATTACTCGGTAACCTCAAGACCAATTTGAACCGTGGAGCAGGGCGTGTACGCCTCTTTGAGACAGGACGCGTATTTAAGCGGGACACCAGCGTTCTCGAGGCAGATGGCAAAGTAGCCGGATTTGCTCAGCCGCAAAAATTTGGTGGTCTTGCTTACGGTTCCTTCGTTCCTGAGCAGTGGGCTAACCCAACAAGAGCAGTAGATTTCTTCGACGTGAAGGGTGATCTAGAGCGTGTATTAGATCCTTTACGCATTGTGACTGAAGCAGCCCAACATCCTACTTTGCACCCTGGCCGCAGCGCAAAAATATTTTTGCTAGCCGGCAAGAATCGTATTGAGGTTGGCTGGATTGGTGAGTTGCATCCAGGCTTACAACAGGCCTATGAATTACCACAAGCGCCAGTCATGTTCGAATTGGATTTAGAACCTATTCGCAATCTTGGTTTGCCCGTTCCAGAAGAGTTAAGCAAGTTTCCTGCGGTGCAGCGCGACTTAGCGCTAGTAGTAAAGCAAGCTATTTCTGCACAATCTTTATTGGACGCAATGGCAGCATCAAAGCAGAGTTTTGTGCGTGCAATCGAATTGTTTGATGAATTTAAGCCGAAGGCTGGTTCGAGCAGCATGGCTGATGATGAGAAGAGTCTGGCCTTTCGGGTGACCTTATTAAATCCTCATGAAACATTGCAGGACGCACAAATTGACGCTGTTATGACGGCTTTATTGGGTGCAGTAGAAAAAAAATGCGCGGCTCGTCTGCGCTAGGTTTACTATTACAGTTATAACGAGAAATATTGAATACAGAGTTACAAAAGAGACTATCAATGAACGAAATCATTTCCAACGATACCGTTACAAAAAACGAACTCTCAGAGGCACTCTTTGATCAGGTTGGCTTAAACAAGCGTGAAGCAAAAGATATGATCGATGCATTTTTTGATCGTATTGGTCAATCGCTTGAGTCTGGAACTGAAGTAAAAATTTCAGGCTTTGGTAATTTTCAGTTGCGCAATAAATCGGCTCGTCCTGGCCGAAATCCAAAGACAGGTCAAATGATTCCCATAGCTGCAAGGCGTGTAGTTACTTTTCATGCAAGTCAAAAGCTTAAAGATGTAGTGGAGTCACATGCTCGAGAAAACCGAGTTTGATGTTAGCTCGACACTTTCGAGCTCTCAACTTCCCCCTATTCCTGCTAAGCGCTATTTCACTATTGGTGAGGTAGCAGACCTTTGCGGCGTGCGTTCCCACGTTCTGCGCTACTGGGAGCAAGAGTTTTCTCAGTTGAGCCCGCAAAAACGTCGCGGTAATCGTCGCTACTATCAACACCATGAGGTGGTATTGATTCGTAAAATTCGTGCACTACTGTACGAAGAGGGTTTCACCATCAGTGGCGCGAGAAATCGTCTTGATGAGGCGCGTGGTGAACTCCGTTTGCGCGAAGAATTGCAAGCAGTTCTGCAAATTCTGTCGAAGTAGATACTGCTACAATTTTCTTTCGTCGGGGCGTAGCGCAGCCTGGTAGCGTACATGCATGGGGTGCATGTGGTCGGAGG
>CAIPTD010000124.1 GCA_903867885.1 uncultured Ferrovum sp. | reverse complement strand
TATTCCCTTGCTGATTCCCGGCGAATGCTTCAATGCCACTATCGTGCGGTACTTAAGCTTTGCACGCATGTTCAATTCACGCTTCCCTGGCTTCGAGACAGATATTCATGGTCTCACCAAGGCTGAAGTAAATGGCAAGGTGGAGTACTACGTGGATTGCGTTCGCACTGAGCTTTGATTTCAATGGTGAGTGGATTGGAGAAGCAGAGTTTTGCTCTGCTTCTCTGTTTATTTATAAAGTTTGTAACACTTTTTTGGACGTGTAATTTGCCAGTTGGCAAGCGGCACGCTATAGTAATGGGCTGCGGTAAACATTCGTTCCCCGTAGGCGCGTAGCTCAGCTGGTTAGAGCACCACCTTGACATGGTGGGGGTCGTTGGTTCGAGTCCAATCGCGCCTACCAATCTAAATTTTTCCGGTGAGTCGATAGGCGATGAGGCCAAAAGCCTCATGCAGGAATAGTTGCCAATTCTTGGCAGCACTTTTTTCCCCTGATAACTCAAAACTCAACCAATCAATATCTTCTGGGGCCCGATAATCCACCGGGAATGCAGTTACGTTCCATCCTGCCCGTTTAAAAATCGCCATTGAACGCGGCATGTGAAAAGCGGACGTGACAAGAAGCCACGGTTGATGCATATCCACCCCTGAAATTTGTGCGCTGAACACGGCATTCTCGTGCGTATTGCGCGAAAGCCTCTCATAGACAACATGATTAGAAGGCACCATGAGGCTGTCAAAAAACAGCTTAGCGCGGTCAGCTTCCTTGGGCCCCACCCCAAAGAGTTCTCCTTCTCCACCGGTAAAGATTATTTTGAACTGAGGGTGTAGCTGAAGTAACGAGACCGATGCGGTCATGCGTTCAGCCGCTGAGTTCAGTGCAATTTGACCAGGCCTTGTCCATAAGCGCCCTGAATCAAGAGCACCGCCAAGAACGATGAGGCCAGCGTAATGATCTAATTCAGCACCCTTGTCTGCAACAGAGGGATAAACCGTTTCTAATTGTCGCAGAGCAAGTTCAGCTGGACCTTGCCAACCTGCAATTATCAGAAAGAATAGAGCTGTGGATCCTAGTCGTAGTCCTAGCCTCTGGTTGCGAGCGCCATCGCCATCTAAGAGAGGATTAGGTCTTACTTTGGACAAAAGAATGAGTGAAAGCCCTAAAAGAGCCACTACCCAAGCTAGGGGTTGAATCAGAAAGGATAGAACCTTTGAAAGAATGAAGAACATGATCGGCTCAACTTCATAGATTAAGCAAACATATCACAAGACAATGAAGGTTTTACCAAGGGATGGCTTCACCCTTGTAATCAAAGAATCCCCCCGTTTGATCGCTTTTGAGTTGATCTATCACTTGAATGAGATCCATTGCAGCCTCTTGAGGCGGGCGCACATTCAATCCGGTTTTCGAGAAGGGATTAGAGAGCTTGGTATCTACCGTTCCGGGATGAAGCGATACGCATATCGCTTGAGGGGCTCGTCGTTTGAGTTCTACCGCTGCAGTTTTGACTAATTGATTCAGTGCAGCCTTAGATGCGCGATAGCTATACCATCCCCCTAATTCATTATCCCCAATAGAGCCTACTTTGGCCGATAAACTGGCAAATACTGCTTTTCCAGTTCTGGGTAGTAGGGGCAAAAAGTGCTTCATCAGTAAAGCAGGCCCCACCGCATTAATGGCGAATGATTGCAGCATCTGGGTTGGATCGATTTGTGAGAGTGCTTTTTCTGGCTGATGCTCTGAGGTATGCAACATGCCTGTAGCGTCAATGATGAGGCGGGGCGTGCCTTGTTGGCTCACCCATTGAGCACAGGTCATGATGCTGTTTTCGTCAGTGAGATCAAAAGAGGGGCGCGTGCTTCGCCCCAAAGCGATCACTTGGGTCATTGCGCTTGCGTTAAGTGGATTCTTAAGTGCATCCACCAGCGCTGCACCTATGCCCCCAGTCGCACCCAGAACAACGGCAATTCCTTCATCTTGAAATGATTGCATTTCTACTCAAAAAAATAATTGTCTTAACGTAGACAATACAGCGTAGCTTTTCGTTCCAATCCACTGCCATTCCAAAATGAAAGAGCGCATAATGACAACTTGGAGTGTTGGACTCCACGCTGCCCAAGCAGATTGGGTGTACCTGAAGAATGGGGGCGACCTGGTTTCGACATGGGTCGCGAAGCGGAGCAGGGCATACCGAGGACCAGGGTACCTCGTAAATCCATCTGGAAACGCGATAGTCGCCAACGACGAAAGCTACTCCCTAGCCGCTTGATCGGTTAGGCTCTGCACCGGTTTTTTCCTGGGCCGGAGTTTGGGGTAACCTAGACCGCAGAGTCATATACAGGAAAATCGGGCACGTCAGGGCTACTTTGGCGGGTCTTAAATCTAAGGTAGCTCGTCTCGTCGCAGTGTGTCGGTTCACGTCGCCGGGATTAAATCAAATAACCAGACTAAGTATGTAGAACTGCCTGTAGAGGGCTTATGGACGCGGGTTCGATTCCCGCCGCCTCCACCAACTTTATGTCTTAAGTTGTCTTACATCTTCTGGCTCTACCCCATTAACGGGGGATAGGCATTCACTAAACACGATTAATCACTCCATTCCACCCGCAGTGCGCTAGCACTCGCAGCCTGTAATTCTCGAAGTTTCTAAACCCAAACGCACGACGAGACATCATTTCCATTTTAGTGTGGAATCCTTCTGTAATTCCATTCGACTTTGAGAAACGCCACATTCTAACGATGGGTTCCAGCCAGGATTGAAGGGTTTCTGCTAAGGTCTTTGCTGGGCTTTGAGCAAATTGACTGATGAGCTGCGTCAATTTGATGAGCTTCTTTTTGGCATGTTTTGCGCGCACGTGCTTGACCAGAAGCAATGTATTCAATTGTTGTTTAGCAAAATAAAGGGATCTCAATATCGGGTACTGATCTAAGTACTTGCCTAGGTTAATTTTCTGCTCTTCGCTTAATCTCCAACGGTGTCGGCGCATCAGACTGAGCAATCCTCGGTTCTTTCTGCCCACAGGATCTTGTTGTTGCCATAGTTTCAGGAAGTGGTGATTGACCAGTCGCACAACGTGGAATCGATCTGAAATGATCTTGGCGTTGGGGAAGTACTTCTGCACGATTTGTCGGTAAGTCTCAGACAGATCCATCACCACAAACTGTACGCGCTCTCGTCCCTGTAAACGGGTTAAATACCGACGGAGGCTGGGTTCTGAGCGCCCCAGAACCACATCGAAGACCTTGTGATTTCTCAAGTCTACTAGGGTAGTGGCATAACCTTGTTTACGACTAAAAAAGTGTTCGTCTATTCCAAGAATGAGTGGGCAGGACCGTCCAGAGAGTTCTGATACTCGTTTTTTGACGTGATATTGATACCACCGTTCTACAGTCGCGCTCCCAATCTGATGGGTAACCGAGAGCTTGCGCTGGCTTACCCCGCCATCGTGCGCCTCAAAGACCTCTAGGCGGAAACATTCAGTCGCTCTGTGACGGGGACGGATGCCTTGAATGGGGTGCCTGAAATAACGATCACAGTTCAAGCAATGGTATTTGGGTACGCGCACATGCAGCACCATTAACTGGTTACCTTGGCGAGTATGCTTGAGCGTACGGTCATGCGTTGCTTTGATACGAACAGGACTTTGAAGACAGTAAATACAATCCAATCTGCGCTTGGGCTTAGCCCAGACATGGATGATTGGGCCTCGGTCTACCCTTTGAACTTCTAAGCCTTCAATCCCTAAGATAGAATCTGTGCAGGACATCGGTGTTGCCTCCATTAAAGATGTTTCTTCGCAAAAACAATTTTAATGAATACCGGTGTCCCCCGTTAATGACGTAGAGCCAAAAAAAGTCAATAACAACATAGAGATGCTGTCTTACGTTCTCTTGCATTTTCTCGGCCATCCCTTGCGAGAATTTTTAACAAGCGTAAATTAAATAGAGAACAGGCTCATCAAGCAGAAGCGGCAGGATTACAGGGGATACTCCAGGTAGATCACAGCAGAATAGATAAGAAATTTATGACTATCGCTTCAAACATCAAAAAATTGACCAGAAGATAAAATTGGCTATGAAATCAATGTAGCTAATTTAGCTAATACTTCATCCATCACATCG
>CAIPTD010000123.1 GCA_903867885.1 uncultured Ferrovum sp. | reverse complement strand
ATGAAACATTTTGGTAAGTTACGCCAACACCAGAAGGGTAGGTACCTGTTACATTCGCTATTATATTCGATCCACTTGTAACGTGTGCTCCACTTAATGCCGCACCAATTCCTGCATCTTGCATATAGTTGTAAACTACTTGCACCCCTAGCTTACCATCATCATATCCAACATTAAGGTTGGTAGTTGAACCAGCAGAGCTCGAACCTGCGATATTACCAAAACCGTAGTTGGCACCAAAATTGAACATGCCTGACTTGATTTTGTATGAAACTGCGTTGTCGAGTCTTGCTTTCTCAGTCAACCCACCAGATCCACCCATGGTGGCAGAGAAACCAAGTGGCGAAAACTGTTGAGAGTTCTTAACCGGTGCGTAACCCATAGCACCAAAAACGTCTGAGCCAAGAGAATTTACACGACCAAATCTAATTTGACCCATGTCATCTGACTCTAGGCCTACCCATGCTTGACGATTAAATAGCTGACCATCAAGAGAGGATGCTTTAATATTTGTTGCAGCACCTAATGTTGAATTTACTAAGGTTTGTGCGTTGTTACATGTAATACCAGAAGTAATATTCAAGCAACTTTCAAGAGTAAAGATGGCTTTCAAGCCAGGCTCAATGGTTTCCGAACCCTTAATACCCCAACGTGAACCATCAATACCGCCGTTTACCAAGCCCGACCAAGTGCCTTGCATGGTACTGTTTGCGCCGGTTGTGGCAATGGTTATTGGGTCAGCAACGTTAATGTTTGTAGCACTGTCAGGGCCAGCCACACCCTGATGAGCAGCAGAAACAACTGCTGCATCCAAAGTACCATACAGCTCAACTCCATCTGCATAGGCGCCGAAAGAAACAGCGGACAACACCGCTGCCGCTAAGAGTGACTTTTTCATTTATAAAACTCCAAGAAAGTTACTCACTGCAGATAATAGGGCTCAGGAAAAGCTTTATGGGTATTCCATGCAAAATGAATGAGTAGCCCAATGAGAACTGATCACTCATTTCGCGGTAATCTTTTTAAAATGAGTATGCAAGCAAAGAAAGATCAAGAGAGCATGGCATGGGTCACAAGCTGGCGATTACAGCTAATGAGCATCATGTTCTCAGGGAAATCATAGGTGCTTGATGGGAAGATTCATCATAGCCTTCAACGTTATAGCCAGCGATTGACTTAGCAGCGACAACATAAAAAGTCGAGTTGATTGCATAAACTTAAACCCAATACGCTGTATTGGTCATGAGTTTCGCTGTGGCGCCCATCACAAATTTCAAAGTTGCGGGCATTTCTGCCGCGCCGCGTGATTCGGCCATTACTGCATGGGCAGCCTCTTCTTCGCGCATGGTCTCTACTATTGCCCGTGAACGAAAATCTTCGGCAGGCAAAGAAGCCATGTGAGAATTGAGATGGCTTTCAACCTGGCGTTCGGTTTCCACTAAAAAGGCCATATTCCATCGGTCGCCAGCGAGCGCCGAAGCCGCACCCATCAAGAAGGATCCGGCATACCAAACTGGATTCAGAAAACTGGGGCGATCATTTAGTTCAGTTAAACGCTGTGCGCACCAAGCCAAGTGATCCCACTCTTCTTGAGCGGCATGCTCTAAAGCCGAACGGGTATCGGCATTTTGGGCAAATAAAGCCTGTGATTGATACAGCGCTTGGGCGCAGACCTCGCCCGTATGATTCACGCGCATTAACCCCCCTGATTTTTTACGCGATTCTTCTGCCATTTCAACGTCAGGCACAGATTCTGCAGGATAGGGACGCGAGGCCCGAGCGGGTAAAGCAAACACACGCAAGGAGCGGTCAAACGCCAATATGGCTTGTTCAAAAGATGTCATTTTTATCATCCAACAAATGCTATTTACCAATACCCAAAAAACGGCCTGAATCCCAAGGAGGTGGTCTATTCAGTGCAATGAAGTACTATGTAGAGCATATTTAGATAAAAAGTTAAAAGCAACAAAACCCGTGCCTATCCTTGAAAATTATGAAATCAAATCATAAAGGTTCAAGGATGCCCTACCTAAAGTTAAAAAAAAGACGCTTATCTCATCGCCGGCTATGCAGCATATCCACATTCATTTCGGCGGTGAGTTCGCTGGCATAAAATTTATCGATCATTTCAGCGCTGGTTCGGGCGTTGCGAGCTAGGGTTAGTAAGTCAATATTCTTGCCATACAACAACCTAAAAGTAATAGCCGAATGCCGCAGGGAATATAAGGTTCTTCTTTGACCAAGATGCGAGTAACGCAGATTGGAATCAATGAGGATTTTACGAAAATGCCCCTCAAGCAACACAATCGCCGCCTCGCGATCTTTGATCTGAGGCATAAACAAATAGTCCTCAGGCTGTGCCAAACCTCGTTTACCAAAATAAGCCGTTAAGCTTTCATAAATTCGCACCGCAGCGGGAAGCGTAATGATTTGGCCTTTGTGTTTTTTGGTTTCGGGGAGTGACAGCCTAAGATAGGTGTACTCACCCCGAATAACCTGAACGTGCTTATGCTGAATGATCTTAATGTCCGCTGGCCGCACAAAACTATTCACCATAAAGCCAATAAGCCAAGCCATTTCATGTGGAACGCCTAAGGTCTTGGTATAAATACCCCCTTGGGTGCTGCGGTGGGTGGCTTGTTTTTCAAGGTCAATAATCCTGCTTATTCTCCAAGCTGTGCGCAGTAACATCAGATACTCCTGCACACTAAAGCCCCCACGAGAGCTGGTTACAACTTTTACCTTGGGGAGTTGAGGGACTTGGCTGATCCACTGATAAGCTTGAGCGGTGGTCAATACTTTCCGAAGTGTCAGCATATATAAAGAGAGCGTGGTCGATTTATAACCCTGCGCACTCAGGTAGTTTAAAAATTGCTCGGCCTGCTCAAAATTCACTCTACTGATTGGGCAATCCTTAAAAAATGGCAGGATATGTTTGCGCACGCGGCACGCTGTCATGGTGTAAGCATGGGCGGCTATTTCACCGCGATCTGCTCTGGCTTTTTCAGATTGCAGCATGACCTTAGTAACGGCGATAACGCTTCGAGATTGCAGCGCGGGTAAGGGTATAAGCTCTGGTTTCTCTTTATCGGCCAGCATTCTTGTTTCGTAGAAGCCTTTTGCTAATCGAACCGCATCGCTTTTGCTGCTTGTTTTTAATGAGCGGATGACGGTTTTACCCGAGAAAAAGCATTTCACATGCCAGCACGGTGATGCGTGAGTCTGAAAAATGGATAGTTTTAAAGGGAAAGCGGGGATATGCGTGATTGAACTTTTTACTGGCACGGTTCGGTGACGCAACACAGGACGGGTTTTACTTAAAGTTGCCAGAGTATTGTTTGATTCCTGAGAATTGATTCTTTTACCTCGTTCAGGCATACGGATCGGCTCATCAGAACTATGCATCTCTTTTAATAATTTTAGACCAGCGGGACTGCTCGATAAATAGTCCAATAGTTTTTTTAATTCCAATAACCCGCTAAGTACTTTCTCCGGACACATGGAAATGGTCTCCTCTTGAATTCAAGCGCAAGCTTTTAACTGAATTTAAACGTCACGCATTGCCCAATTTTGTTGTTATAGACTCTTTGAACCAAAAAAACCCCGGCTACCACACATAGCCGGGGTTGTGATGAAACAAACTAATCAACCACTGACAAAGTCAGCACGTGATTTAGAACTT
>CAIPTD010000122.1 GCA_903867885.1 uncultured Ferrovum sp. | reverse complement strand
ATCACGACTACCGCCCCTACCGGTACCTCGCCCAGCGCCGCTGCCCTCTCTGCCAGGCTTAAGGCGTGACGCATGAAAACGATATCTTCTGCCGACCAATCTAATGCAGAGGGTTCTTGTTTGCCGATTAATCCTATACTGGCCTCAAGAGAATGATGATCCGGTTTTTCTTTAAGGGGGCCGGGGGAGCTGAGCGGCATGTTCTTCACAACTTAAATTTTAAGCAGGCGCTCAAGCGCAGCGTCAATCGTAGTTTGATTCTTGGCGAAACAAAACCGAACCACTTTATGATCGTCTCCTTCAGGATAAAAAGCGGAAACGGGGATCACTGCTACTCCATGTTCTGTGGTCATCCTACGGGCAAAATCTTGATCCTGTTCCTCCGAGATGCGCGCATAGCTCGCCAATTGGAAATACGTTCCAGCGCAAGGAAATAATTCAAACTGTGTTTCCTTCATCGCCGCACGAAACCCATCCCGTTTTGCTTGATAAAAGGCACTCAACGCATCCGCAAACTCAGGTTCATGCCTCATAAAGTCAGCCAGCGCCAATTGCGATGGATGGTGAATACAGAAGGTGATGAACTGATGTGATTTACGGAATTCTTTCATGAGTTCTGCGGGCGCCACGCAATAAGCAATCTTCCAACCTGTCACGTGATACGTTTTACCAAAGCTCGATACCACAAAAGCCCGCTCGGCCAAGTCAGGATAGCGCGCCAAACTCAGATGCGGCGCCCCATCAAAACTCATGTGTTCATACACCTCATCGGCAAGCAAGAGGATGTTGCTGTCTTTCACTAGAGCACTGAGTTGCTGCATATCCTCAACAGACCAGACTGTTCCCGTGGGGTTGTGCGGCGTATTCAAAATGATCATGCGGGTCCGCGATGTAAGCAAACTGCGAACTTCCTCCCAGTTAGGCTTGTAGCTGGGGAATTGCAAGTTGCTGGTCACCACCTTCCCGCCATTGAGTTCAATCGCAGGCATATAAGAGTCATAGACGGGGGCAAACACGATGACCTCATCACCGGGCCGCACACAAGCGGTAATGGCCGTGGTGAGCGCCTGCGTGGCTCCTGCAGTCACCGTCACCTCAGTATCAGGGTGATAGTGGCGGCCATACAGTCGATCCACCTTTTCAGCGATCGCTTCGCGTAAAACAGGCGCACCCGCCATCGGAGCATATTGCTGATTGCTGTGCGAGATGTGATGCACCATGCGCTCGATCAGGCCAGCCGGTGGGGCAAAATCGGGGAAACCCTGCGATAAGTTAATGGCCTGATGTTCATTGGCCAACTGCGACATCACCGTAAAAATAGTGGTGCCAATATGCGGCAAACGTGATTGGAGTTCTGGCGTCATACTTTTAGTTCTATCTGATAAAAGTTTTCAGCGTGAGGGTGTCCGGTATAAGGCTCTGTGCCCACTCTGAGTAATTGCGTGGTCTGCATGCCTGCTTGTTGAGCGGCATCTAATTCAGCTCCCACATCGGATAAAAAAAGAATATTTTTAGGTTCTTTTCCAATTTCTTGGGCGATGGCATGGTAAGAAGCCGCTTCTTTTTTAGGGCCTGTGCGCGTATCAAAATATCCAGAGAACAGCCCTGTTAAATCACCTACCTCGGTATGACCAAAAAGCAATTTTTGTGCATAAACCGAGCCTGATGAAAACACATAGAGGCCTAATCCTGCTTCGTGCCAGCGCTGTAAAACAATCGGCACATCAGGATACACATGACCAAAGAAATCTCGTGCACCGTAGCCGTGTTCCCAAATCATGCCTTGCAAAGCTTTAAGGGGGGCCAGCTTTTTATCTTGTGTAATCCAATACAGTAATACAGCGATGGCGGCTTCATCATCGAGCAAGACTTGTTGTATTTCGCTGACCTCTTTGAGTAGCGCTTTTATTTCAGGCTCGTCTTGATGCCTCCTCACAAACTCCGGCAGATGCTGAGCCCCATACGGAAACAACACCTCTTGCACAAAAGATAAAGAGGTTGTGGTCCCTTCAATATCCGTAAGAATCGCACTCACCCTAGGCGTGGTCATGCGCTTAAGCGTGCACAGTAGCGGATGCGGGAGCGAAAGTCTCTAAAGGTTGATAGTGCTCAGCGATCTTATCGCCAGTGAAGTTGGCGACCCAACCTTCGGGTGTAGTGAACAAACGAATGCATTTCAAATTGGGTTCTGCGCCCAGATCAAACCAATGCTTCATACCGGCAGGCACGCTGATCAAATCACCTTGCTCGCACAGCAAGGCATACACCTTGTCGTTGGGGTGCAAATAAAACAACCCGCGTCCTTCCACAAAAAAACGCACTTCAAAATCGCTATGAATATGTTCGTTCAAAAACTTAGCGCGCAACTCGGTTTTTTGTGGGTGATCGGCTTTGACGTTGATCACATCTGCCGACTGAAAACCATAATGGTTTTTGAGCTGATTCACCTGAGGCTCATAAGCCTTCAGAATCGTATCTTGATCCGCGCTCGCATCAAAGGGAAACGCTGCATCCCAGCGCTCAAACACCACCCCAATGCCTTTTAACTGCTCGGCAATCCAGCCTGCGTCTTCACTGCGGTTAATCTGTTCGGGCTGATGGTCTGGGTAAATCGCTAAGGTTGTCATGGGGCAGAAATCCTGAGTGAGCGTAATTCTTGGTCAAACAAGAATTCTAACGCTTCCACGTGACGAAGTGCGTCATCCGCCGTTTCACCCCAAGTATAAAAACCGTGACCCGCGATGAGATAGCCTTTTAAGTCTGGATATTCTTTGATGTAAGCCGCTACCTCTTCAGCCAAACGAGGGATATCCTGGTCGTTTTGGAAGATAGGAATACCGACTTTAATGGCATGCGTTTTAATCCCCGCCAGCGCTTTGAGCAGCTCATAGTTTTCGAGAACTAGGCGGCTATTGAGCTTTCTGGAAATGGCCGTTGCGGCAGGCGAATGTGGGTGCAACACCACATTTGCATTCGGAAAATGCTTGTAAATCTGGGTATGAAGGGCGGTTTCAGCTGAAGGCTTTTTGCCATCCAGTGATTGCCCCTCGTAATCGATCAACATGATGTCATCGCTTGTCAGCCGCCCCTTGTGGCGCCCCGATACCGTGATCGCAATGCTTTTGTCGTCAACTCTTGCAGAGAAATTGCCGCTTGTGGCCGGCACCCAGCCCTGAGCGTGCAACTCGCATCCTGCCGCTACGAGCTCCCCTGCTCTCTTTAAAAAACCCTGATCTTTGTCCATTTTGAACACCCCCATCCTTAAGCGGCGAGATCAAAAACGAGGACTTCTGCATCTTTAGCATCGGCAAGCGTCAAAGTGGATTCCCCGGAAATCAAAGCCGCATCGCCGCCGGAAAGCAACACCCCATTCACCAACAAGTCACCCCGCACCAAATGCACATAGGCCTTGCGAACCGGGTTCAGCGCCATCTCCACGCGATCAGCATCCCCCAACAATCCGGCATACAGCGAAGCATCCGCATGAATCGTCACCGCACCTTCTGCACCCTCAGGCGAAGCCACCAACTTTAAGCACCCTTTCTTCTCTGCCTCTGCAAAAGTCTTTTGCTCATAGCCGGGGGCAATGCCTTTCTGACTGGGCTCAATCCAAATCTGCAAGAAATGGGTTGTAGCCTCTGGCTCGTGATTGAATTCGCTGTGCATCACGCCTGTTCCAGCGCTCATGCGCTGCACATCGCCGGGTGGAATAGAGGTGCCATTCCCCATATTATCTTTATGAGCTAGGGAGCCCGACAAAACGTAGCTGATGATCTCCATATCGCGGTGGCCGTGCATTCCAAAGCCCTGGCCCGCAGCGACTCGGTCCTCATTGATCACCCGTAAGTTGCCCCAACCCATAAAAGCCGGATCGTGATATCCCGCAAATGAAAAAGAGTGATAGCTCTTAAGCCAACCGTGGTCGGCATAACCACGATCGGATGATTTGCGAATCTTGATCACTTTAAGTCTCCACGCTCACATTCACATGAAAACCATGCTGGCGCAGGAGCGCATGCTGCTTGGCTTGCGCCAAATCTTCGGCCACCATTTCGGCACACATTTCCTGCACCGTGATTTCTGGCACCCAGCCTAGCTTTTCTTTGGCCTTAGTGGGATCACCCAACAAGGTTTCTACCTCAGTAGGCCGGAAATAGCGCGGATCAATGCGCACAATCACATCGCCCACCTTGAGCGCTGGCGCTTGATCACCTGAAATCGCCGCCACAATGGCGCCTCCCACCATGCCCCTATGACCCGCAACGTATATTTTTTGCATGCAATATCTTACCAGTTCAGTTCAAAATCAAAACCTGAAATTGAACACAATGATCGAGCACGCATAGTTGCCCGGATAAAGCCTTTTAGATGACACTACACAGTATGTTGAATGCGCAAAGCGAAATCCCTAGCGAAATGACGGTAAGCGCCGAGGGAGAAGACTTTTCCGGGATGCTCAAGGGCATCGTCATCCCTCCTCGCCCCATCATCATGGAACAGTTGTTACCCGAGATGCGCAGCCCCAACGCCAACCTCAGCATCATCGGAAAATTGATCAGCAAAGATGTGGGGCTCACGACCGGGATATTAAGAGTCGTCAACGCCCCTTTTTTTGGCTTAACTCGAAAAATCAGCTCAGTTGAAAGCGCTATTAATTTACTAGGACTTACCAACCTATCAAAAATCGTAACAGGCATATTGGTAAGACAGGCCATGACTCGGGGTGACCTGACTCAATTTTGGGATGCTGCAGAAAATGTTGCCAATATCACAGGCCACCTAGCCAGCACATTTTTCCCGGATCAGCGAGAAGAAGCCTATACCTTTGGCCTACTTCAGAATATTGGCGTGGCTCTCATCATGCAAAAATATGTTGATTACGATGAGATCGAATTCCAAGCACAAATGAATCAACAGCCTATATTGGAAGTTGAAAATGATTTTTACGACACTAATCATGCAACATTAGGATACATCTTGGCTAAAAGTTGGAATCTATCCACAGACCTCTGTGAAGCAATCCAACGCCATCATGACATTAGTGCTTTCGCCCCCCTTGATCGCATATCAATGCGATCAAAAAACCTGATCGCTTTAGGGACATTGGCAACCCGAATATTGGATGAAATCAGTGTGAAGCCAGAAAAAACAGATTGGAAAAAAATGGCTATTCCAGTAAGTGAATACCTAAAAATCACTGAGGATATGTACAAGCAATTAACAGTCAGAATAAAGTCATT
>CAIPTD010000121.1 GCA_903867885.1 uncultured Ferrovum sp. | reverse complement strand
CCTTGTCTTGATTGTTCGATTTATGTGGACAGGTGAGGGTCAAGAAGCCGCAGCAATGTCAGTATTGGTGAAGACCTTAGTCCTTTACACGATTATGGTCACAGGGGCTGCTTGGGAAAAAGCGGTTTTTGGACAATGGCTGTTTGCTCCTGCTTTCTTTTGGGAAGACGTGGTGAGTTTTGGTGTCATTGCGCTCCATACTCTTTACGTGTGGATGTGGTTTGGAGCAAATGCTGATCCCATGACCTGCTTTTTCATTGCTCTGGCCGCCTATGCCAGTTATCTCGTGAATGCAGCCCAGTTCCTCATCAAGTTTGGATTGGCCAGGAGAGCGCGTGCCGCTCGTTCAGATCGCTCAGGGCAATCAGATGATTCAGAGCTTGGGGTGGCAATATGAATGCGCCTCTGAGTTCCATACCCGTGCTGAGAGAGCGTGGACAGCGCGAGGTATTCTGTGGCCTTACAGGTATTGTTTGGTTGCATCGCAAAGTACAAGATGCTTTTTTCCTGGTAGTGGGTTCTAGAACCTGCGCCCATCTGATTCAATCCGCAGCAGGGGTCATGATTTTTGCAGAACCTCGCTTTGCCACCGCCATCATAGATGAGCGCGACTTGGCAGGTTTGGCGGATGCAAATGATGAACTCGATCGTGTTGTGACCCAGTTACTGGCTCGGCGCCCAGATATTCGATTATTATTTTTGGTGGGTTCGTGCCCATCAGAAGTCATTAAATTGGATCTTTCTCGCGCGGCTGAGCGTTTAAATAAACAGATGTGGCCGCAAACTCGTGTGCTGAATTATTCGGGTAGCGGAATTGAAACCACTTTTACCCAAGGTGAAGATGCCTGTCTGGCCGCCTGGATTCCAGTGCTTTCAGAGTCTCCTGGTGATGCCGCTGCTGAATTAATGGTGGTGGGTTCTTTGCCCGATATTGTTGAAGATCAGTTGCGTAGGCAATTTGCAGCAATGGGTATCCCTAAGGTGGTTTTTTTCCCGCCCCGTCGGAGTACAGAGACCGTTCATGTGGGTTCCAATACCCGCTTCTTGCTGGCGCAACCCTTTCTTTCAGAAACCGCGCGTTTACTTGAGGCACGCGGTGCCCAGCGCATTCCTGCCTTATTCCCCTTTGGTGCAGAAGGAACAGCTGCTTGGCTTGCTGCAGCAGGTAAATCTTTTGGAATTGATGAATCCGTGTGCATCGAGGCGAGCGCTGCAGCAATGAGTCGAGCTCAGCGTGCATTGGCTCCTTTTAAAGAAGAACTACAAGGAAAAAAAGTATTTTTCTTCCCGGATTCTCAGCTTGAAATTCCTTTGGCGCGGTTCCTTTCTCGTGAGCTAGGCATGGTGCTCACTGAAGTCGGTACACCTTATTTGCACAAAACCCATTTAGCAGAAGAACTAGCAGTACTGCCACCAGATGTTCAGCTGAGCGAAGGGCAAGATGTCGAGCGTCAGATAGATCGTTGCCGTGCTTCGCAGCCTGACTTGGTGGTGTGCGGCCTAGGTTTGGCTAATCCCTTTGAATCCGAAGGGATGGCAACCAAGTGGTCAATTGAATTGGTGTTTAGCCCTGTACATGGGTTTGAGCAAGCTGCTGATCTGGCTGAATTGTTTGCACGTCCCCTGCGCCGCCGTCAGCGGCTTAAAATTTAGGGGTCAAAACAATGAAACTTACGCTCTGGACATATGAAGGCCCACCGCACGTTGGTGCCATGCGTGTTGTAACAGGCATGCGTGGGGTTCATTACGTATTGCATGCCCCTCAGGGTGATACCTACGCCGATTTGCTTTTTACTATGATCGAGCGCAGATCAGAACGCCCTCCGGTCACCTATACCAGCTTTCAAGCACGCGACTTAGGTGGTGATACTGCAGAGTTATTCAAGACTGCAGCACGTGAGGCTTCCGAGCGTTTTAAGCCTGATGCATTAGTAGTAGGAGCCTCATGTACAGCAGAGTTAATTCAAGATGATCCTGGTGGTCTTGCTGAAGCGTTAGGACTTTCTATTCCAGTGATTGCGCTTGAATTGCCCGCGTACCAAAAGAAAGAACATTGGGG
>CAIPTD010000120.1 GCA_903867885.1 uncultured Ferrovum sp. | reverse complement strand
TGCATACATAGCGTGTCGCTGCGCGATGTATGTGACGAGACCCAAATCAGACGACTACACATGTAGAACTGTACGAAAAAGGCTGATGGACGCGGGTTCAAATCCCGCCAGCTCCACCAAATGCAAGTTTAAAGGCCGCTAACAACATACCGTTAGCGAATTTTTCCTTATATAAATCAAGGGTTTTTACGACAAGGGTGACCACTAGCAACTATTGACATCTAATGTCAATCGGGGGTACAAACGGGGGGTAAGTGGCGAAAGTGGGGGGATTTTGATGCTGTACCCCCAAATGCCGTACCCCCACTAGGAGCTGTAACCCCATGCTGACCGAAGCCGAATGCAAGAACGCGATATGTCCTCCAGATAAGAAACAAGCACGGTTTGCTGATTCCGGCGGTATGTACCTGCAAGTCAGCCGGGCAGGATCAAAACGATGGTTTCTGAAATATCGGGTTGGTGGCAAGGAAAAACAGCTGGCTTTGGGCAGCTACCCGGGGGTTTCGTTGAAGTCTGCACGCCTGGCCCGCGACGCGGCAAAACTCCAAAAATCCGAGGGGATCGACCCAGTTCAAGTTCGCAAGCTGAATAAGTTGAAGGCATCCAAAAATTCGACCGACACTTTTAAAGCAATTGCTCTTGAATGGTTCGGTAAGCAAGCCCCGCAATGGAGTGAAAGCCATGCCGCACGGATGCTTCGCCAATTGGAGCGGGACTTATTCCCATGGATCGGGGAGCGCCCTATCGAACAGATTCATGCCATGGAATTGTTGGCGGCGTTGCACAAGGTGGAGGAACGCGGCGCACTTGAGACAGCCGACCGTGCCTTGATGCTGGCACGGCAGGTTTGGGAATATTGGCTTCCCACGGCAGGCGTGGAGCAGCGCAACATTACCGAGGGCTTGAAAGCTCGACTCACCCCATACAGGAGCAAGAGTTTTGCTGCCATCGTTGAACCGAAACGGTTTGGTGATCTGATGCGGGCTATTCAAAGTTACAAGGGGGGGCTAATCGTTCGCACCGCATTGCAGTTAGCTCCGTTGCTTTACCAAAGACCAGCCAACCTGAGAATGATGGAGTGGGCAGAGCTGGACTTAGACGCAGCCTTGTGGACGATTCCGAGCATGAAAATGAAGCGCACAAAAGAGGAAAAAGAAAATGGCGAAGACCATGCCGTACCGCTTCCAGTTCAGGCAGTTGCCTTGTTACGAAACCTTCAACCGCTGACTGGTCATGGCGTTTACGTGTTCCCTGGTGAACGCAGCCACGACAGGTCGATCTCGGATAACAGTGTTCGTAGTGCTTTGTATGCGCTGGGTTTTGGCAAAGAGCAAACTTGGCATGGCTTTAGAGCCAGTGCACGCACAATGTTGGTGGACGAACTGAACCTTGACCCGTTGGCCATCGAAGCCAACCTTGCACATGCTGTGAAGGATTCAAACGGAAGAAGTTACAACAGAACTCAGTATTTGAAGCAACGTGCTGAGATGGTGCAGCAATGGGCAGATTACTTGGATAAATTGGCACGGGTTGCTGAAGTACTTCCATTCAAAGCGGCATAGGCCGAATGCAAATGACCATGAGGCATTTAGGATGAAGCGGGAGACTAAGAAGGCTGGACGCAGAGCAAATCAAGATGAACGCTTTATCGCAGAAGTGTTGGTTGACGTTTATCAAAAAGCGCTGGAACAACCTAATGGAATGCTAACCTTAAATAACGAAAATAATCCAGAAGATCAATGTCTCATCGATAGCTCAGACATAAAACCGTTGCTAGATTTATTGAACAATTTTGCGAAGCACGGCACTTTCAAATCAGCAAAAATTCCATTGCTGGAGAACATTGCAATTTGCAAAAGATTTGAAGAACTTAGATCAAATGGAATGAAATACTCAGATGCTGTTCAGCAATTAGCTGCAGAAAATCATATGTCTGTATCAACTATAGAACGTCGGGTTACTAAAAATGGCAAGCCCGGAGGATTGAGTAGCCTGCTGTAGACATGCTGGCCTCAATATCTGTCACAAGTTGACGGTGACTTTAATTATTAGAAAAAATACGCTATCCCCCAATCGCTGACAACCGCCAGCGAGACACAAAGGGGAATAGTGATGCTGATATTGAGATTGCCCGAAGTAAAACGGGTTTTGGGACACAGGGCGGATGCCAGCGTTTACAACGCGATTCGTGCTGGTTTATTCACAAATGGGGTCGCAATTGGCCAACGAGCTAAAGGCTGGCCTGACTATGAAGCGCAATCAATTGCCGCAGCAAGGGTAGCAGGCAAATCTGATGAAGAAATCCGTGAACTGGTCCAAGTGCTGCATACCAAGCGCAATGAACTTCCGATCCTGATTTCAGCGTACGTGTGGAGGGATTCGAAATGAACAACTCCCCAAACAGAAAAGCCCCCGGTGCTTGCAACACCGAAGGGCTTGGAACTAACCTCTACAAGGGTAATTTTGCCATTCATGAGGCCCACAGTAAAGCAATTTCAACGCAGATTGCACAGCTTGCATTGAAGGGGCATGCAGTCTACAAATTGGCTGATGGGGGATTTTTGGTCTGCAAGTACGGCTATTTCCATCACGCCCCAGATTTCGAGGCTTTGCAGTTATTCGCTCATCGATTGGGGGTGAGCCAATGAACGATTCCATCAATCAATTACGAATTGCTATTTCGAACGCAGGATTAACCCCGCCTGAAGAAATCATTGGTGATGGTGGAATCCATCGCTTTAGCTCCAACGGTAAAACAACCAACAAAAACGGTTGGTACATCCTTCATTTAGACGGTATCGCAGCGGGGGCGTTTGGTGACTGGCGAGAGGGCTTTACGCAAAACTGGTGCAGCAAGTCCAACAAATCCATGACAGTAATGGAACGACTTGAGCACGGCGAGCGAATCAAAGCCATGCAGCGCCAGCGCGAAAACGAAATTGCTAAACGCCAAAAATCGGCTGCTTCTTCAGCACTTCAGCGTTGGATTGCGGCTTCGCCTTGCAAACAGCATGAGTACTTAATCCGAAAAGGTATAGCGCCTAATGGGGCAAGGATTCAAGGCGATAAGCTGTTGATCGCGATGCGCGATACGGCAGGTACGGTGCACAGCTTGCAAACGATTGCCCCTGACGGCAACAAGATGTTTATGTCAGGTGGTCGGATAAAAGGCTGTTACTTCGGTATCGGAAAACCCAAGGGCGCATTGATCGTGTGTGAAGGCTTTGCCACTGGTGCAAGCATCCACGAATGCACCGGCCATGCCGTAGCGGTCGCATTCAATGCGGGTAATCTCGAAGCGGTTGCAGTGGCGCTACGCATTAAATACCCTGATTTCAAAATTATCATCGCCGCAGATGACGACCACCAGACTCCCAGTAACCCAGGCTTAACCAAGGCCACTGCAGCATTAAAAGCAGCTTGCGCCTCATTAGCCGTGCCGGTGTTTAAGGAGGCAGCATGAGCAGCATGACCGACTTCAACGATCTGCACCAGACGGCAGGGCCAGAGGCTGTGAAAGAGTGCATTGATCTTGCACTCGACTCACCGGCCTATGCGGCAGATGATTTGCAAGCTATTGCTCATTTAAGTAATTGGGCTGAGCCAAACGAAATCAAATCTGATTTGCCACTTGCACCAGCCTTCGACGCAACGGCATTGCTTCCCGCAACGCTTATGCACTTTGTACTAGACGAAGCCGACCGAATGCCCTGTTCGCCTGACTACATTGCTTCAGCGCTGATAGTCTGTCTAGGTTCTGTCATCGGTGCGCGTTGCTCCATCAAGCCCAAACGAAGGGATGATTGGATCGTTACCCCAAATCTTTTTGGTGGCATTGTGGGAGATCCCTCTTCCAAGAAGTCACCTGCCCTGGGTACTGTTACCCGGTTCCTTGATCGGCTCGAAGCAAAAGAAGCCGAGAAGCTGGAAGATGCCAAGAAAATATTTGATGCAGAACAAGCAGCTTTCGAGGCTCACCAGTCTGCTGTCAAGGCCAGCATGAAAAAAGCCGCTTTCGGTAAAGGCGATCACCTCAAAATGAATGCTGCCATTGCGGACTTGCAAGACCTGCAAGCCCCAGAGGAGCCCAAACAGCGGCGATTCAAATCGAACGATTCCACAGTGGAAAAACTGGGCGACCTGCTGGTGCACAACCCAGAGGGCATGCTGGTCTACCGGGACGAGTTGATTGGTCTGCTGGCATCCTGGGAAAAAGAAGGTAAAGAAGGTGACAAGGCTTTCTATCTGGAAGGCTGGAACGGTACCGCCAGCTTCAACATTGACCGTATCGGTCGCGGCAGTCTGCACATCAAAAACCTGTGCATCTCGGTGTTTGGCGGTATCCAGCCAGATTTGCTCGAACGCTATCTCGCCGGAATCACCACTTCACTGGACAACGATGGCCGCATTCAGCGATTCCAATTGATGGTGTACCCCAACCCTGTGCCTTGGGAGTGGCGTGACCGTTACCCGGTTAAAGGTGCCCGTGAGGCTGTACGTGAATTGTTTGACAGATTAGCGGTCTTTGACCCTCTGCAAGACGGAGCCGCACCCAGTGATGACTTTGTGAAGTTACCCCATTTCTGCTTTGACGATGCTGCGCAGGCTATCTTCATCGAGTGGTGTACGGAACTGCATACGGTACACATCGCCAATGAACAAAACCCATTGATGCAGCAGCACTTTGGCAAGTTCGAAAAACTGTTTTGCTCCATAGCCTTGATCATGCACTTGGCGGAAGGCTCAATTGGCCCTGTAAGAGCCACCAGCGCACTGCACGCAGCTGCATGGTGTGAATACCTAACCGGGCATGCAAGGCGCATCTACGGGCTTGTTGAGGTCGCTAAAGTCGCTACGGCACGCATGGTAAGCCGTCGGCTTGCTGAGGGTAAGTTAACAGATGGGTTCACAGTGCGTGACTTGGTCCGCAAGCAATGGTCAGGCGTTACCACTACCTTACAGGCTGAAACTGCTCTTTCAATTCTGGAGGAAAACGGACACGTTCAGAGCCAAGACTGCATCATCACGATGGGTCGGCCAACGGTGCGTTATTACGTCAATCCTCAATTGAAGAAGGTGACGAAATGACCAGATGGGCGGAGCGTGCAAAGAATGCAATTAATCAGAGAAGTAGCACTGACAAAACTGACGAAAGCTTAGCACCCAGTCTTTTGGCAGTTTCGTCAGTGCCTACCAAATCCATTGTATTCAGTGAAAAAATAGTTTCGTCAGTTTTGACAGTGTCAGTCCCCGCTGATATGGAAAAAGCCGATTTAAATTCTGCTCAGATGGAAGACCCCGACCGCTGGTGCTGGCCGCACTCCTCAGCCATGAAAGGTAGGGAAATTGACATATTTTTGATTCGGCTTGAGCACTTCAGGTCTCTTGGCGTTGACCTCGATTCAGCCGAAAAACTGGCTGATCGATTGGTCATTCGTGACCGAGATTTGGATGATCGCATTGTTTGTTTTGAATGCCACTTCTTGCGCACTGGCTGGCACTGTATGAATTCGCAAAACGCTGGTCTTTGTGTTGAGGGCTCAAACTCAAAGTTACCAATTGATTTTGCACATCAGTTGCAAAGATGTCCGGGATTTAAATCAGAAATAGGAGAAGTAAATGGACATAGATAAGGAATCAAAAAAAATGGAGGCGAAAAATTCTAAAGTTCCACCTCAGAAAGAAACTCTTACGACCTTGTATACGCCAGCACAAAGAGGCCAACTTGCACTTTCATCTGAGCTCCTAGCTGCAGCTGTGATTCAGGGTTATCAGAAAAATGTCATGGGTGGAGATGTCGATCTGGAAGCCTTGATAAAGGGCATTATGGCTACTTGCACCCAAGTAAACGGAGGCAATCTTCAAACAATGGAGGCCATGTTGGTCAGTCAAGCTACAGCATTGCAAACCATCTTCACGGATTTGGCTCGTAAAGCACAAGCTCAGACGTATCAAAAGCAGTTTGAGGTTTATTTGGGACTGGCGTTGAAGGCGCAAGCGCAGAGCCGGGCAACCATCTCTGCTCTGGTTGATTTGAAGTATCCCCGGCAGGCAACCTTTGTGAAGCAGGCCAACATTGCTCATGGACCCCAACAGGTGAACAACGTGGATATGCCATCAGATGCTGTTGCCTCGCGTGGGAAAAAACAAAAAACTGAGCAAAACAAACTATTGGAGGATGACGATGGGAGACTCAGCATCGGGATGGTCACCGGCAAGACGGCAACGCCAGAGTCAGGCGATCAAAGAATGGAAGCCTTGGAGCCAATCCACAGGGCCAAAAAGCGCAGTCGGTAAGGCGCAGGTTTCGCAGAATGCCTACAAGGGCGGACATCACATAAAGTTGCAGGAACTCAAGCGCGCTATCAATGAGGAAATCAGGCAGGCAAGAGATCGCCTCAACTTTAAGTAATTCAAATAGACTTGTTTAGTTTACTAATGGGAGCAAATGTTCAAAAATTTGTATCTAACCCATAATGACCAAGGTTCTAATAATTTCCGAATCAACAAGACCAACCTATGCTGTGGATCGCCCCTTCAGAAAAAGACTCCGCCACCACTACATATGTTGTGCAATTGGTTTGCAGTTCGTTGGCTGGTGGGAGACTACCCATCTCCAGCCATTTGAGGACGTAGATAAAAAGTATCGCGATAGCGACCTACAACAATTAGTTCGGCAACATGCCTTTGGTCACAATAAAGTCCACTACGTCTTGCAAGCCTGTAAGTGTTCGCAAATTGGTCATTACAAAGG
>CAIPTD010000119.1 GCA_903867885.1 uncultured Ferrovum sp. | reverse complement strand
CCGTTGGAGCGTTGATTAGAAAAGAAGACTCAGATGAAAACTTTATAGTGGGTTACGGCGGAGAGGTATATGTGATTGGCCTAGGTCCGCTGAACAAAATGCACGCAATCTGGGGCAAACAAAGTTGCGAATTCATTCTCCCGTATCAAGCAGGCGAAGACCCGCTGCCTGATCTAGGTATATTGACTTGTAAGCGCGTGGAACCATGAAGTATTCAATCGACCGCTCTCAAGCTTCAATGCCTAGAGCAGAGAGATGCATTCTTGCTCGTACTGTACTTCCGTTTTTAATTTTGTTTATTCAGACGGATTGTGTGCTTGCTAACTGTGCATTCACCTCAATGACGGGAGTGAGTTTTGGCATTTATGATGTGTTTTCTGCGTTACCAAACAATAATGGGGTTGGAAGCATTACCGTAAACTGTCGAGGAGGTACTTCTTCATTTGTGATGTCATTGAGTTCAGGTTTAAGCAATTCTTATGCTTCCCGGACCATGATGAATGGTGCAAATTCACTCAACTACAACCTATATACCAATGCGGGTCGAACACTCGTTTGGGGTGATGGATCAGGGGGCAGCGTGACGCTTTCAGGTTTGGGTAACGGAAAAACAACATTGAATGTATTTGGGCAGATTTTCCCTGGCCAAAACGCAAAAGTAGGGTTCTATACAGACAATATCGTGGTGACGGTCAATTTTTGATGTCGTTATTCATGGCTTGGTTTGCGTGGGACTAGGTGAGCGCGCGAACGGTGAGGTCTATGGGGAGTGGATAACTGCCAGGGCTCACATCAGGCCGAAGCGTGAATTTGAAACTTAAATTATGTTCTTGGTTTTTTGGAAGCACTCCACGACGAACAATTGTGCCACCCTCAGCACCCAGATGAATTTCATTTCCCAATCCGCCAACCTTCACGGATTCGATAATATTTCCAATCGGATGAAATTCCATAATAAAACCAGCACGACTATTCGTGTCCACAACAAATCTTAATGCGGAGGGTACCTCGACATAACCGCGCTCAACATCGCTTTGCGTGATATTAAGTTGGGTAGCGTGATAACTCATACGCATCTTTACATTAGCAACGACAGAAGCAGTAACAGGAATTGCCGTGTTGAGTTGTGCAGATTCAGCAGGGATGAGTGGAGTAAGCGATACTGAGGCAGCTAAGGCATACGCAATATGCTTGGGAGGAAAGAGCACACTTTCCTCAGCTTGCCTTGTTTGGGCATTGCGGGCGATGGCCTGTGACCTAGGGTGTTGAATAACCATTTTTAATCAGTCCGCTATAGTACAAGTCCAGTGTACTCCTGAAGGAATAGATGTGTTGTGCATTTCATGCTATTAAAAAAGAGAAAGCAATCTAGTCATGTCTTAGCCTATTTGATTATGTTCCATAAGCACTATTTAAAGATTATTTTTGCTGCAATCCTGATCATCGGACTCTATTCGACCCCTGTACTGGCTGCGGGTCCCGTCGCGCGCAGCGATATCTTGCTTCACATTGCGACGCAATGCGTTGATTCGTCGCTTGAGAATTACTGCAGTCAGTGCATGTCACCTCGATTAGAAGGGCATTGCGGTGTGAATGAATGCAAGAAAACAACCGATGTATGGGCAAGTAATGATCAATTTATGGCGATGCGAGATATCAAAATGTGCGGATGCCCATCTGGATTTGTGCATGGATTGGCAATCCCAAGAACCGTTGTGCGCGGAGTGGAAGACCCTAAAAAGCCAGAAGCAATTTGGCAGTTTGCTTGGGAAACAGCATTAAAAAAGATCGAACCTGAATCCATTGCTTTAGTTGTGAACCCTCAAGCGCATCGCAGCCAAAATCAGTTGCACGTTCACCTACTAAGACTTTCAGGTAATGCAAGAGAAAAACTCGCTCAAAACACTCCCAGTTTTGTCGATAATTTAGAGCACGTTTGGGCCGCAGCCAACCGAGCGGCCGCAGCTCAGGGCTTGTCAGACTATGGTGTGCTCGTTGCCCAAACTGGCTCCCATCGATTTATGGTTGTCGTGACTGAATTCAGCCCAGAAAGTGCCTTCACCGAGTGGGCCTGTTATTGAACATTGCGCTTCATTTTTATCGGACTTAAACCATAATGAAAGTACTATTACTGGGGGCAACGGGAACAATAGGCCAAGCCACTGTAGGTGCGCTAATCAGGCATGGCCATGAGGTGATCTGCCTCATTCGCCCGCGTAAGGAACAACACTCTCTTGAGAGTAATCAGAAATTATCAGCACGCCTGGCCGGGGCCACAATACGATGGGGTGATCCGTGTGATTTAGCATCACTCAAGTTAGAAGGTTTTGCTCACGAGCATTTTGACGCTGTCATTTCCTGCATGGCTTCGCGCACGGGCTCCCCCAAAGAAGCATGGCGAGTAGATTACCAAGGGCACCTATTTGCGCTTCAAGCAGCGCAAGAGGCAGGTGTAAAACATTTTGTGCTGCTCTCGGCCATCTGTGTACAGAAACCGTTGCTTGCTTTTCAGCATGCCAAGCTTGCTTTTGAAAAAGCATTGATAGAATCGGGACTCACGTATTCCATCGTTCGCCCTACTGCTTTTTTCAAATCTCTGTCTGGGCAGTTACAACGCGTTAAAAGCGGCAAGCCTTTTTTGCTGTTTGGCGATGGTAATCGCACTGCTTGCAAACCGATCAGCGATGATGATTTAGGTGAATTCTTGGCTGCATGTTTAGAGGATCCAAATCGACACAATCAGATCTTGCCAATAGGAGGCCCAGGGCCCGCAATTAGCCCTCGTCAGCAGGGCGAGGAGTTATTTAGGTTGCTTGGTATGAAGCCACGTTTTAAAAGTATTCCTGTTGGCTTGATGGACTTCATCATTCGCGTGTTGAGTTGGATTGGGAAAATTATCCCAGCAGTTGCTGACAAGGCGGAGTTGGCTAGGATTGGCCGCTATTACGCCACTGAATCTATGTTGGTTTGGGATGCCCTTGCTCAGCGCTATGATGCTGAGGCCACTCCGTCATATGGCACAGAAACCTTATTTGAGGCCTATGCGAATTGGGTCAAGGGCGAGGCAGAGCCCGACCGAGGCGACCATGCCGTTTTTTAGATGGAATGTTTCGGCATATTGCCGTACAAGCCAAGACAGGCAGAAGCAACATTGATTTTTAGGTGCTTGGCGGAGACTGTGAGATTCGAACTCACGGACGGTTTCCCGTCGGCAGTTTTCAAGACTGCTGGTTTAAACCACTCACCCAAATCTCCGGTATGACACTCAATATTGGCTCCAGAACGGAGCTAAAATACACAACAAGCCACATTCTACAATAGTCCCGGAATTTCCCAAACAGGAAAAAAACTGGTTAACGCTGCTATATTTTTTTGAACTTAGATTTATTCTCGTGTAAATAGCGCGATCGATTCCACGTGAGCGGTATGAGGGAACATATTGGCCACCCCCGCAGACTTTAAGCGATACCCATGTTCATGAACGAGTATTTGCGCATCACGGGATAGGGTAGAAGGGCTGCAAGAAACATACACAATTCGCTGAGGGCCATTTGGCCCTATTGCTCGCACGAGTTCCATGGCCCCATCACGGGGCGGGTCAATCAACATCCCGTCAAAATGGCCCAAATGAGCTAATCCCTCTGCATCAATCTGAAATAAATCCGCCACCTGAAATTTCGCACGAGCCGATAAACCATTCACTTCTGCATTTTCAGCGGCGCGGTGAACCAGCGTTGCACTGCCTTCCACTCCCACCACATAGGCTCCAAGCCTAGCAATAGGCAAAGAAAAATTACCCAATCCACAGAATAAGTCGGCAATTCGTTCTCCTGGCTTGGGTTTGAGTAAGCGCATAGCCCGGCTCACCAATACACGATTGACATCAGGGTTTACCTGTGTGAACTCAGCCGGGCCAAAAGGCATCTGGATGCCAAACTCGGGAAGCGCGTAATACAGCCCAGGCACTTCCTTAGGATGAAATAAATGAACTGTATCCGGCCCCTTGGTTTGCAACCAAACCTGCACAGCATGAAATGTTGCGAAGTCCCGCATGAGAATTTCATCTTGGGGCGATAAGTCTTGCAGGATACGAAATACCAGAACCGTCACAGCCTCGCCTACGGCGACTTCTATTTGCGGCAAGCGATCGGCAAGGGAAAGCCGCGTCACGAGATTGCGTAAAGGTGAAATCAGTGCTGAAACATGTGACGGCAAAATTTTGCAGCTAGAAATATCTGCTACAAAGCTTGAGTTACGCTCATGAAAGCCAACGAGCACGCCGCCTTTTTTTTCAACGAGACGAACAGACAACCGTGCGCGATGTCGGTATCCCCAAGCAGGGCCTTGAATAGCGGGGAGCATGATTTCTGGATACACCCGGCCGATCCGTTTTAAGTTATCTTCCAATATGCGTTGTTTATAGGCTACTTGAGCGGTGGGGTCGGCGTGCTGCATATTGCAACCACCACATACCCCAAAGTGGGGGCACCCTGCTGTGACGCGCCCCGAACCCTTGCGCAGAATGGTGATGGCTTCGCCTTGATCAAAGCTGGGACGACGCTTATAGATTCGAGCTTTTACCTTTTCCCCCACTAACCCACCATCCAGAAAAACTACTTTTCCTTCGTGATGGGAAACACCTCGTGCCTCGTGGTCTACCGATTCGATCGCATAAACAGTTTGATCAGGGTTGAGATGGTCCTGCGCATTCAGGGCGTTTGAGCCGGGTTGAGACCGAGGGATACGACGGGGGCGAGCCATAATCAAGCGCACTTAAATAAGCATGAGTAAGCTCTCTAGGATGAACTAAAAGTACGGGTGGGGGAAGTGCAAAGAATGGTTAAAAGGCGATTGGCCGAATCAATGCATCCCGGGCTAAACTATGCAAACCCAACTTTGCTTACGCTTCACTGCAAGAGAGAAAAAAATGACTACAGCAATGCAACTCACTGATGGTTTATGGGTGGCGGGACAAGTCTCCCCTGAAGACATCAAAGAAATTGCCCAAAATGGTGTGAAGACTATTATCTGCAACCGGCCAGATGGCGAGTCAATGGATCAGTTCAGTTATCAGGAAATTGAGCAAGCTGCCAAAGCAGCAGGTCTTGAAGCGGCGTATTGTCCCGTAGTGAGTGGTCATATGACCAAGGAAGATGTCACGCTCTTTAAGCATTTGGCTCAGAGCCTACCCAGCCCGCAATTGGCGTATTGTCGCTCTGGAATGCGCTCCACGACGCTCTGGGCGCTTAGTCAGTCTGGCGAACAGCCGGCAGATATATTGCTTGCCATTGCTGCAAACGCAGGATACGACCTCTCGCCATTGCGTCATCAATTTGAGATGGACTTTGCAAATAAAGCCCAATAGCGTGTGATGCGCCGCGAATGAAAATTTCTGGTTTGTAGTGCTGGGTTGGAGTAGTCAAATCGTTGCCTGAGCGATATAATCGGTTTCGAATTTAAATTCAATCGGTTTTAAACGCATGGAACACCTCATCTCTCTGGTTTACATCTCATCGGAACGCGCACCATTTAGCGCGAAGGAGTTGGATGCATTGCTGCATAACTCCCGCGAGCGTAATCGAGTGAACGGGGTATCGGGTGTCATGTTGTATGCTGGTGGATCGTTTATGCAGTACCTGGAAGGCCCTAAGTCAGCAGTTCTGAAGACTTTTGAACGGATCAAAGCAGACCGTCGGCATTACGGAATCATGGAACTGATTTGTATGGACATCCCAAAACGTGAGTTCAAAGATTGGTCTATGGGCTTCACCACTAAAGAATATCCCGGTTTTGATGAAATCAAAATTGAGCATGCCTTAGTGACAGCCCGAGCTCTAGCACTTGATTCCCCCTCGCATGCCTCCCTTCTCCTGCAAAACTTTTGGGCTACCAATCAGGCTGCCTAAATCGCACACTTGATAATTTTGTTATCGTCCCCATATCAAGTAAGTAGTAAGTCTGTTAAACGAATGATCTGAAATCAAGCGCTTATATTCTGCTTGCAACTTTTGTAAGCGTTGATTAGTCTATGAAATGTGATCGCCGCAATGTGCGGCTTCTCTCGGGGAGCACATCAAAATGCAAGATTTTCAAAACTTTTCCACCAACACCTATGAAGCCAGCAGTAACACAGTGCTTCGTAACACCTACAGATTGCTCGGTATCTCTTTGATTCCGACTGCGGTGGGTGCGGCGCTGGGGTTAAACACCAGTTTCGCCTTCATGGCAGCAAGCCCATTACTGGGTACCATTCTTTTTATGGCTGCAATCTACGGTTTGTTTTTTGCCATTGAGCGTAACAAGTACAGCAGCACTGGGGTCTACCTATTGCTGGCCCTGACTTTTATTTTGGGCTTCATGCTTGGGCCAATTTTGCAATTCACTCTGCATTTCCGTAATGGCCCCCAACTGGTTGGTTTGGCTGCGGGTGGAACCGGAATCACATTCTTGGCCATGTCTGTACTCGGCTCTAACGCTCAACGGAACTTGAGCAGCATGACGGGTTTTTTAACCGTTGGCGCCATTGTCCTCATGGTGGCTTCTATTGCTAACATCTTTCTGCAGTTGCCCTTATTTCAGCTAGTGCTGGCGGCGGGCTTCATGATCTTCAGTTCTCTGATGATTAGCTGGCAAATCAATGAAATTGTTCGTGGTGGTGAGACCAATTACATTTCAGCAACGCTTACGCTGTACATGAGCATCTACAACATTTTTGTAAGCTTATTACAGATTTTGGGCTTTGTTGGCGGAAGTGATAGAGACTAATCTCAGTAAAGCACAATCAGCTCAAGGGTATGTGGGCCAAGTGAATTAGTTACCCAAAGATAAACGCATTCAAGCCCCAACCTGGTTTTCTTGGTTGGGGCTTTTGTTATCTAACTGAAATTAAAACCCTCTACACTGGTTCTCGTATGAGTAAAACCTAAAGCAAGTAGTATCCAAACTCGTGTTTTGAATAGCGTCGTATTCTACTAAACGCGGTATCGCGCTCATGGTGGCAAAAAAAATGCCGTTAAACATAAGTTAAGTCATGATGTAAAGCTAGCCTAAGAGGAGAAAATGAGCGCAGATAGCAGCACGATAATGGGAAATGCTTCTTTTACCATTGTGTTTGTCGATGATGAGACAAACATTCTGTCTGCGCTTGGTCGTTTATTTCAACCGACTGGTTACAAACTCTTGTTTGCTGAAAATGCAACGCAAGCACTCCAATTCTTCGCCTCTGAGCCCATTGATTTGGTGGTTTCAGATATGCGCATGCCAGGCATGACCGGCACACAGTTTTTAGCCGAGCTAGCAAAAAAATATCCCAGTACTTATCGCATCCTTCTAACTGGGTTTGGTGATATTAATGCGGCTGTGGGTGCCTTGAACGATGGAGGAATTTATCGCTATCTTTCTAAACCTTGGGTTGACCAAGAAATACTCTCCGCAGTGCATGACGCGATTAAATTGCGAGGCCTGGAGCGAGAAAAAGAACGACTTGAACAAATTTCATTTCAACGCAATGAAGAATTGCGTGATTTAAACATCAATCTAGAAAAGAAAGTGCAAGAACGCACTACTGAAGCGACTGCCCTTCATGAAGCGTTGAACCATAAGCTCGTAACTGCAGTTAAAGTGTTTTCTAATTTAATAGAGTTGCGTGGTGGGATTCTGGCGGGCCATTCCAAGCGCGTGAGTGATATGTCTGTACATATAGCCAAGGCCATGAAGCTCCCCAAAGATAGGGTGCAAGACGTCATGCTAGGCGCCTTGTTGCATGACATTGGTAAGATTGGTTTTCAGGACGTTTTGTTGGCTAAGCCCATTGCTAAGCTCAGCATGCCAGAGGTGAAGATTCATAGAGGCCACCCCGATAACGGCAATGCCGCATTGATCGCGCTTGAAGACTTTAACGAGGTGTCTTTGGTGGTTAAACATCACCATGAATTGTGGGATGGTACCGGTTTCCCAGACCATCTGGCAGGAGAAAATATTCCTATCACTGCTCGTATTGTTGCTGTAGCGAATGATTATGATTCGATGATGGCAGGAACGCTGGCGGTGACAAAGTACAAACCAGATCAGGCCGCTAAGGCAATTCAAAAGGGCAAGGGAAGACGTTATGACCCAGCAGTCGTAGACGCATTTCAAGCTGTTTTGGATGGGGGCGTGCAAAGTGATGATGAGTATCTGGTTAAGCAAACTGAAGTAAGGTCTGGCATGAAATTGAACCGGGACGTATTCAATAGCAATGGGGTGTTGTTGGTGTCTGCGGGACACTTGTTGGATGATTTTTATGCCAAAAAATTGCAAACCTACGAAAACCCGGATATGTCGGCGCTAAAAATTTGGGTTTACATTGAGCCACCCCCAGAAGAAGAAAATCCACAAGAAAAGCCTGCGGCTCCTTCCCTGAAACCGGAAGAAAAAACAACCCCAGATCTCGAGGGCAACAAAGCGTTCCTCACTTAAAAAAAGCTTTTTGAGTTTCTTGGTGGGTAGGGGTAATGTGCAATCACCCTTCACAAATGGCTATCCAAATGGCTGAACCCCAATCCCCTCTTGAAGTGACCGATCACAGTCGCGCGTCTGCAGGCTTAAGATACGTCTACCCTGTTGTTTCTCGCCGGGCTCAAGGCTTATCTATAGGCATTAACCTCAATACGAATAATGCTTGTAACTGGGCCTGCCGCTATTGCCAAGTGCCCAATCTGGTAAGAGGCGCCGCCCCACTTGTTGATATACCCCTTCTTAAATCTGAACTGCGCGGTTTCTTAACAGAAGTACTAGACGGCGACTTCATGCAACGTCGCGTGCCCGAAGATTTGCGTAGGCTGAACGACATTGCATTTTCAGGAAATGGTGAGCCCACGGCATCCCCTGATTTTGCAGCGGCGGTGGAGTGTGTGCTTAATGAAGTTGCAAAACGAACCTTTCATTCGCCCCTAAAATTAGTGGTGATCAGTAACGGAAGTTTTGTCACGCGAGATCTGATTCAATCTGCTCTTAAACAGCTCGCGGCAGCCCGCGGTGAATTATGGTTCAAGCTGGATAGAGGTTTAATGGCAAATCGACAGCACGTGAATGATGTGGAACTATCTGATCATTTGGTGTTGGAGCGCTTGAAGGTAGTGAGTTCAGTCATTCCCGTTTGGTTACAAACTTGCCTTTTTCGTGAAGACGGTATTCCTCCCCCAGACAATGAAAGACAGGCTTATGTGGATTTGGTGAGACAAGCGATACAACACGGTACGCAATTGCAAGGAGTGATGCTCTACACCTTAGCCCGCCCCTCACTGCAGCCAGGAGCCGAGCACTTATCCGCAATGTCAGAACAAGAGATGCAATCCTGGGCGCAGCCCTTGAGAGAGTGGGGATTGGAGGTGCGCGTCAGCGCTTAAAACGCAGTATAATTATTGGTTTTCGGTCTTTTGGCACTATCCATGGCTCTCATAGTACAAAAATACGGCGGTACCTCAGTGGCCAATCCTGAGCGTATCCGAAAGGTTGCAGATCGGGTTGCTCGGTTTCACAAAGCAGGGCATCAAATCGTGGTGGTGGTTTCTGCGATGAGCGGGGAAACCGATAAGCTCATCAAGCTTGCAAAAGAAGTACAAGCCACCCCTGATCCGCGTGAGCTCGACGTTGTGATCGCAACGGGTGAGCAAGTAACCATCGGCCTAACTGCCATGGCTTTAATGAATATAGGTATTCCCGCCGTTTCCTATACGGGTTTGCAAGTCAGAATTTTGACTGATGAAGCGCACACTAAGGCGCGGATTCTAGACATCGATCAGCACAATATGCGTGCGGATCTAGATGCAGGAAAAGTGGTCGTGGTGGCAGGCTTTCAGGGCGTGAATGCAGCAGGACACATCACTACTTTGGGACGAGGCGGCTCGGATACAACCGGCGTTGCGTTAGCCGCTGCCTTAAGTGCAGACGAATGCCAAATTTATACGGATGTAGATGGTGTTTACACCACCGATCCCCGCGTGGTTCCCGAGGCGCGCCGCCTGGAAACCATTACCTTTGAAGAAATGCTAGAAATGGCCAGCATGGGTTCAAAAGTATTACAGATTCGCTCGGTGGAGTTTGCCGGGAAGTACAAAGTTAAATTGCGCGTGTTATCCAGTTTTGAAGACAAGAACGACGGCACACTCATCACCTTTGAGGAAGATAGAAAAATGGAACAACCCATCATTTCCGGTATCGCATTTAATCGCGATGAGGCCAAACTCTCCATCCTGGGCGTGCCCGACCGTCCGGGCATTGCGTATTCCATCCTAGGCCCCATAGGTGAAGCCAATATTGATGTGGATATGATTATTCAAAATACCAGCGTGGATGGGCTCACTGACTTTTCGTTCACAGTGCACCGTAATGAGTTTGATAAGGCCATGGGCATTGCCAACAACCAAATCAAACCCGCTATTCAAGCCCGAGATGTGCATGGGGATAACAAGATTTGTAAGGTCTCTCTGGTTGGGGTGGGTATGCGAACCCATGCTGGCGTGGCCAGTAAAATGTTTTCAACACTTGCCCACGAAAACATCAATATCCAAATGATTTCTACTTCAGAGATCAAGACTTCGGTGGTCATTGATGAAAAATACATGGAATTGGCGGTGCGATCCTTGCACCGCGCATTTGAACTCGACGGCCCTCTCGCTTCTTAAGGCTGGCCCCTATGCACCCGGCGAGTCGCCTCGCGATTGTTGGGTGCAAAGGCGCCAGTCATCAGCCCCGCACTGCACTTGGCGCACGTAGGGGGTTCTGGCACGGGTGGCTCACCCATACCCACTCCTTAACGGCTAGGATTAAGTCTAAGAGCAAGCATTTTAAGGTGAGGGTGTTGTACGAAGGGATGGATGACCTCACCTCTGCGGAACGTCTTTTACTTCGCGCCTCAGGCCCGTGGCGCGCCCGAGAGGTGGTATTGCTTGCAGATGGGCACCCCGTAGTCTGGGCGCGCACGATCGTGGCAGCAAAAGGATTGCGCGGGCCTTGGTTCTTTTTAAGGGGCTTAGGGTCTAAACCATTAGGGACGAGGTTATTTTCAGACCCATTGATTGCGCGATCCCAATTTGTATTTATGCAACGCTACAGCTTATCCAAAAAGGGATTAGCCAGGGCGGCGAACCTGGTTGATTGGGGCCCCCATCCTGCAAGAATCGCTCGCCTTAAGCGACGATCTGTTCCTGCTTTACTGACTGAAGTCCTTCTGCCAGCGCTCACGCATTTGAGTGAGTGAGCGTGCTCTTAATTGGCCGCGGTGTTTTCTGACCCTGCTTTGATAAAGTTAGCTAAAGGGTCAGACACAGGGTTTTCTTCTCCTTCACGCGCTGCATTTAAGCTGTTTACTGTACTGGCTAAGCCAGTAATACGCTTATCAAAAGCTTCCATCTGTGTCTTTATTTCTTTGAAGCTTTTTTCCTGCTCGAGCAATTTTTCAGCCAATCTTTCCATTTTATTCGACACGATATCTGTGGAAATTTTTTGTCTATGGAGCAGGTCTTTTTCTACTTCGCCCCTAGCAAAGAAAATGGCGCCAAAAACGCCCAGAACGATCAAATTGATAAAAATGACTGAAAGGCTGTCCATAAAATGATGAGTGGTTAATGTGCGGTGAGATAGTGTTTTAAGTCTAGCATGGAGTGACGACAAGTTATTTTACTGTTCCAATGATGGACCGAATCAAACTGCGTGTAGGGAAATTAAGCATTGTATGAAACGAGTGATTGAACGAATCTATATTGTTGTATTGACCTTGATAGTGGGGGCGCAGGCCGCCGTTGGCTATCTTGTCGCTCCTACCTTGTTTGAAGTAATCGCCGATCGCAGTCATGCAGGCTCAATTGCGGGGGTGATTTTTGAGCGTATGGGGTGGATCAGCTTGGGGGGTTATCTGCTGCTATTAGGCTTGCGCTTGAAAATGGACCATTCAGGGCTAAACCCTGCAAGGTGGCCTTCCCGCATCATTGTAATAGCGCTGGGCTTAACCGCATTGGGGCATGGTGTGATCCGGCCATGGATAGTCACTGTGCGCACTTCTATTCAACAGGCAGGGGGTTTTGAGGGGTGCGATCCAGTGATGCGCGCGCAATTTGGGATGTTGCACGGTGCTTCAAGTTTGCTTTTTTTGGTGGTATTTATTTTGGGACTGAGTTTGGTTTTGCGGCTGATGCACGACAACTCGTAAATTACTGGTCGCAGTCAGGAGCCCAAAGCAAAAAGCCCCGCATGGTGCGGGGCCTGAGGCTGCCTCAAGACCTGCTGAGCAGGTTTGAGGTCTTTGTACTGGCGGAGAGTGAGGGATTCGAACCCTCGATAGAGTTTTTGACCCTATGCTCCCTTAGCAGGGGAGTGCCTTCGACCACTCGGCCAACTCTCCGAAGCACATCAGCTTAACTTTACCAAGGCTTTTGGTCAAATAAAGCTCAGAAAACCAAGCCATTACAAGGCTAATAACCACACAGACTGCATCCTTAACCTAACTGCGTGAACCCAATAAAGTAATCGCTAAAGCAGGCAACTAGCCAGTTGCGATACTGAATCGTAACGAAGCGATTGGCTACTTTGTTCCTAAAGGCACCATCTATGAAATCTCAATATAGCCCGCAAGTCAGAGTGGATTTTCGCGCAATGGAGCAGAGGCCAAGCCGATTAGGCGCTTCGGATGGGGATGACCGGGCGGCCAGATGAGGTGATGAGTGGGCGGGTGTTCCAAGCGTGGCCGTAAATGAGCTCTAGGGTTTGCGGCAAGCCCTCGGGGGTTCGAGTGCGTTCGACGGCAGACAAAAGCTTTTGATAGGCGCGAGGGGTCATCAGGCCATGAGGGCGGTCACCCATTCCGTTGCCGCCCCCCAAGGTGCGGAGATCCTGCACGATGGCTTGGATGTTGGGGTAGAACACCGTTAAGTACTCCATATCCACAACGGGGCTAGTTAAGCCCGCATGCGAGGCTAAATCGGCCAGATCGTGCATATCGATCAGGCTCAGCATGGGCGGGCTTCCTGCGCCTCTCCATTCCTTGAAAGTGTCCGGCCCTAGAGAACTGAATAGCATCAATCCATCTTGCCGCAACACCCGGCGTGCTTCCGCAAAAGCAAGCTGAGGATCGCACCAAGGCAACACGCCATGCGCAATGACTAAATCCATGCTGCCGTTGTTAAACGGCAAACGCTCCATGCTGCAAGCCAGACGTTGGTCGTCTGATTTACCAGTAAGCCAAGATAAACGCGATAGTTTGGCTAGCCAGGAAGGCGAAGGGATAGCCTTAAGCAAAGGCACACATTCATCCGAAAACAGGATATCGGCATCAGGAAAAAGTGCGTGT
>CAIPTD010000118.1 GCA_903867885.1 uncultured Ferrovum sp. | reverse complement strand
TTTCAGCAGGCCTCTTTTGCTTTGCGCTACGCCCAAGTGCCAACTGTAGCAGCGGTTCAAGGCATGGCCTTGGGGGGAGGCTGTGAATTTTTGATGCATGCTCAACATCGGGTGTTTGCACTGGAGTCTTCAGTGGGTCTCGTTGAGGTGGGTGTGGGGGTGATCCCTGCCGGGGGAGGGAGTGCCTATCTCGCGCGTCGAGCGCATGAGTTAGCCGCCAGTACCTCAACTGGATTAGTCATGCCCTTCATCGAAAAATCTTTTGAGATCGTAGCGAAAGGAATTCCCTCGCGTAATGCCCACCAGGCGATTCAAATGGGTTTTGGTAAGCCCACTGATGATGTTGTATTCAACCCGCATGAAGTTTTGTATGTAGCGATTTGTCGGGCGCGGGCCATGGCTGAGGCGGGTGTGCGTGCGCCTCTTCCTGGTCATCAAATTCAAGTGGCAGGTAGAGCAGGCATTGCGCATGCAGAGAGCATCATGCTGAATATGCGGGAGGGTGGGCAGATCTCAGAACACGATTACAAGGTTGGCCGAGCCGCGGCTGTGGCTTTGTGCGGTGGAGAGGTGGACGCGGGCGCAAAAGTGGATGATCAGTGGTTGCTAGACGTAGAACGCACCTTGTTTATTGAGTTACTCAAGCACCCTAAAACCCTGGCGCGGATTCAGCATATGCTTGATACCGGTAAGGCGCTGCGTAACTAAACGATCATTCGATGATCTTTCTTTACGCCTCTCAGCACGCAAGCACTCAGCTCAATAAGTTCTCAAGGAAATTTTAAAATGTCTCGAGAGATTTATTTAGTTGCAGCAACACGAACTCCTGTTGCAAAACGTCATGGTGTGATGAAGACCGCGCGCCCCGATGACTTGCTTGCGCATGTTTTAAAATGTCTTCTTCAACTCGCACCACAAATGGATCCGCAGGCAATCGGTGATGTGATCATAGGTTGTGCAATACCCGAGGCTGAGCAAGGTCTGAATGTTGCACGTAATGCTAGCTTATTGGCGGGGATTTCCGTTTCAGTCCCTGCTTATACACTCAATCGATTTTGTGCCTCAGGGGTGCAAGCCATCTCCGATGCAGCGATGCGCATTCGTTTGGGCGAAGCCGATGTGATGGTAGCGGGTGGTGTGGAAAGTATGAGTGTGATGAGCCAGATGGCTGGCAATACACCCCGTCCTAATCCTCGTTGGTTTAGCCAAACGGAGCATCATGCGATTGCATACGGAATGGGTTTGACTGCAGAGAAGGTGGCTCAGCAATATCAGATCTCGCGTGAGGATCAAGATGCGTTCGCGCAGTTCTCACATGAAAAAGCACTTTCCGCCCAGCGCGATGGAAAGTTTCTTGCGGAGATCAGTCCCTTCGAAGCAGAGTGCCGTAGCCCTGGTGAGAACGGTCAGGTTAATTTAAGCAAACGACTTATTACACGCGATGAGGGGCCGCGTGAAGATTCTAAGCGTGAAAAGCTCGCAAAATTGAAGCCGGCCTTTGCAGTTCATGGTTCTGTGACCGCCGGAAATAGTGCACAGATGTCAGATGGAGCTGCAGCGGTATTATTGATGTCAGAAGAGGGATTGAAACGATATCAAGCAGAACCGATCGCAAGACTGGTTGCTTACCGCGTTGCAGGTGTGCCCCCTGAGGTGATGGGAATGGGGCCGGTAGAAGCGATTCCTATGGCAATGAAGGCAGCGGGATGGCGTCAAGAAGACTTGGATTGGATTGAACTCAATGAAGCGTTTGCAGCCCAAGCATTAGCAGTAATACGAAGCCTGAAGCTTGATACGGCAGTGGTGAATCCCTTAGGAGGAGCGATCGCCTTAGGGCACCCTTTGGGAGCAACAGGAGCAATTCGTTGTGCCACGATCTTGGCAGCAATGCAACGTAATGAAGCTCAACGTGCTTTGATTGCGATGTGTATTGGAACAGGTATGGGGGCAGCGTGCCTTCTTGAGAAAGTCTAATTTAAATTTGAGGTTGATTGTGATCAATGCCCTAAAAGCTTTTGCTGTTTTTCTTATTCTGCTTTGCATCCCTTTTTTTTCTGCAGCTGAGCCATCGCCTTCAGTAACCACTCAAGTTGAAGGCGTGACACTCAACAAACTCTTTCAGTGGAATGAACAAACCCTTCCCTTAAGTGGCGCAGGGTTGCGCACGCAGTTTTTTTTCAATGTCGCTGTGATTGCACTTTATGCTTCTCCGGTCATTTCAAACGGAACAAATAGTCCATTGGTCAATTTCCCCGCTGTAATTGAATTGCATTTTTTGCGCGATGTGGATTGGGACGATATTACCGGGGAGTTGGATTACGGACTGAAATCCAATCAAACAAAAGAAGAGTTGCTCAATCTGCAATTAGCGATCAAACAGTTAAACGATGTGATTAAAACCGTAGGTGAAGTAAAAGAGGGGAGCGTCATTGTTTTGCTTTTACGAGAGAATGAAACTGAGGTTAGGTTTAACAAGAAAGTCCTTGGAACCAACTCCACGCCAGGATTGAGTACTGCCTTACTCAAAATCTGGTTGGGCGATCACCCCGTGCAAGAAAGTGTAAAAAAAGCATTGCTGGGAAAGAATTGATTGAGGTGATTAAATTGGGAGGTAGCGTGTGCCACCCTCATACCATTCAGGCGGCAATTGTGTGGTTAGAGCAGCAAGCGCAATCTCATTCAATCGTAGTGGTATGCGGTGGAGGAGCATACGCCGATACTGTGCGCATAGAACAACAGCGCCTTGGTTTTGATGATGTGATTGCACATCGCCAAGCCCTGTTGGCGATGGAGCAAACTGCGATTTATCTTCAGAGAGTCTGGAATCAGACCGCAGGGCGTGACATACCCATTTCGGAGTATGGTGAGCCCATGACTTTGTGGTCGCCACGTCGGTTATTGTTCGATCAAAGCGCTATCCCTGCTAGTTGGGCCATCACATCAGATAGCTTAGCTGCATGGTTGGCCAATCAGATTGGTGCCCAGCGACTTAGTGTCATGAAAAGCTTAGACATGGGCCTGGATCAAGGTTCACCTTGCGAGTGGCATCACAAAGGCTGGGTCGATGCTGCCTTTACAGACATGACCCAAGCTGCGCCTTACACCATCCAACTAGTGGGCCGACAGGTCTGGGGCGCTTGAGTACGTGCGTTCAAGGGCGATACGGAGTTGGGCGATGCGGTTAGGGTCGAGGTTGCTGTTGCGGCCTTCTTTGCCGCATAGAGCAGTGCGAAAGCCGAGATAGTGAGGGTTGAGTGCGGCGAGTGGGGAAATGTCTTCTATTCTGAGTGAGCCTGCTAAACCAACCATCAGACCGTGGCTCTTAGCTTGGGCTACAAATACAGCGAGTGTTTCTTGGCTTTCAAAGGTACGTAAGCCCCCCGAGTGTTTGTTGGCGGTATCAAGCATTACTCCCATAAAAGCATACTTTTTTAGGATACTCAGAGGCCAGAGTGGAACACCTTGGTCGGCCAGGATCACTGCAATACGATGCGGACTTTGGCCAATAGGATTGGGAGAGGATGGAAGTTGTGCCAGCCCATTGCGAAGCGAGGCTTCATCGGTCGCACCAAATAAGCCTATTTTGATGTAATCCACCCCGGTGTTTTGAATGGATGCATAGGAGGAATGAAGTTGTGCTGACCCAAGAGGCCAGTCACCGGTGGTGGCAGATATAGGGCAGCGCCCATTGACCGCTTTAACAATAGCGCTGATTTCTTTGGGGTCAAGCGCACCTAAGGCGCCCAATGCAGGGTCTTTTGCATCGATGATGTCGGCTCCTGAAACGAGCGCGATGAGTGCTTCATCGACCGAACGAACACTCGCAAGAAGACCCGTTTTGTGCTTACCAGAAGGAGGAGGTGCGATCAATGCGCTCATGAGGCGTTGCGCCAAGTGTCGATGCGCTGCATGATCCATGACCACGCCTCAAGTTCAATGGGGCCTGCGGTTTTATTGATTGCGATCTGCAAATAAAGTAGCTCGGACTCGACCTTTTCTTTAGGGAGCATATGCAATCGAGTGACTAGAATCGCGGCCTCAACTACGGCAGCTTGTGCACGCACAAAACCTCGAAAAGGGCTGTGTGTTTCTTCGTGCGTGATCTCACAACGAAAACGAGGGCGCTGCGGATCCTCTTCAATCGCGATGACTTTCAACTCGGCATGTGTATGACAAGCTTCAAGGCGGTAGCCAGGAAATGTATCAAGCGCAATGACAGGCCATGCACGGCGACCCGTAACAGGTCCGGCGAATAGCCGCACATCGGTAGTCCAGTTCACCACCGCATGGCCTTCGCGCTTTAAGTTCTCTAGGGTATGAGAAGGACGAAAGGGTGCGATGATGAGATGTGATCCCTCTACATGCAAACCAAGCGGTGCTATATAAGCGCTGCCGTCTTCTTGACGTGTCGTGACTACCGATTCCAGAATCATGATGCTTGCTCGTTCTTGGGATGATTAGGCATCGCATTCACCTCGTTTGAGCTGGGATCAGCCTCGCTATTTTCTCCCGTCATTTTAGGAAGCTTTTCGCGCAGTTGATGCGTTAAGGTAAGCCCTTCCGCCTTTTGTTTGAGCTTGTCTTCGTCAGCAGCAGGCAGACCTGCACCCCAGTTTAGATCTTCATCTTGCTCATAACGTTTTCCTAGCAGCCAAGCGTGGTGTGCGCGTGCAAGCTCTACACCCATATAGAAAGCATGACTGGCATCGTTCTCTAATTCCAATTGAGGCCAAAAGGCATAAGGATCTTGTGCGCTTCTGAAGCCATCACGATTGTAGGCGTGAATGCCTTCTCGGCTAATTTGAATACGGAAGTTAGGATCTTTCACGTATTCCGACATTGCAAGAATTTCTTCCGGAGTATCAGGGAAGGGGCGCCGCGAACGGAGCATAAGCAGTGCATCCGAGAAATCTCTGGGTAAGGCCCCCTCTTCGCGCGCAGCAAACATCATACGACGGGCTGCATCCGCTTCCCGCACTGCACTCTTGCAGTGGGGGCTGACTTCCGTAGCCAGAACAGCGTTGATACGGAGCTCTGAAATGATGCCAAACAGAATGGCATTAATGCCTGCGGTATCCGCATCAGTGAGTTCAGTGAGATTACCGACACCCATCATGATGCGGGCATCGGGTAATGCTGCGCGGAGCTTTTGAAACCGCACAATGGATTCGGTGAAGCCAAAGTGAATGGGATCTAAAATCGCATCAACAAAAAACGACCTGCCTTTATCCTTCAAGATATGAGCTGAACGAATGAGGGCGTCCAGATCGCCATGATTTTTGGGGATAAGGATGGGGGTGGCCTCAACTTCATCTGCAAGCCATAAGGTATCCTCATGCAAACTCAGTAAATAATCCGCCCCAGCCAATGCCCCTCGCCTAAGATCACTCGCTTCCAGGCTATCTACACTTACCTTAAACCCTTCTTGCTTGAGTGTTTTGACGATCTCTTCCAATTGTGGGAAGGGCGTATCAGGCAGGCAACCAATATCGATGACATCCGCCCCATCGCGGCGGTAACGGTGAGCGCGCTTTATGATTTCTTGGATGCTCGATTGGGGCGCATCCACAATTTCTGCAAAGATCATCACGTCTTGGCGCGATAAGTCTGTGGGTGCCCGACCACGACCAAAGTAGCGAGGAAGATCTTTCATTTCATCGGGGCCACGTACAAACGCTTTGCCAAACTGGCCGCTTAGCGCATCTAGATCACCACGGCAGCGCCCAGGCACAACAATGCGATCAAAGCCCTCTAGATGCTCTTGTTTTAAACGCCGTTTAAGCATCTCAGCCGTCATCAAACCTGCAACCTGCAAGCCGATCTCGCGGACTTCCCAATTAAAGGGGCAGGGTTCAATGCTTGCGAGAATTTTGCGCAAACCCGGCTCAGCCAAGCGTCCTGTTAGAAAAAGAAGATGTTCCAACTGATTACTCACTTCTACGGATGTGCCTGAATATGAGACAGATTTGAATAATGTGCCTGAAGCGCAAGATTCAGCATTTCAACGGATTCGGCAATGGTGACACGTTCAAAAGTAGCAAGCTGTTTTGAGTACTGTAAGTCGATGGCACGTGGATAGGTGGTGACCCACTCAGACGGGGATTCTGTTTCAACCTCAGGGGCGGTATCGCAAGCAAAGACAATAGCGGGAAGACGGCGTTTTCCCGCTTGCGCAAATATATTGGTGGGCAGAGTGTCAGAAATACCCAGGGCACATTTGGCTACGGTGTTAGAGGTGGCGGGTGCAATGACCACCCCGTGATAATGACCGTGATAAAACAAGCCAACAGGCGCTGAACTCGCCGTATTGTCGCGATACACTTTAAACTCTTTTTTAAGGTCAGCCAGCTTGTAGTCATACATGCTAAGAATTTCTTCTCCAGCGCTGGACAAAAAGAGATCAACATCCGGGAAACGCCGAGCGAGCTCGAGCGATTCCTTCAGAAAATGACCGGAGCCTGTGATCGCCCAGGCAAGGCGTGGGTGTGCGTCTGCATTCATAACCGTGCATTATAGCGGCTCTGGCCTTCTCAACTTGCTGATTGATTGGTTTTACTGTGGCTATGATTCAATCCTTTATTAATGGTCTCTCTCTCCTGCGCTTTCGGCATGCAGGGACAGGGACGCGTGTTGCCTGCAGTGATGCCTCTATCCTCGTATTCATAGCCTCTGCACTTTTGATTGAACAGGGTTTTCTGAGTTATTTCATCAATGGTCGGCCAGGACATATTGAATGGTTAGCGCTGCCTGATCTGACTTTTCCCATCGTGTTATTGGCGTTTTCTTGTTGGGCCATCACCGTGATGGTGAATGAGAAAACCTTGTTGCTCGATTTGCTCATTGATCTTCTCAGCGCTCGCCTCATCATCCTATTGCTCCAGATTGGGGCGCAGTCCATGACACATGGGGTATTTGCGCCTATTGTCGGCAACGGTTTTACTGACTGGGTGCAAGAAGGGACGGAGCTTTGGTGGTTACTTGCAGTGATGGTGCGACTGGGGCGACTGCCCTTTGAAGGAAAAAGTCAGCGTAAGCAAGAAGCTTTGCTCGTTTGGGGCGCTTTTTTGGGACCTTGGATGTTTTGGTTAGTGTTATTTCAACCTGCTGATTTATGGCAAGCAGAGGGTGCAGATAGTGATCCCAAACACTATTTACAAGCGATGTCGGAAGATACCTTCACGGCCCAATCACTGATGTTTGATGGCATGTTGGATACCTTTGAAGCAGAACGAACCGGGGTAGAAGATGTTTTTTTTCTTGCTGTAGCAGGAGAAGCGGGCAATCCCCTCTACTTGAAGGAAGCGGAGTTAGCGATTGAGGTGGTAAAAGATGTGTATGGAACAGATGGCCGAGCCGCTATCTTGGCTAATAGCGCGAGTGATTTGATTCGCTATCCTTTTGCCACCCAAAATAATTTCTCGGCAACACTCAATCGAATCGGTGAGTTGATGGATGCAGATGATGATGTGCTCTTTTTGTTTTTGACGAGTCGCGGCACGCAATCCCCTTCGTTTGTTTTGTCTCAGCCAGGTTTGGCTTTAAGTGATATTGACCCGAAGGGTCTTAAAAATTTGCTCGATGTAGCAGAAATTAAATGGCGCATCATTGTCATTTCTGCGTGTTACTCCGGTGGGTTTATTGATGCGCTGCAAGATCCCAATACTTTGATCATCACCTCAAGTGATAAAACTGAAGAGGGCATGGGATGTGTTGATAAAAAAGGAAGTACTGCTTTTACCCGGACTTTTTTTGATACCTATCTAAAAAAAGCAGTGGGTATCACGGCTGCGTTTAATGCAACGCTTGCAGACCTGCAAACACAGCAGGGCCCGGCCAAAAAATTAGGTTTACCTCAGATGCAAGTAGGCACAGAGATCAAGAAAAAACTAGCCGGTTTAGAAGCAGCAATTTTGCAGCCAGGAGGATTAAAAGATGGTCTGCGAGCGCGACTCAACTTACCTTTTGCGAAACATCATGACACGAGAATCTATGGTACTGCTGATCGAAAACATTCAAGATTGTCCAGTAGGCGCGTGGAGCCTAATCGCGCTGCGGCGAGAATGACAAGTTCTCTTTCAGCTGCTTGGGGCTCCGAAAGCGCGTGTTGTGAGCGAAGGGTCAGATAATCCACATGCCAGCCTCGCTGGCCCAAAGCCTGTGCCTCTTGCTCGATGATGAGCTTATGATCGGACACGTTTCCGGCATGAATTGCACTGGAAATTCTCTTTAGGGTCAGATAGAGTTGCGGCGCCTCAGCGCGCTCATCAGAACTCAAATAGGCATTGCGGCTGCTCAGTGCTAAACCATCCTCGGCTCGAATAGTTTCTCCAGGAATCATACGAATGGGAAGTGCAAGTGATTCCACCATTTCTTTTAGAAGAGTCCACTGCTGATAGTCTTTTTTTCCGAAAATGGCAACTTGGGGCTGCACCATGTGAAAGAGTTTCAGTACTACTGTGCACACTCCTCTAAAGTGCCCCGGGCGCACGGCGCCCTCCAAATCATTTTGAAGTGGAGGAGGCTCTACATGATAGCGCTGGGGGATGGGGTACATTTCAGATTCTGTTGGAGCGAATACCACTTGGCATCCCGCGCTGGCAAGACGTTTGGTATCTGCCTCTAGATCGCGGGGATAGCGATCAAAATCCTCGCCGGGTCCAAACTGTAGGCGGTTTACGAAGATACTGGTGACCACGCAAGAGGCATGATCGCTGGCTTCCTTAACCAAAGCCAAATGCCCATCGTGCAAGCTTCCCATGGTGGGTACAAGGCCCACTAACCCTTCCCCTGCTAGTCTCAGACGTAAATCCCGCAGAGTGTGCACGATTTCCATATTAGCCTCGACTAAAAAATTCGCGCTGACCTCGCATGCCAGCAATCTTTTCGAGCAGGTATTCAAAATCTTGTGGGTGATCAGCAAAGTTAAGATTTTCACTATTCACAATGAGCAAGGGCGAATTCACATAGCTATGAAAGTAGTCAGCATAGAGGGCAGCAAGACGATACAGATAATCGCTACTGACAGGGCGTTCCATATCGAGCCCGCGCCTTCTGACCCGGTCGATCAGAACATCTGCGGGGGCCTGCAGATAAATCACTAGGTCGGGTGTGGACGTTTGCGGGGCCAAATGTTGAAAGACCTGCTGATACAGTTGATATTCTTCGTCACCCAGAGTAAGTCGGGCGAACAAAGGATCCTTATCGAGCAAAAAATCAGACACAGTGGGGTGGTCAAAGAGATCACGCTGCTTCAGATCAGCTGCCTGCCCTACACGCTGAAACAAGAAAAACATTTGTGTGGCAAAAGCCCAACGTGACATGTCTCGATAAAACTTGGGTAAAAAAGGATTGGACTCAAAGTCTTCTAGTAGAAGACTGCCGCCTATGCGCTCAGCAAGGCGTCTTGCAAGCGTAGTTTTACCGACAGCAATGGGGCCCTCAACAGCGATATAGCGAAAACGCTCAAAGCCAGGGGGCAATGCAGTATTAGGGGAGCGCGGCACGTTCATGGTTTACCCGATTATAAACGCTCAATGTCTTGGCCCACACATTCGGCCGCAAGTTGTTTGACAGATCCCATTCCTGGAATCCATAAATCAGGGGCAATTTCTTGAAGAGGAAATAAAACAAAGGCACGCGCACCCATGCGCGGATGGGGGACCACCAGCCGCTCATGATTGAGTTGAAGATCGTCATACATCAGCACATCTAGATCCAAGGTGCGAGGGGCGTTCTTAAAAGATCGCGCACGTCCCTCATCTAACTCCAAATACAAGAGTGCATCGAGTAACTCAATGGGGCCGAGGATGGTATCTAAAGCGACCACCGCATTGATGAAATCTGGTTGATCTAAATAACCTACCGGCGCAGTGCGATATAAAGAAGACTGCTTCACGAGTTGGCTATTGGGCAATCCATTCAAAGCAATAAAAGCACGTTGTATGCGGGTAGCGGGATCATCCAAATTTCCCCCAAGTCCAATATAAGCGCGCTTAAAAGAAGGTTCATTCATCGTGATCACCTTTTCTATGCGTGATTTCACTGGAGAGTTTCTCTGAGTATGCTGCGTCATCTGTCGAAGCAGGTTTTTTTCTTCTTGGCCCGCGCCTTCTTTTACGCTTGGGTTTGTCCTCAACCACAAGCATCAATTCGCGCTCGGTATCTTCTGCGATTTGAAAGTCTTCCCACCAGCGCGCAATGTCTTCTTCAACTTCGCCTGAAGCGGCGCGTAAAACAAAAAAATCAAAAGCAGCACGAAAGCGGGGATGTTCAAGAAGTCGATACGGCCTTTGTCCTGCGCGTTGTAGGAAGCGGGGCTGCATACTCCAGATCTCTTTCATCACTGCATCGAAGCGGCGAGGGATGGCGAGTTTTTCTTTTTGCGCATCCAGCACTTCATCCATTGCTTGATAGAGGGCAGGGGTGGGGAGTTCTCCCTTTGATTCAATGCGCGCGGCACCTAACCTAACCTGATGCCATAAAAGGGTGGCAAACAGAAAGCCTGGGCTAATAGGTTTGTCTTCGGCAATACGACGATCAGTATTAGTGAGGGCGAGTTCAACAAAGCGCGCGCCATCGGGTTCGTCCAGCACAACATCAAGCAGTGGGAGCAGGCCATGATGTAATCCCTCGGCTCTGAGTTGACGCAGACATTCCACAGAATGGCCAGAGAGTAAGAGTTTTAGCATCTCATCAAATAAGCGCGCGGATGGAACATTGGAAAGTAAATCTGCCAATTCCAATATGGGTTTGCGTGCTGCTTTATCGATGGTGAATCCCAGTTTTGCTGCAAAACGAACTGCACGCAGCATGCGCACAGGATCTTCTCGATAGCGCTGCGCCGGTTCGCCAATCATGCGCAAGCGCTTGGCGCGAATATCGCCTAATCCATCAAAGTAATCCCAGACTTCTTCTTTGTTTGGGTCATAGAAGAGGGCATTGACCGTAAAATCGCGGCGCAGTGCATCTTCTTCTTGGCTGCCAAAAACGTTATCGCGAATGAGCCGACCATGTTCATCCGCAGCCTGGTCATCCTCTGGGGCGGCTTGAAGGGCTCTGAAGGTAGAAACTTCTACCACTTCATCATTGCACAGCGCGTGAACGATCTGAAAACGTCGGCCAATGATGCGTGAGCGACGAATAACTTTTTTGACCTGATCTGGGGTCGCGTTGGTCGCCACATCGAAATCTTTTGGTGCACGTCCAATGAGTAAATCGCGCACAGCTCCGCCCACCACAAAAGCTTCGAAACCCGCTTTTTGCAAAGATTCTGTTACTCGCAAGGCACAAGAACTAATATCCTCGCGACGAATGTGGTGACTTTTGACAGAGTGAATGATGCGTTTAGGTTTAGTGACATTTCGTCCCCGCCCCAAGACTTTTCTAAATAGCTCAGCAATCATTGAGGAGGTTCCCCAGCCGCTTGGTGCAAGACCAAAATAGGCCAGCCTGATTGAAGTGCATGTTGTTTAAGTGTGGGATCAGGATTAACGGCAATCGCTTCTTTAACGCGCTCTAGAAGTGGCAAATCATTGAGGGAATCGCTATAAAAGCAGGTTTCATCAAAGTCAGCCCATGCGTGATTGAGCTCGGATAACCACTCGTCTACCCTAAGGATTTTACCTTCACGAAAACTTGGCGTGCCAATCACATTTCCAGTGAATTCTCCGTTTTGGTTTTTTTCGGGTTCGGTGGCGATGAGATGATGCACACCAAATAGTTCTGCAATCGGAGCAGTTACAAAGCGATTGGTGGCGGTGACGATGGCAACAAAATGGGATCGCTTTTGTTCTTCTTTAACCAGCGCTAGAGCTTTGTCAGTAATGCGGGGTTTAATGTGTGTCTGTAAAAAATCAGTTCGCCATGCTTCCAGTTGGCTCAGAGGAAAACTTGCAAGCGGTTTTAATGCAAAAGCAAGAAATTCTTGAATATTGAGTGTTCCAGCTTTGTATTCATTATAGAAACGTTGATTGGCCTGCTCGTACAGAATTCGATCCACGGCTCCAACTTCTATCAAATACTGACCCCACTCATAGTCACTGTCACCATGCAGTAGTGTGTTATCGAGGTCAAAAAGGGTAAGACGCAAAGAAAACTCCTTCGATTTTAAGTAGCTATTGTCGCAAGATAAGCGCGAACTGTGGTAACAGTAATGGTGCGTTGAGAAGATAAACTTAAGTGATCCAGTTGTTCTAAAGAGTGCATGAGTGAGGGCATATCGCGATTAGCATGCATCATGAGATAAGAGATTGCGTCATCCGAAATGGGTATCGCACTGGATGTGGCTTTGAGTTTAAGTGCTGCCCATTTTTCTTCATCATCAAGATTATGGAGTCGATATACCTGCCCCCAAGCCAAGCGAGAGCTCAATTCTGGGGCCAGGGGTAACTGTGCGGGCGGGCAATCACCCGTGCAAATCATCAGCCCGCCCAGTTCACTAATGCGATTCCAGGCATGAAAAAGGCTTTCCCCTAGTGCTGGGGAAGCGAGATGGACATTGTCAATCAACAAGCTGCAGGCCTCGCTACCAGGGCCATATGGATCATATTGAGCATCAACCAACAACGGGGAAAACGTGAAGTGCTGTTTAAGGGCAGTATTTAAGCCCATTAAAAGATGGCTTTTACCGCTGCCCTTTGGCCCCCAAAAGTACATCAAGGTTTGTGCCTCGGGACGGGTCGTAACCATACGCAAGGCAGCCAGTGTCTCGTGATTGCGCCCGCAGACAAAGTTATCTAGCGTCGGTTGGATGAGTGCTTGAATTGGAAGGGCCAGCTGCTGCAATGAAACGCTCCGGTGCTGCGAGTGTTAAACTTAAAGAGTGATTCTAACAGTAACCCTTCACCGAATTCCTGAGATCCTTTCCTCATGACGAATACTCAATTTCCCTCCCGTGGTTTGTCTTACCGTGACGCTGGTGTCGATATCGAAGCTGGAGATGCACTTGTCGAACGTATCAAACCTTTCGCGCGTCGGACTATGCGCCCTGAAGTCCTTGAGGGTATAGGGGGCTTTGGTGGTTTAGTTGAAATTAATCAACGCTATGAGCAACCTGTTTTAGTCTCGGGCACCGATGGCGTGGGGACTAAATTGCGCCTGGCTTTTGAGCTAGGTGCGCACGCTACCGTAGGCATAGACTTGGTGGCGATGAGTGTGAATGACATTCTGGTACAGGGTGCTGAGCCTCTGTTTTTTTTGGATTACTTTGCCTGCGGACGGTTAGATGTAGACACTGCAGCAACAGTGGTGCAGGGCATTGCACTAGGCTGCGAGGAAGCAGGATGTGCATTGATTGGCGGTGAAACGGCCGAAATGCCCGATATGTACCCAGACGGTGAATATGATTTAGCCGGCTTTGCGGTTGGGGTGGTAGAAAAAAATAAGATTATTACGGGCAGCACGATTAGGGCGGGAGATAAGGTTTTAGGGATTGCCTCAAGCGGGCCACATTCCAACGGCTACTCTTTAATCAGACGCATTTTGAAAGAGTCAGGTGCAGATTTAAACGCACCCTTTCCTCATGACCCTTTGCATCGCACCCTAGGTGCCTTGTTGATTGAGCCCACTCAAATTTATGTTAAGCCCATTCTTGATTTAATTGCACGCCTTCAAGTAAAGGGGTTGGCGCACATCACCGGTGGTGGCATAACAGAAAACATTCCTCGCGTGTTGCCTGCAGGATTAACGGCCGAAGTACATCGTGCGCGCTGGGTTCGTCCTGCAGTATTCAACTGGTTGCAGGAACAAGGTGGTGTTGATGAAGCAGAAATGCACAGAGTGTTCAACTGCGGCATCGGCATGGTCGTGATCATGGATCAGGCCCATGCAGAAATGGCACAGGCCATTCTGGAAAGCCATCATTTGGCCGTTTGGGATATAGGTCATATTCGTGCATCGGCGGAGGGCGAGGCCCCAACCGTGGTTGTTTGATGATCCTAGTGCAATGAATACAGACTTGCCTAAGCAGCCCTTACCTCGAGTGGTAGTTCTGATTTCGGGGCGTGGTAGTAATCTCAGCGCCTTACTAGCTGCAAATTTGCCCTTACACTTCGCTGCGGTGATCAGCAATAAAGCAGATGCAGGGGGATTGCTTGCGGCAAAGCAGTCCGGCATTCCCACTGAGGTTATCAGCCATCTCGATTTTGAAAGCCGGGAAATCTTTGATCAGGCCTTGGCTGAGCGCATTGAGGGCTATCTTCAGGCGAAACCAGATTCAGGTGATATCAGAGAAAAAGGCTTGGTGATTCTGGCTGGATTCATGCGTATTTTTTCCCCTGCTTTTACGCAGCATTTTGCTGGGAGGATGATCAATATTCACCCATCGCTCTTGCCCTCTTTTACTGGATTGCACACGCATCAGCGTGCCTTGGATGAGGGGGTGAGGATTCATGGATGTACGGTGCATTTAGTGACAGCTCAGTTAGATCATGGCCCTATATTGGCGCAGTGCGCTGTGCCTGTCTTAGAGGGCGATGATGCGCAAACCCTTGCCGCCAGAGTATTGCGACAGGAGCATCTGCTCTACCCTCGCGTACTGAGGGCCTGGGCCCTGGGCGCGCTCAGTATTGATGAGGATGGAAAGCCACATTGGGAATATGTGCAAGACCCCATGCTCTCGTTACCTATTCCTTCGCTTGAAATTTCTTAAACCTTTAACCCTCACAAAAGATCGAGCTATCATTGCCAGCCTAGTGTTGGCGGCGGTGCTGCACCTACTGATCTTGGGCGGGATTCCTTTTCCTGCGGCGACCCCCCCTCTGCCAGTATTAGAGGTGCAACTTGCACCAGAAGTAATCAAGCCTTTCCCTAAAAGAAGCCCCATCCCTAAAACGCTACCATTAAAAAGGGCAGAGCCGATTGCCTCGCCTGCTGTTCCCAATGAAGCTCCATTGCTTGCTGCAGCAGTAGGGTTAGCGGATCAAGCTTCAACTGCTGTTGCTCCTGCAGTGATATCTGGCGCAGCCCCTAGTAAAGCTGAAGCCCCCCCTCCAGTTGCACCCCCTTCGCCTCTTCCTATTGTTGAGCAACCCAAAACGATTGGGGAGGTGCGCTTCGCAGCACTTCCACTTCAGGGGGAAATTGACTATCAAGTGTCTTTGGGTAGCTTGGACGTATCTGTTGCAAGAGGCACGCTACGCTGGAAAATTACCGGTCAGCGCTACCATTTGGATCTTGAAGCACGCACAGTGGGTATTGCGCGCCTTTTGAAATCCAATCCGGTGACTCAGATCAGTGAAGGGCGAATTGGCCCACAAGGATTAATTCCTGATCAGTATCGAGTATTGGGCCGAATCAGTGAAACGGATGAGGCGATTGCACAATTTGATTGGACCGCACAGACCTTAACTTTGCAACCCAGTAATACTGTTTTTCCGATGCCCGAAGGCACACAGGACTTATTGAGTTTCTTTTTTCAATTCAGCATTGTTCCGCCTGAAACAGAAAGTGCAACGCGGTCTATTACCAATGGTCGTAAATTAGATCGCTATAGTTACGAATTGACCGAAAAAATACGACTTAAGTTACCCTTGGGAGAGATAGACGCCTTACACGTTAGTCGATTGACCGGATTGAATGAAGATAGCTTCGATATTTGGCTAGGTGAGAAATACCATCTACTCCCCGTTCAAATTCGGTTTTTTGCGCGAGGCAGAATCATCACCCTTTATGCAAAAGATATTCGTATAGCGGCCCCAAGCCCAGACTCTAATTAGGATTTTAATGGCGATTACTCAAGCTCAGTTTGATGTGTTGGTGCAGGCTTTGTCACAAATGCGGCGCCTGGATGCGCCTGCTGACTCCATGCTGAAACAGTTCTTTCGCGATCGCAAGGCATTAGGGCCTCGCGATCGTGCGATGGTGTCAGAGTCAGTGTATGCCGGTCTGCGGCGTTCACGCGCCTTAGCTGAAATGGTTCCGGGCAATGAGCCGCGCCGTCTTGCCTTGGCGATTCTGCTTCAACTCAGAGGCTTTAGTATTCGCGAGTTGGAAGTGTTATGCCGAGGCTCAGAGGCAGAGTGGCTTCATTCGCTTAAAGAGCATGCCGCTGAAAATAAACAAGACGGCTTAGGCTTTCAGGCAGAGCTACCTGATTGGGTAGTGGAGCGTTTGCGCCCGCATTATGCGGATGAAGAAATTCTTGAGCTGGGTCGTGTGTTGCAACAGGCCGCACCCCTGGATTTGCGGGTGAATACCTTAAAAGCCAAGCCAGATGAGGTGATTGAACAACTGCAAGCAGCAGGTGTTGCTGTTGAACACATGCCTTATGCACCTCAAGGCCTGAGAATTAAGGGTAAACCAGCGTTACAAAGCCTGCCTGTATTTAGAGATGGCCTGATCGAAATTCAAGATGAAGGTAGTCAACTCTTGGGCTATTTGGTCAGTCCTAAACGTGGCGAAATGATTGTAGATTTTTGCGCAGGAGCGGGCGGTAAGACTCTATTGCTGGGTGCGTTGATGCAAAACGAAGGAAGGCTGTATGCCTTTGATGTTTCGGAGCGCCGCTTGGCCAATCTCAAACCCCGCCTCAAGCGTTCAGGCTTATCCAATATCAATCCAGTGCTAATCGATAGTGAACGCGACCAACGGGTGAAACGTTTGGCGGGCAAAATTGATCGTGTGCTGGTTGATGCACCCTGCAGTGGTTTGGGAACGCTGCGCCGAAACCCTGATTTAAAACAGCGACAGGGCGAATCAGGTATTGATGAGCTGATGGCTAAACAGGATTCGATTTTAGATGCAGCAGCGGGTTTGCTGAAGCCTGGGGGCTTGTTGGTGTATGCAACCTGTAGCGTATTGTTTGAAGAAAACGAAGCGCGCGCTGAGGCTTTCTCGCTTTCTCATCCCGATTTTGAAGTGGTGGAATGTGGCGAGTTATTAAAGCAAGCGCGTATTCCCTTAGAGATGGGGCGTTATCTGAGGTTGATGCCGCATCACCATCACACAGATGGATTTTTTGCGGCAGCATGGCGCAGAAAAGCGGCACACGCTTCAGCAGAAGCTAAACCTAAAGTGAAGACTAAAAAAATACAGGTAGAAGGGGAAGGGAATGATGAATGAACAGTTTGAAGGCATGATGAACCCGTTCAACTATCAGCATTCTTCATCCATCGCGCACTTGGTCGTATCCATTATTCTGGCGATTATTGTCAGCCGGGTGTTGTCCCATCTAGTCCGTTCAGTATTGGGTGATGCCGATCAAGCCAAACGATGGGTGCGAAGAGCCGTCATTGCAGTATGGGTGATTTTTGCATTGGATTGGGTCGGAGCCCTTGATTCGGTTCTGGATGTTCTTGAGAGTTTGAGTATTCCTATTGGAATGCACCACGTGACAGTTCTGCGTATTGTGCAGGGCGTGTTGCTGGTTGTTTTAGTTTCGATGGGCTCATTATGGTTTTCGCGCCGGGTTGAAAAGCGTGTGATGGGTCTGACATCCATCGATACCAGTCTACGCGTGATTGTTGCGAAGGTCGTGCAAGGGCTGCTCATCACGATGGCGGCTCTTGTTACTCTTCCGGTTCTTGGAATTGATACCACCTTCCTTTCGGTGATTGGTGGTGCCTTGGGTGTAGGGCTAGGCTTTGGTTTGCAGAAGATCGCAAGTAACTATGTCAGTGGCTTCATTATCCTGCTCGATCGTTCCGTCCGCTTAGATGACTTAATTTCGGTAGACGGGCGCAAGGGTGTGGTAACCCAGATGGAAGCGCGCTATGCAGTGCTGAGGAATCCAGATGGCACGGATACCGTGGTACCGAATGAGAACTTTGTGACGGGTATGGTGGTAAACCATACCTTGAACGATCGTATGGGGAGTATCAACGTATCACTGTGGTTGGCGCATGATGCAGATTTGCGAAAGGCCATTGCAGTCCTAACGCCTTTGCCATTATTGCATCCAGATGTTTTAAGCGAGCCCCATGCCCCCGCTGTTCAGGTTCAGCAAGTCACCGAGGTCGGAATTGAAATTCAGCTTTCGTGGTGGATGCGCGATCTGGCCTTGGTTAATCCCGGTTTACGCCCGCAGATTTTACTAGAAAGCATTGAAGCGCTGCGCGAAGCAGGCATTCCTTTTGCAAAGCGCCCAGAATTTTTGATTCGAAACTAAGTCTGTCTTAAGTTTTTATGGGCTTATCTTCCTTGCCGCCATGCCTTTGGGCCAGTATCCTAGTTAGCTGATTAAAAAAATTGCTGTATTTCGCTAGGAGTTGCTCTTGTTATTTTCTGGTTTGTTGGATCTGTCCGTGTGGCAGTTGATTGCCGTTGCTTTAATCCTCACGCATATCACCATCGCATCGGTCACCATTTTCTTGCACCGCTGCCAAGCCCACAGGGCGCTTGAGTTAGGTCTT
>CAIPTD010000117.1 GCA_903867885.1 uncultured Ferrovum sp. | reverse complement strand
CTGTTCCAAAGCACTATCCATTGGGAACGGAAAGCTTCTTTCCGAGATACCGCCAGATAAGGTTCGATCAATAACTGAAACGGTGTGCACGGATTTTGAAGATATTCAAATCCGTCCAGTCAAAATTGGTGATCGCATCTGGGAATCTAATGTGGATATTCCTTCAAACCGTAAAGACAGGAATTATTTTAGCTACAAGGGTACGCGCTGCAGAATGTTTTCTGAGCAAATCCCTGTGCTTCAAGGTCTTTATTTGGCCCGAGGCGTCATTTGTAGAATTGGCACCACTCCCAACGCAAGATGGTTAGTCATTGATAAGTATTAATATTTAGACCCTATAAAAGGAACACTATAATGAATCGCATCCTCCCCATCATCTTTGTCGCTGCAATGATATTAAATGCGTGCAGTTCAGATCCAATGAAGCAAGAAGCAAAAAGCAAAGAACGCTCAGCAGAGAACGCAGTCAGCCAAGCCCCGGAATGGATGACTAAACTACCCAAAGACCCTGGGATGATCTATGAAAATGGAACTGCAACCAGCACGGACTTTTCAACCGCAGACATTAAGGCCCGTAATTTTGCATATTCAAAGATCTGCGTAGCTGCAGGAGGTAAGGTACGTAGCCAAACCTCTACCGTAGTGGTCGATAACGGGGATGTTGCCGTGGATAAAAGTGAAATCGCTATCAAGAGTATTTGCCCAGATGTGGATGTTTCTGGGGTACAAACCATTAATACTAAGCATGTAGCTGAAGGCCCTAAAATTCGCACATATATATTAGTTGGACTGCCTTTAGCCGGTAAAAACATCATTAGATCCAATCGCGAAGCCAATGAACGTGCGGACAAGGCATTGAAAGACCTAGACGTGACAGTAGATAATATGAAAAAGTCTGAGCAGGCTGCAAAATCACCCTAATCTGGAATAGCACTGATTTTCAATAATGAATCTTCAATACCCGTCAAGCATTCAGTTTTCCAACCCCTATCATCGTAATTTAGGTTTTAGTATCACTATTTACCTGCTGATTGGTTTAACAGGTTGTGCAACCAATAATGCTCCCCAGAAGATCCCGGATAATTCCCATCCGCAGCAAAGCGCTGCGCCCGTTACTCCGGATCCAGGGCCTTCTTCACGTCCCGGTCAATGCAAAGTCATTCGCAGAGCTGAATATGAAGATGTTCTGAAACTGAATTTAGTGGGCAAACGCTATGCCACATTCTCCAAGCTAAGAAATGATGTTAAGCCCGCAGGACCTTACAAGGTCCAAACGATTCAATTTTTGGTGGATAGGGGTCAGTGGGGTGTCATTTTAATCAATGGAATTGCCCTTGATACAGCAGATGTCATGCTGGAAATTTCTCAAGGAAGTTTTCTTAACCTGACGAATTTGATCTCTTTTCCTAGTTGTAAGGGCCGCATCACCGATATCCAAAGAGTGATCTACTTACCCACTCAAGCGAATTAAAAAGCGGAATGACAAATTGTCATCGCTATCGAGCTGCAATTAAATGTTCACTCAACAGATCCAGCACACCTCAGGCCAATGGTGGCTGGGGAACGCTCATTTTCATCCTCTTTATATTATTCCTGATATCGAAATGTTCCGATCATCATGATGGCAACTCTTCGTCAGGTTATTTACCTGAGATGCCCGCTGCCCCTGATAACACTACCCCTTTGCGAGAAAAAGAAGAGCCTAATGGTTCAGACCGCCCCAACCCAAGTTGGACTATTCCAAATGAAAATGTAGGAAGTAATCTCACCCCAATCTCCCCTGATCGTTCATCTAACCCAAGCGATGAACGAGAGCCCGCGTGGATTATTCCAAAAGAAGAGAATCAAAGGGCACCATAAAAAAACCTTTTGCAACTTGGTAGATAGTTAAATATCGAGCTGCATAAAATGAAAGCCAGACGTTTTATAGGTCTTGGTTGGATTTAGGGGTTGAATGAATCAACCCCAATCCATTTGATAGCGCGTTAGTTTTTTTCAGGCGCACAAAGCTTATTGACATCCCCAGATAATTTGCACGGTGAACCGTCTGAACCAAAGAATGACTCGCATTCTGCTTTACCTTCATTCACAACTTGATCAGAAGACCCGCCAAGTTTGACCCATATCCCTTTTCCGGTGGAGTTTTTATACACCGCATAACACCTTGCAAAACCACTAGAGTATTTTCTGCACGCCCCCCCATTTGACTCGCAACCTTGCTTGGCTCTTTCGTCAGTATTCTCTGATCCGCTGTAGCCAACCGATCCTCCCCAATACTGCGTATCTGGATTCACATAAACGGCCGCATAGGATTGCGGGCCTTTGGTTTTAGGGGGAGGGGGAGCCGCAGCGGGTACCACAAACTCTGGTGTTTTAGCTTGCGGGGGATAAGGCTTGGGGGAAGGTGCAGCGCTGGTTGAATAATCTACACATCTGCCTCCATTTTCAGCAAGGGTGCAGGCAGAACCATTTTTTTCCTGGCAGCGTGAGGCGCCTGAGCTTGTGGTTTCATCCAGAGTGTTCCCTGCTTGAGCCCAGACAAAGTTATTAGAACCATTAAAGACTGCCACGCAGTTAAAGTGTCCCGATAATAATCTTTCACAAGTTGCCCCATTTGAGGATTGCTCACAACTTTTCTTTACACTCTCATCAATTGCCCACTGCGGCGCCACTCTCACATTCCAAGCCGCTGCCCTACTTCCTCGCACGCCATAAACAGATACGTGAGCAATAGATTGTTCACTTGGGGGTATGGCAGCGGGAGAGTCTAATGAGGAGGGTTTTTTGGAGGGTGCAGCTGGTTTTTCTGAACGCTTAGCGCTTGGAGCGGTCGTCTCAATCTTGGCTTTTAATTGTTCAACCTTAGAATCTGAATCTGACTTAAAAAACTGCTTTCCAATAAAAACACAAACCGCAATCAAAATTGCGCCACCCAACTTACCCCAGATGGAAGATTTACCTTCTTGTTTTTTTTCAGCATTAACGCGTTCTTTTTCCGCTTCTTGACGTTGGAGTTCATCTATACGTTTTTGCTCTGCTGCTTGACGCTCTCTTTCTTGCCTATGACGCTCTTCTTCCTTGCGCCGTCTCTCTTCTATAACTTGACGTTCTTTTTCCTTTTTTTGTTGTTCTAGCGCGACCTTTTGTTTTTCATCCTCCTCAGCACGTCGTTGTTCAGCAAGGCGCTCCTCTTCTTTTCGTTGTGCTTTTTGATTCTCAATACGCTTTTTTTCTTCTTCCTCACGAAGCCTTTTTTCTTGAATTTGCCGCTCTCTTTCTTCTAGGCGGCGTTGTAGTTCTTCATCCTCGCGGCGCTTTTGCTCGGCGAGATGCCGCTCTTCCTCCAAACGTTTTTCTTCGGTAATGCGTTTTTGCTCTTGGTTCAGCGCCTGCTCAACGCCCACTTTTGAGTCAATAAATGCATAGAAGTCCTCATCTAATATCAATGAGAATTTTAATGGGACCCAGCGCGGTTCAGCATCTAGTTTATCTTGATTGATCGCTGTACCTGCACCAGAGGCATCCACCACGCCTCTACCCTCGATTGAAATTTGGTTATGGGTGGTGATGTTGTTGACGACTTGCTGGCCACTGTTTGCAACTTTGAATCTAAATGGGAAAACTAAAAAGCGGGCTTTATCAAAGAACTGATTCTCTAGGGTAAGAATGAGTTCGGAAATTTCTTTTGGGCCCGCTCGCATGAACATATGCGTGCCCGCTACCTCAACGTGTTGCCCAGGTTTAAGAAAACCTGCTGAATTTACCTTGTAATCTTGATGATCTGGCGTTTCAGGATCATCCCATTCCAGCGTAACCTTAAAAATCTCATCGCTTGTTTGAGGATTATTCAAGCGAAATCGAAGGTGGGTATCATGGCCAGCATAGGCGTCAAGGATGTTTTCATCAAATTCCAGTCCAATCCCAAGCATCGCAGCTAGTGCTTTTTTCTTTTCCGTTAAAGCTGCAAATATCGTTTGGTGCTGCTGAAATGAAACTTTGAATCTCTCGCGCAAGCTAAGCGAAAAAGCATTCAATGCTTCGGATGAAGTTTCAAGATCAAAGAAGATGGGAGGAAGGGCTGTGACGTATTTTTTTAAAGCATCTGGACGATCTATTTCATTTTCAGACCATGAGTTGTTATGGCCACATTCAGCGCAAAACCTAGCATTTGTATTGGCAAATTCGTGGCCACAGCGCTGGCAATCAGACATGGAATCAGAATCTCGGGAAATATATGACTATTAACGTTATAACTTTATTTTACCCTGAACGATTGCTATCCTAGGAAGATAAATCTTAGGCTATTTAAAGAAACGTTTTTTACACTTCCCCCTCGCAAGTTTAATTTTCAAAGTCTGAGATATTAGCCTCCAACATTTTTCTTGCCAGAGTCGTAACCTTTTTTGAAATCGTCTTTCAGTGACGAAAACCAACCTTTCTTTTCGGCAGGAGTGGTGGGTTGTTGTGAACCCTCAAGCACACCGTTGACATAGTTTCCGGCACTTGATGTCCCGTCAGGATAGAAATAAACACCCCTGCCGTGGAATTTACCTGCCTTGAATTCACCCCAATACATGTGGCCGGCATAGGGACCTTCATCAGAGAAAGAGTAAGCGCCCCATTTTTCCGGTAACCCGTTTTCAATTACGCCTAAAAAATAATCCCCATTATTGTAGGAGAGGGAGTGTTTTTCCCCGGCATACTGTCCATCCACATAAACCGTTTCTTTGGTGCTGCCATCTGGATAATGGGAATCCATAAACCCATGCATCAGACCGTTAACGAATTGGCCAAAAATAATGTGACCAGCAAATTTACCAGTACTTGAAAAACGATACTCACCAAATCCGTTTGGTTTGCCTTCGGCAAGTGTGCCAAGATAAGTATCACCATTATTAAAGGTAAACTCTTCTTGATCCCCTTTATATTCGCCCATATTGAATACCACCAAGCGATGGGTTCCATTGGAATAATCGTGCCGGCCAATCCCATGAGGTTGCCCTGACTGCATGCCCCCGATATATACGTCTCCATCAGCGTGATCTATTTGCCCAAAACCATGGGGGGCGCCCTCTTCTACTAAGCCGTAATACACCCCACCATCTTGATATTCAATTTTTTCTGGTTCACCTAATTTTGTATTTTCACGGTAGATACAAAACTCTTCTTCACCGTTGGGATAATAAATAATGCCTAGTCCATGAAACTTGTTTCCCCAAAAAGCCCCCTCATAACGCTGCCCTGCCCACTGACCACTGGGGGAAAAGGTATACGTTCCGATCCCTTGCATCAGTCCATTTTCAAGGGGGCCGTCATAGGCATCACCGTTGTTAAAGACGAGGGTATGTTCGGCTTCCTCATCCTCACCTTCATCGATCTCATCCTCAGAATCATCGACATGGTTACTCAAGGACTCAAGGGCTTCCTTTGCAGCATCATTACCTTGTTCAGCCGCTAATTGATACCACTTATGCGCCAGTTCAAGATTTTGTTCTGTGCCCTCGCCGTATTCATAGTTATATCCAAGGGCATATTGAGCAGGTGCATCGCCTTGCAATGCCGCTTTCTCGAACCAGCCAAATGCAATGACTTGATCCTGAGGGATACCATCACCAGAATCGTACATAAAGGCAAGATTACGCTGGGCTAATGCATGCCCTTGGTGTGCCGCTTTTAAATACCATTCGGCGGCTGTTTGTTTGTTTTCTGGAACTCCGTTGCCTTCCGCATAAAGATTTGCTAGATGAAACTGGGATGACGCGTTTCCTTGGTTTGCTGACTTTTCATACCAATCTGCACCTTTGGTAGGGTTTTTAATAACTGCAATGCCATTGAGATACATTCGCCCAAGGTTATATTGAGCAATACTATTTCCTTTTACTGCCAATGGTTCCATTAAGGAAAAAGCCTTTAACTCATCCTTCTTGGTGCCTTCCCCTTTTTCGTAACAGTTTGCGATATTGATCAGGGCAGCTTCAAATCCACCGGCATAAGCTTTTTGATACCAATCAAAAGCCGCCTCAACATCCTTAGCTATGCCTTGGGCATATTGATAATGCCAACCCAGACTATTTTGAGCAGGTGCATAGCCTTGCAACGCTGATTTCGTGAACCACTCAATAGCTTTCTGCAAATCTTTAGGGATATATTTTCCTTCCCTATAGGCCTTACCCAATTTTTGCTGTGCTATTGCATCTCCTTGCTCTGCCGCCCTAAAGAAAGAGGGGATATCTGATTCATCCATCTCAGACGCATCACTCTTGCTTTGCAAGGGGGCTGACTGTATGGCAATCACATCAGAAGCTTTGGGTTGATCAGGTACCCCAGATAGTTGATCAACGAACTCCTCTTCTGCGATCAAACTAAACTGAAGAATCTTCCAACGAGGGGTTGCATCAATAGAGGCAGGTTTCTGTTCTGTTCCAGCACCAGAAGCATCAACAACCCCTCTTCCCTCGATCGATATTTGATTGTGAGTCGTAATGTTATTTACAACCTGCTGGCCAGCATTCGCCACCTTGAATCGAAAGGGCGAAACTAAAAACCGTGCTTTGTCGAAAAACTGATTTTCAATTGTGAGGAAAAGCTCAGCGATTTCCTTTGGGCCAGATCTACTGAATACATGTGTTCCAGCCACTTCAACTTGTTGTCCTGGTTTTATAAAGCCCGGAGTTGAAGCTTTATAGTCCATATGGTCGGGGGTATCGGGATCATCCCAATCCAAGGTGACCTTAAACATCTCTGAACTTCTTGCTGGGTTTTTGATGCGAAAACATAAATGCGTATCATGGCCTGCATAGGCATCAATCACGTTCTCATCAAACTCAAGTTGCAAATCAAGCATAGAGGCTAGAGCATTCTTTTTGCTGACAAAAGCTTCTGAAATGACTTCGTGTCGCTCAAAGGAAATCTTAAAACGTTCACGAAGTCTGTGAGAGTTTGTACTTATAAAGTCTGGCGTGCTCTCGACATCAAAAAATATCTGATGAAAAGCCATCACATATTTTTTGACTGTATCAGAGCGATCCACTTCATGAACGGGCCATGAATTATCATGGCCACATTCACTGCAAAATTTAGCTGATGGATTTGAAAAAATATTTCCGCAACTTTGACAACGCGACATTCTGACTCCAAATACTTAGCTAAGATTTTTTTGTGTGATCAAGTTTAAATAATAACTAATCTAGTTTCTCTTGTTTTTCTCCACATTGTGGGCAGAATTTTTTCTTGCCCTCAAAGGCAAAACCACAACTGACGCATTCAGATACTTTTACCTCAGGCGCACCGTCGTCCCTACCGGGTTTGCGCCCTGCAGCTGCAGTCGCCACTTTTGCCATGCTCTCCATCGATTTCTCGTTGGTAGTCTGAGCAATTTTTGCAGCATCTTTATAGCCCTCAGTTGCAGCGGAGGAAACCACCGTATTCATCTTGGCTAAATCTTGATTGGTGCGAACTATGGTTTCCATTGCATCTTTTTGAGCCTGCGCAAGTTTGTCTGCTGACTTTTCTTGTCGATCCAACATCTCTCGGAGCAGTGCCTCTTTCTCTTGTGCGCTAGCGGTATCGCCGACACTTTTTGCAATAGAACCCACTGCATCTGCGCCCGCTACCTTCGCCACCTGAGCAATTTGCGCCGCCATCATTTCTTGTGCAGACATGCCTTTCATGGAACTGATCTTTCCAAGCTCAAACTGATGATCTTGTTCTGCCATACGCGCTTCCATGTCGGCCATGGCCTGAAGCTTGCTGACTTCGCGCGTGGTTTGCCGATCAGCCAGGTCTTCTTCGATATGACCTAATTTTTCTCTTGCTGCTGCAGCAAGACGAATGGCTTCTTCTTCTTCAAACGCTTTGTCACCTATTTCACGACGACGCTCACGGCTTCTGGCATCACCCGTCAGATCAGCTAAATCGATATCGTGTGTGGCAGCTGATTTTTCAACGGACTGCTCATGCTTGAGCTCAGCCATTTCATTATCGCGATCCTGGTCTCTGAGTTCAGCCTCCAAACCGCGGTCACGCATGAGGTTTTCTTTGCTACGGTTAAATCGCTCTTGATCTGCTGCGTGATCGATCGATTCTTTCTTAAGATCAGTTGAGGTTTCGAGTTCGTGATCTTCTAAATCTAAATCAAGTTCTTCACGCTTTGATTTAAGCCGAGTTCTGCGTTCAATGAGTTCGTTTGAATCTTCTTGTTGCAAGCGACGTAAACGGAGCGCAAATTCAGCTTGGCCTAAGTTCAACTCACCCTCGCCTACAGCCAGCATGCGGCGTTCGGTTTCAATTTTTTTTAGTTCTTCAGCTACCAGGGCATCCGTCTTAAAAAACCAGTCTTGCTCGGCAGAACGAATATCACTGACTTGAATTTCAGAAACATAACCCTGGAAATCTTTGATTGCTTGATCGGTCAAGGCTTTGTTGAGATCCAATAAAGCAGACGCCGTCATTAAGCTTTCTAAACTGCGTTTTCTTAAAACAGGTTCTAGCACCCGATATATCACCGAATTGATCTGAGCATCGCTAAAATTGCTAGCAACCTCTCCATCAACTAATTCCCCAAGAATAAAGAGTTTGAGTAATAAAACCTCCCCACCCGCGGCAGAAAGGTTCATCGTTGCACCCACCCAATCTACATTGGAAAAGTTATTCCCACAGTCCTCGCAAAATTTCATTTTTTGAGAAATCTGCGATCCACATGAACTGCAATCAAAAGGCTTATACATTGGGCCGATTTCGAGGCCACGCTGGCCAAGCGCTCTTCCAATCGAGTAGATTGCTTTACCGCTAATACCGAATTGTTTGCGCAGTTGTTCTAAAACGGAAGTCTGATGATCACGATTGACTAAATCACGCTCATCGCCTTGATTGATAATTCCTTGTAGACCCGCAATAGCGATTTGGCGGAATTCTTGAACAGAAACTGCATTTCGATTGGCCATTACCTTCTGCAGGAAGGTACCGAGTGTGGGAAGATCATGTTCATCAAAATCCACCCAAAAATTAAATTGCACCTTAGCTTCAGGTGTTCCGGGAATATTGAGTTTGTGGGTATAGCTTACAAAGGGCAGGTCACGATAATCATTGATTACAAAAGTCTTTACTGACTGCTGGCGTTGCCCGACTAATGCCCGGGCAGCTTCACCCAGTGAGCGAAAAAAATCGCTCGCAATAGAACCCTTAGTCGCTTCAGTTGGAGGCTGCTTTTGAATGCGTTGGATCAAGCCATTCACCTCTATCACTGCAGCGCATCCGTAAGGGATATTGACTGGCGTAAGGGTGAGATTGCGAACTTGCTCTTCGCCTAAAAGAAATGCAAAAGATTCGCCCCCCCTGGAATTGAGCGTTCCTTTGGCTACTGCACCACATTCTGGACAGAACTTTGAGTTGTCGGGAATAGCTACGAGGCATTGCGTGCAGTTCATTGAGATTGTCCTTATTTACTGGAAAGCATTTTTTTTATTCGACCGTCAGCATCTGTAACGATCACTCCTTGTTTCTTGCTCCCATTTTTTTCTTGGGATTTAAAGCCTATTCGATAGCCCTTCTGTCCTGCTGCTTCTACTGATTCCAATTGAATAAAGGCATCCTTGCCAACCCACTGATTCAAAGACTCAGTGATTTTGTCGTAATCACGAAAAGTACGCAATTTCTCAAGCATTTCTGGGGTGTTCGCCAAAAAGCCTTGATTGATTTCAGACAGGCGGCTTCGATAGCGTTCACGGGCTTGGCCCAATACGCCAGATCCTGTGCCTGAGGTTCTGTTTGCAAGCGAGGCCCGTGCATTGGCTAGCACGCTGCCAGAGCTTGAGCCAGAGAAACGCCCCAATGTGCTCTTGGCCACGGTTTTCTTCATCCAAGGCAAGCCGAAAAGATTAAATGAAAGAATCGTTTTTTTGGAATAATCATCAATGAATGGATCATCATCTTCGAGTGCTTTACGAGCATGGTTGAGTGCTTCGCCAAATGGTGCGCCTTCATTCACCTTTTCAATGAAGTGCTTGGCCATTAAATCTGCGGCACCTAGATTTGCACTATTAGAGCCGTATGCGATGGTGCTCGACCCCAGAAAAGCCAACCCGCCTCGATGAAAGAAGTCCTCGGTGATGCTGATGGTGTCGTAGCCCAATGCCCCGCCATAACACGCTTCAGTCACTAAAATGGTTTTAGAGAAATCTTGAATGCGTTCGGGCGAAAAAATTTGAATGTACTCACGATCAATGCTTTCCCCAATCCAATTGGGCTCATCTGCCATGCCGTGAACATTAAAAAGTATAATCTGCTCTTCAGTTTTAGAAATATCCAGAACAGGGACGAGGTCATCCTCAGACCATCCTGGAGAAAGTACAACCGGTATCTTGGGTAATAAATTACGGTTGACAGGTTTAGCTACCTGCTTAGCAAATGTCCCACCACCTTGAGAACGCACAATTTCATGGGTAGCCTCAGCCCAACACTCTGCTGACACAGCAAGGCTTACAGGATCTGTATTTCGGGTAGACGATTCGGTATGACTAAACAGACTGTGAATGATATCGATATCTGTAACAGGGATACGACCCACTTGAATATGGGCTAGGTGGTCTAGCATCCATTCTTCATCCTCTGAATCATCACTGAAGTGATGTGGGGAATCGCTGAGACAAAAGGCATCGCCATCATGAGCGAGAGGACTAGGAATCCTTGCTGGGGCCAGGCTCCCCCAATCCCCAATGATCACAATGTACCTTATACCTGCCGCAGCATAGCTTGCAGGAATATCTCGAAGCGTTTCAGTCATATCATCTGAAGAATCGAGTGCGATTACACTGATAGGATTAAGTTTGTTCTCATCAAGTAATACTTGAAACGAGGATTCAAACCAGTCAGGCACAATAAATAGGGTGCGCTTAACAGCATCAATGGTATCGGGAGCTATCGACTTTTTTGAAGATGTAATGCTAGCAAAACGAGAAGGCTCAGATGAGAATTTACCAACTTGTTGTGATAAGCCCTCCCCCCTCTTAGCAGCGATGCCTGAAGGTGTGTTAGCTGAGAGCACGCCTCCGCAATTTGCACAAAACTTTGCACCGGGGTTCACTCTATGTGAACAGGCGGGACAGTTGGCCATTAGATTTCTCCCTCAATTTTGTCTTGATTGGCTTTTTTTTCGTCCGAGGGAGTCACTGATTCGTTTTCAAGAATGGCTAAGACTTTTTCTAATGCATTTTCACTTACAGAGAAATGCTCAAGAGCATTGAGGATATCTGCCTTCAGTTCTTGTGCTGATCGAGCTTGATTCCGCTCATCTTGATCTAAAATTTTGACATTCTTGAGGACTTCAGAAGTAATCGTTAAACGGCGATGTCCGCGCAAGTCATCTTCAATCCCTTCTACTGATAACCGCATTCCAATGAGACTTTCAAGCAATTCGGTAGCATCATCGTTTATCACTCTGAGCCGATATCGAATACCTGAGTCAGTGCAAAAAACAAAGAAATCGCCTTCCGATTTGGAGCCCACAAACATCAGTTCTTTACCTACTGTTCCAGTCCAAATCTGTGCTGAGGTCATTGTTTTTTATCCTGAACTTTAATATGCAATGAGCCATTACCAGGGTTTGCAAAGACTCAATCCCAAAATAATAGCAATGATTATAATGTAAATACATTAAACACTTGACCTGTACGCATGATTCTATTGGTCAATTAACCCACCCATCTCAACCATTGAAGCGTTTCATGTTCAATAGAAAGCGCATAAGGATGGAGTGAATGATCTTCCCGGGCAATCAGGTATGCAATTGAAGCCCAGAGGGCTATCCCCCAAGCGCTGCAGAAGGCGATGGATCGATCTTGTGGACTGGGAGAGCACTGACATAATGTGCTTGAAAGCACCCAAACCAGTACTCCGCTTTTCCAGTTTGAGACAAAATGTAAGTGGGGTATCAACCAGATGCAAGCTGGGATGGCAAATAAAGGCGCCATACCAACCGGTAGGCCATTCCACCAAGTAATATTTGAAAATGTCACGCTACCTAAAATAGTTTCGTCTTCTTTGTGTCTGGGAATAAGTGAGAAATGGACTGGCTTTGCCCCAAGTAGCTTTCCTACAATCCAATGCAGAAACTCATGCACTGCAGTGCCCGGCCAGACCACAATCCAAAAAAGGGGAATGGATCGAAAACATCGCATGGCAAAAGCAAGGCCTAGAATGATGAATAGGTTTGAAATGTGACTGGGCATTGTCAGCTCATTTTATTGATGAAAACTGCCTTGAATGCAGTGCCTGATTTCATGGCCTAGAGTATGGAAGTTCACCTTTTTTGCAGTCACGACAACACACTCATCGGCTCCGATTGCTTTTCTGTTCCAAAAACTACAAGCATCAACTGCATAACCAAATCCACCGTAACCTCTTTTCCGACTTTCTTTATTGCATGCTGCATTTGCGTCTTTGACCTGCCTAAAGACAATCTTCACGTCATTGGTCATGTTATGGGTCATGTCAAACTCTTGGTGCGGATCTTCATAAAAGGCAGTTGCATGAAGGGTAAGAAAAAGCAGGGACAGTGAAAGAGATTTTTTCATTTAGACCTCACAATTAAGCGATTGAAGTTGCTCAAGAGCACAGATTTTTAACTGATCGGATCTCATCGATTAGTGGACTGAGGTCGTCTAGTGAAAAGCCACGGGGATACCCCGGAACTGATTCAGTTCCTCTACTTTTAAAATCACGAGTAAGGCAATACGAGCCGTATGCTCCGCCTTTTTTTTCTGACCACGTGTAAGCCGTTCGCTCAATGTGTGGTCGATGAGCGTCAGCTAAGACTAATCGTGATCTGAACGTTGCAAGATCGGAGCCTGATGAAGAGAGCGGTGCAATACCCAGTACTGCATTTTCACCGGTAAGCTGAAGCTTTAATGCCAGTTGAACATCCGCTCTTTCCCATCGAATCCAAAGAAGCGGGTCTTGTACTTTTTTGAGATCAGGAGTGCTCACCGTTACTCCTAATTCAGATTGCTCAATGTATTCTTTGAGCATTTCTAATTTCTCAACAATATTGTTATCGATGACTTGTCGACGCTGATTGGCAGTGTATTCGCCGGTACGAAGGTAGCTGTTGATATCTCGGGGATTGTCAATACCTGCAATCAACCCCCAATGATTGTGTGCCCGAACCATCATGTGATGTGCACCGTGTACTTTGTTGGTGAGCGCTGAAATTCCAAAAACAAATTTGATTAGGGTGGCTTCAACAGAGCGCGCTTCTTCATCTGATTTGTAGCGACCAATAATGCGTGGCAGGAAATATTGATTATCGGCATTATTTTTTTCTTCCAGCTTTTTCAAGGTGCGGATACGGTCTAATTTGGGATGATTATCGAGGTCTATGCCGTGATTGGCCTCAGCCTCGTGCGCATCCAGGCGATTGCCTACACCCTTACCCACGTAAAAGATCTCATAGGGAGTTTTGCTGCCATCAACCAAGGCATACACGTAATAGCGGTAGGCGCCGAAATCAAGCTCTTCGTTGCAGTCAATGTTTTGCAGATCGTTATGTTTTTGGCTGATATCCATTCTGTTCTCCCCAGCAAATTATTTATTTGGCTTGTATCTCTAATTGATAAATAGAATTCTATCGATCAATTGCGACAAAATCGGTCGCTAGAAATAAATTGACTGGGAGAAAATAAGCGTTTAATGGTAGAGCGAGGCCATTTCCGATACCCATGACGCTAAATCCTGCCTAAGTTGCAAAGGTTCTAGTACTTCAATACCGGGACCCATGCTGGCTAGGAATGGCCTGAGAAGTAGCGTGATGGGGATCGATGCTGTCACCACGGCCCAATCCCCGTCTTTGGTGGGTTCAATGATGGTTTGATTTTCAGCGAGTGGGCGCTCTTTAAAATGGAAAAGGGTTTGAGCTTGAACTTTGAGCTTGATCAGTTCAGGTACACACTTCTGATCTAGCGCATGGCTCAGTTGATGGGTTTGGTAAATATATCGATCAAGATCAAAGTCCATGCGCTCTTGGGCTCGCTTTGGCATTGATTTGGCGGATT
>CAIPTD010000116.1 GCA_903867885.1 uncultured Ferrovum sp. | reverse complement strand
GTCGCTCCTAACTTTGTTCAGGATAACCATTCCAAGTCTGGACAGGGTGTGCTGCGCGGACTGCATTACCAGGAACAATTTCCACAGGGTAAGCTGGTACGTGTGGTGGCTGGTGAGGTATTTGATGTGGCAGTGGACATTCGACCCCAATCACCTACCTATGGCCAATGGGTCGGTGAATTTCTCTCTGCGGCCAATCAGAAACAACTCTGGATTCCGCCAGGACTGGCACACGGTTTTTTGGTGACATCGCAATCTGCTGAATTTTTATACAAAACAACGGAGTACTATGCTCCCCAATTTGAGCAATGCATTGCATGGGATGATGCGGACCTCAATATCACATGGCCTTTGGAAGGTATTGCTCCTATCATTTCAGCCAAGGATGCGCGCGGCGCACGTTTTTCGATACTATGAATCATCTTGACCCGTCCATTTTCGACACTTCTTCCGCAAACCTCTCCGGTATTGGTCGCGCATTGGTGCTGGCCGGGAATTTAGACCAGAAAACTGCCGAAACGATTTTTACAAAAGCCCACGCGCAAAACAAAAGTTTTGTTTCGGAGTTGGTCGACTCAGGTGCCGTCTCATCATTTGCACTGGCGCATACCCTTTCCAAGGCCTTTATTTCACCCTTGGTTGATCTTGATGCGATCCATATTGAAAAACTCCCCACAAATTTATTAGACGAAAAAATATGCCGCGACTACCAGTTGTTGCCTCTTGCCAAACGCAATAACACTTTAGTAATCGCAACCGCCGATCCATCTAATCGCGAAGCAGCGGAAAAAATTAAATTTGCCACGCAATTTGCAGTGGAATGGATCGTGGTGGAGTTCGATAAGCTGATGAAGCTCAGCGTAGATCGATTTACTGAGGAATCTGAAAATTTCTCTACTGCATTTTTGAATAGTGATTTTGACGACAAAGGCCTAGAATTTGAAAATGAGTCGACAACAAATGAAGCCCATCAAGACAGTGAAATTGATGACGCACCCGTTGTTCGATTTATCAGAAAAATGTTATTTGATGCATACTCGATGGGAGCCTCGGACTTGCATTTTGAGCCCTATGAATTCTCCTACAGAGTACGCTTTCGAGTTGATGGTGAATTGAAAGAAATTGCCACTCCTCCCATCAGCATCAAGGAGAAGCTTGCGGCGCGGATTAAAGTTATTTCACGCATTGACATTTCTGAAAAGCGTCTGCCGCAAGACGGACGCATGAAGATGAAAATGAGCGCAAAAAAGGTCATTGATTTTCGGGTAAGCACCTTGCCCACCTTATTTGGTGAGAAGATCGTCGTTCGTATTCTTGACCCCAGCAGCGCGCAGCTGGGTATTGACGCCTTGGGTTATGACGAGGCGGAAAAAACACATCTGCTCAAGGCCATCCACCGTCCGTATGGAATGGTACTGATGACCGGCCCTACAGGTTCTGGCAAGACAGTTTCTCTGTATACGTGTCTGAATATACTGAATCAGCCCGGGGTGAATATTGCAACCGCCGAAGATCCCTCTGAAATTAATTTGCCAGGGGTCAATCAAGTCAACGTCAATGAAAAGGCAGGGTTAACTTTTTCGGTTGCCTTGAAGTCGTTCCTTCGTCAAGATCCAGACATCATCATGGTGGGGGAAATTCGAGACCTGGAAACGGCAGATATATCCATTAAGGCAGCTCAAACAGGCCACATGGTGATGTCGACTTTGCACACCAATGATGCACCATCGACGATCATTCGCCTTCGCAATATGGGTGTCGCGCCCTTTAACATCGCGTCCAGCGTGGTTTTGGTAACTGCACAACGCCTGGCACGACGACTTTGTCCCAAATGCAAAGAGCCCGTCGATTTACCACAACAATCACTGTTGGACGCTGGTTATAAATTGGCAGACCTGGATGGAGGATGGAAGCCATTCCGTCCTGTCGGATGCGGTAATTGCAGCAATGGATACAGGGGCCGCGTGGGCATCTACCAGGTGATGCCGGTCAGCGAAGAAATTCAACGAATCATATTGCGCGACGGATCTTCCATAGATATTGCGGAACAAGCGGAACGCGAGGGCGTTCGTTCTTTGCGTGCATCCGGACTGCACAAGGTCAAATTGGGCTTGACGTCTATTGAAGAAGTTATGGCAGTTACCAACGAATAATAAATGAGTTAAAGGGGGCGCTATGGCAACCACTAAGAAGGTCCAACAGTTAAGGCGTCAAAGCGCCAAGGCTGAATCTATATTCGAATGGAAGGGACGTGACCGCAATGGGCGTGCTGTTTCGGGTGAAACCCGCGCCGAATCGGATACCGTAGTGCGAACGACGTTGCGTCGACAGGGTATTACCTCGATTCAAATTAAAAAACGCCGCATGGGCTGGGGGCAATCTATTAAAGCCAAAGAGATTGCCACTTTCACCCGGCAGTTAGCGGCGATGATGAAGGCGGGTGTTCCCTTGCTCCAGTCGTTTGACATTGTGGGGCAGGGTGTTCCCAATCCGAGTCTCACCAAATTAATCAATGACCTGCGCATTGATATTGAAACAGGCTCATCGATGAGCGCGGCTTTTCGCAAATACCCCAAGCAGTTTAGTCCCTTGTATTGCAATTTAGTGGCCGCCGGCGAAACGGCGGGTATGCTGGACGCACTGCTTGATCGGCTGGCTATTTACTTAGAAAAAACCGAGGCCATCAAATCCAAAATCAAGTCTGCCCTGATGTATCCGATCAGCGTGCTCATTGTTGCGTTTGGTGTACTCACGGTGATCATGCTCTGGGTCATCCCATCATTCAAGCAAGTATTCGCTTCATTTGGAGGCGAACTTCCGGCACCGACCCTGGTTGTCATCGCCGTGAGTGAGTTTTTCATTCAATATTGGTTTGTGATCTTTGGCAGTTTGTTCGGAGGATTGTTTTTATTTTTTCGAGCCTTGAGGACCAGCACGCATCTGCAATCGCTGATGGACCGTCTGCTGCTTCGGGTGCCTGTTTTTGGGCCCCTGGTTCGAAAATCCAGCATCGCACGCTGGACACGCACCCTGGCGACCATGTTTGCGGCGGGGGTGCCCTTGGTGGAAGCACTGGACTCCGTGGGCGGCGCCGCTGGTAATGCCGAATATGCACAAGGCACCATCGGCATACGACAGCAAGTATCCATCGGTGTATCGCTAACAACGGCAATGACACAATCCAAGCTCTTCCCTTCCATGGTGTTGCAGATGTGCGCCATCGGTGAGGAATCTGGCTCCATCGACTATATGCTGGGCAAGGCAGCGGACTTTTTCGAAGCAGAGGTCGATGACATGGTTGCCGGGATTTCGAGTTTGATGGAGCCCATCATCATTGTGATACTGGGGTCCATCATCGGCGGCATTGTGGTGGCCATGTATTTGCCGATTTTCAAATTGGGACAAAGCGTTTGACCTCGCCTGATCTGTTTTCAGAAATGGTGTTTGGGGGGATTGCGGGCTTGCTCATTGGCAGCTTCTTGAATGTGGTGATTTACCGCTTACCCAAGATGCTGGAGCGACAGTGGGCACGGGACTACCAGCAATGGGCAGGAGCGACCGAAGTTCCAGCACCAGCCTTCAACTTGTGGACACCGGCGTCCCACTG
>CAIPTD010000115.1 GCA_903867885.1 uncultured Ferrovum sp. | reverse complement strand
CCATACTTTCTACCCATCATTGATCACTCATGTTTTTACATACAAGGAGATTCTTGTTTAAGGGGAAAAACTAGAACAGAGAAATAAACCATCATGAGTCCACAGAGACTTAGTGGTTGAAATGTAGTTGGGAGGAAAAGAAATGCGCTCACGTATTTTGTTCAGGATGCCCATCCTGTTGCTTCTGTTTAGCCTGCTTTTCGTCTATCACAATGACGCCAACGCGGTTCCCTCATTTGCCCGCCAAACGGGTTGGGACTGTACGCAATGCCACATGAGTTGGCTAGAGCTCACCAATGTAGGCCGCCGCTTTAAGCTTGGTGGCTATCAAGAAATGAAGGACATGAAAGAGAGCGAGGAGGCCAACCGCCCTCTGGTCTCATTCAACTTCAATGATCCCCCGCCCGTGATCCCTCTTGCGATGTGGTTGCAGGTATCCCGGACCTCTACTCAGGATGTATCGCAGCAGGGATATTCTTCGATTACTGGAAGTGCAGCCGATTCAGCACAAGTACCTAAGCAATACAATGGGCAAACACTCTTTCAGGCAGGTTCTCTTTTTCTGAATGGTAAGCTGGCCGACGGTATTGGATGCTTCTGCCAGTACACCTATGATGGGATCACCCATCAAGCCTCACAAGACAACACTGAAATTCGGTTTGTACCCGAGGAGGAGTATAAAACCGAAAACCTAAAAATACTGTATGGGATGAGTCTTAACAATAATCCCGGCATGTCAGATATCTACAATACAACCGGGGTTTGGGGCTGGCCCTATCTCTCCTCTTCTGTAGCGATTACCCCCAATGCTGCGCCTATATTAGGGATGAACCCCAGTTTCTCTCCGGCCAACAATCTCGGGCATTCGGTGGTGGGTGTGACATTTTACTCCCTCATTAATCGTATGTTTTATGTTGAAGCGGGTGCTTATACCAATGCAAGAAGCGTTCTTCACGCCTTCACCATTAATAACAGCACTACAAATCTAGATGGTCTGGCACCCTATTATCGCTTAGCTTTTCAGAAGGATTGGCAGAACGGGGTGCAGTCTGCGGAGATTGGTACTTATGGTTTCCGGCCGCGGATTTATCCTACCCCTTCAGGTGGATCGCAATTAAACGGTGGGCCATCAGATGTGTATGACGATAAAGGCATTGATGCGCAGTACCAATACATTACCGACAAGCACCGTTTTAGCTTCATGTTTAATTACTTGCATGAAGATCAAACTTTGAACGGGTCATTTATTCAACAAAATTCATCCAACCTAAGAAACAACCTTAGCGCGATCAATACTAAGGTCAGTTACTACTATGAAAAATGGTATGGAATAAGTGTCGGTTTCAATAGGGTCTCTGGAAGTTCAGATTCCGTGCTTTACCCGAACGCAACTGAAGCTGTGAGCAACAACGGTAATAACAACGGTAGCGTGGTGATTGGCTCATCGAATAATAGCCCTAACAGCCAAGCCATGATCTATGAGCTGAACTGGCTATTTGCTTGGGATAATGCTGAGGACCGACGTCGCAACAGGCTCATTTTGCAATACACCGACTACAGCAAATTTAATGGTGCTAGCACCAATTACAACGGCTTTGGAAGAAACGCTCGGGATAACAACACGATCTATTTAGGGTGGTGGTCCTTGTATTAAGACAGTGTTCAGTCCTATTTTTTTTGTAGTTTTTAATGAGAAGTTTTATTAAAAAGTGATCAAAACACATTAACGAGGAGAGATAAATGAGTAAGCAAGACCTTCAGCAACCCGAAAGACGCGCAGTGATGGGTAAAGCAGCACAACTCCTTGCAGCGATTGGTGTAGTGGCAATTGGTATGCAATCGATACCCGCTGCTGCCAAGAAAAAGAAAGGGAAATCTGATAAAGAAGATTTCTATTTCCAGACCACACCCGATGAGAAGGGTCACAACTGCTTGGGGTGTGCCAATTTTGAGCCCTACAGTGAAGGCTATCCTAAAGTCACGGTATCCCTACTCGAGCCCGGCGTAGCCAAAGACAGCGAGAAGGGCAGTTGTGCGCTTCTGGTTGGTGAAGTGTGCTCACATTGCTACTGTCAAGGCTGGGCGGACAAAAAAACTGAGAAAAAACATAGTGATGCTTAAATTTATAACAAAAGCTCTATTGAAAAAAAAGGGGTAAGAGCATGCAACTATCGCGCCTAGGAACACCTCTGCTTATCGCTGCAATAGTGTTTCTAAGTGCGGCTTGCGAGAAAACGCAAACCACCCAGCTCGGTCCCCGTGGGCTGGGCTTGGTTCAAAATGCGAAACCTCATGATATCGCCATGCTGGCTGAAAAAAACAAAGTACCTGTTCCTCTTCCTGCCGCAAATCCTGATGGCCCTCGCGCAGGTGAATTCTATGAAAATGTGCAACTACTCGGGGACTACAGTAAGTCAGAGTTTGGCCGGACCATGATCTCGATTAAGAATTGGGTCGCACCAGGGCAAGGTTGTGGGTATTGTCATAACGCCCCTTACTACGAAGAGGACACCAAGTACCCTAAGTTAGTCGCGCGCGAAATGATCAAAATGGTGCGCCACATTAATAGCGATTGGAAAGAGCACGTAGGGAAAACCGGCGTGACCTGCTGGACTTGCCATCGAGGGAATAATGTCCCTCAAAAAATATGGTTTAAACCGAATGACAACGATCCCCATGGAATGGTTGCAGGCCGATCACCTATGCGTCTTCCTACCGCTTCATCTGGCAATACGGGGCTTCCTTCCGATGTTCTAGAGCATTATTTATTAGGCAATGATAACCTACGCATTGTGGGTACGGACGCCCTAGCCGACAACACAAATCGCCGTTCGATTAAGCAGGCTAAATACACCTACGGAATGATGATGGTGATGTCGGAATCATTGGGGGTAAACTGCGATTTCTGCCATAACACTCGAGCCTTTTATTCTTGGGAACAGAGTAGACCGCAACGGGCTACTGCGTGGTATGGCATTCGGATGGTGCGCGATTTAAATAACACCACTTTAGCCACGGTAGCGACCTTATTGCCTCTCAATCGCATGGGGCCAGCAGGTGACGGGCCAAAGATTTACTGCGCCACTTGCCATCAGGGGGTGAACAAGCCTTTGTATGGATTCCCAATGGTTCAGGATTATCCTGAGCTCATTGCTTCCAAAACGCCTGACTATGTACCCGGGCCTCACCCACACTCAGATAGAGATGATGATGAAGAAGATGAGAAGCCCGTTACCAAAAAAGGGGTGTTAGGGGGGATGAAATCCAAAAACTAAACGCTGACCCTAAATTCTAGACCAGGAAACTACAGATCCAAAAACCTAAGTTCAAAATTCAAGTTGGGGAGGCTTCTATGAATTCATCTCTAGAAATTCAGTCAGCACAGACAGTGTCTTGGTTGGGGCCTCTTCGAATAGAAGATGGCCCAGTTTTGGAATGACTACTCGCTTGGCTTGAGGCATGATCTTGAGATAAGACAGGGAGTTTTCTACAGGGATCATGGCATCATTCTCGCCCCACATCAGTAGGGTAGGGGCGGTGATGCTTTTAAGGCGCTCGGTAGGATCGGTGTTCATGGTTTGCTGCATTCGATCCATGAGCGCTTGTCGTACCCCCGGTGCAGTCAACATATCTTGATAGCGTTGCACGATGGCATCGGTCATGTGATGAGGATCACTATAGGCGGGTGCCATCGATTGCTTCACTAAAAAAGAAGGTAAAACATACTTCATCAGCTTTGCAAATTGCGGCAACGCATAGGTATGCTCTCCAACGGTTTTGAGATCAGGAAATCCGTCCGGTGCGATGAGAACCAACTTATTGGTTCGGGCGGGAAAACGTGCCGCAAAATTCCAAGCGACACGACCACCCAGTGAATGACCAATCAGCGTGACTTTATCTAAATGAAGTTGATCTAGCATCTCAGCGATGCGCCGCACGTCGGCTTCATCCGAATAATCGCGCATGCTGGCAGGACCACTTAAGCCAAAACCCACCATATCGCAACGAATCACGCGATACCGTGACGACAAAGGCTTCACCCAATCATCCCAAGTTTCTAAGCTTGAGCCAAAGCCATGAAGTAATACCAAGACTTCTGGATTGTTAGAACCGCTCTCGCTGATTCGCACCTGTGAATCAGACAGTTGAAGAAAACGCATTCCTTCTGTTTTGTAACGTTGCGCTAGCGTTTCGCGTTTCTGATCTGGGGTCCAGAGAAAAAAGAATCCTGCTAGTAGCAGAACTCCAAGAGCGATCAAAAAGTATCTCATCTTACCCCATCATCAATGATGGGGATGCCTCTGCGTGAGGCAATCACGCGATCTAAGCTAGAGTGAGTTTGACCCATATCAATATGAAGGAGCTGTATTCAGCACACCATTATCTCATGAATGAACACATTGCAATACAAGCTCGTGGGCTGTGTAAATGGTTTGGTGAAGCCGATGCTAGAACCCTAGCGGTGAGCGATGTGCATTTCACCGCAAACTTTGGTGAGATGTTGTTTATTGTTGGTCCTTCAGGTAGCGGTAAAACCACTTTTTTAAGCATGATCTCTGGCATTCTG
>CAIPTD010000114.1 GCA_903867885.1 uncultured Ferrovum sp. | reverse complement strand
GATTGACCTTGGCCTTCAGTTCACCTGGATGACTGAAGTACGGCACCTGGGTATAGAAGTCTTCGGCGAACGGCTGGGTTTCCAGTTGTGCGCGGGTGATGCGCTGTTTCGGATCCCAGCCATCCTTGGTGATCAGCCAACGATAGCCACGGGTGGTGTGCGGCGCGGTGTATTCCCAGGTGACCTTGAAGGTCTGACCCGGGTCGACATTGAGCAGCGGCCAGGTGAAGGCGCGGTTGAGTTTCTTGGCCATTTCCTCGTTGGTGAAGTTGATGCAGTCACGGGCATCGGTCTTGCCGCCGCTGAGGATGAAGCCGTCGGCTGGTGGGGTGACGCTGTCACTGTCGGTTTGATAAGGCGCCGGGAACGGACCGGCAATCAGTGCCGGAAAGTTCTTGCCGCCTTCCATTTCATTGACCTGCCAGGTAGCCAGCAGGCCGAGATCCACGGCGACTGCGCCACGGCTGGAAGGGGATGTGACACGACCATGGCGAAGAGGTGTCTGGGTTTGTGGTTTATTCATTTGTTACTCCATTGCTATTGATTAAGAACTCTCCTTTCTTGAAGGAGAGAATCTCAACCTAACGGAGTTGCTTTTTTTTTCCACAGGACCGTTTTTCACTCATTTTCTTTTCAGGAGACGATAAACCCGAAAACACTGTATATAAAAACAGTTAAATGGAAATCGCGTACACCACCGGAGGTCAATTTCCTACAATTCAAGGCGCAAATAAGCACAGCTACTCTCGTAAATCGCCTTATCCCGTTCGTAAGTGATGGCCCTCTGCATGTGATGAAGTATTGGCCTGGCGGCGAGAAAGAATTTCCAGGGAGCGTTCTCAATCAATCAGATGTGCCGAAAGCCACCTTCACCACCTGACCCGAGCCACGCATGAGCATAGGTATCTACACAACTTTTTTTACGGGTTGAGTACTGTGGTTGACGCGGGGCCGCTGGGTACATATCCGTTATTTGGATCACGGCTGCTATGGGTTCGGCCCTTACGGCGACTCACTTTTGAACAGCGCAAAAGTAAGCATGGACTTGCTCCCTCGCAGCGGACGCCAAGAAGCGATATTTTAATCGCAACCTTGGAGGCACCTATGTCACAGCAAACCCGCCGCAGTTACACCGACGACTTCAAAGCCCAAGCAGTGACACTTGCTGAAAGCATTGGTCGAGGAGAAGCTGCGCGACAGTTGGATATCTCGGTCAAAACCCTAGGGAATTGGCTGGACGCCGCACGCAACGGGCGTCCTCTCAGTTCTCCCGCTCGGCACCCGGTCTCTGACTTGGAAAGCGAACTGGCCCGGCTTCGAGCTGAAAATGCCACGCTCAAAATGGAGCGAGAAATCCTAAAAAAAGCGACGGCGTTCTTTGCCAGAGAGTCCAACTGAGATACGCCTTTGTCGCCCGTGAACGGACTCACTTTCCGGTCAGGCTGTTATGTCGAGTGATGGAGGTCTCGGTGTCGGGCTTTCACGGCTATTTGAAGCGCCAGGAGCGCCCTGATCCAGATGCGGTGATTCGCCTGGAAATTCGTGCGATTCATCATGCCAGTCGCGGCACTTATGGGCGTCCACGCATGGTTAAGGCGCTTCATAGCCGGTCATATGCGATTGGTCACAAGCGAGTAGCCCGGCTGATGCGAGAAGAAATGTTGCGAGGGAAGATCAAGGCTCGGTTCAAACACTCGACGGATAACCGGTATATCCAACCAATTTCTGACAACGTATTGAAAAGACGCTTTTCTGTGACAAGCCCAACACCCGCATGGGTGGGAGATATCACCTATATTTCGACGCGTCAGGGGTGGTTGTACTTGGCTGTGGTGCTCAGCATCCAGACGCGTCAGGTACTCGGTTATAGCCTATCGGAGCGTATGCCTGAGGGTTTGGTACAGCAGGCATTCCTGAATGCCTGGACGAAAACGCCGGTTGATCAAGGTGTGATTTTTCACTCCGATCGAGGCCGGCAGTACACAGGCAGCGGTTTTCGCAGCATGATCATGGAAAGAGGCTTCGTACAAAGCATGAGTCGCAAGGGTAACTGCTGGGATAACGCCGTAGCAGAGAGCTTTTTTGCCACACTTAAAAAGGAGGAAGCCACCGGTGTGTATCCCAGCAAAGCACAGGCTCACGCATCTATCGCGAGCTACATCCATGGTTTTTACAACCCGACACGGCTGCACTCGGCGCTGGGATACAGCTCACCTAATGACTACGCAAAGCAACTGAAGCAGACTGCATAACGCTCGCTTTATGGCGTACGTTTTGAGGGAGCAAGTCCATGGTTACTTTTGGGCTCTTTTCAAAAGTGACCCGCCGTAAGGGCGGAACCCATGTCAGCCGTGACCCAAACAACGGATATGTACTCAGCGCCCCCCGACAACCACAGCACTCAACCCGTAAAAAAGATAGGTAGACACCTAGGCTGCGATGGCATCACCGCAGAGCGCCTGAAACACCGCGCCGCCTGTATCGCAGGCAAGCCAGCTCTCACACGTGTGTGTCGTTCAGACGGCTGGTTGCAGGGTCAGTATCTCGAATCCCTCTGCTGTCACCGCGACCGTGTGTTCCCACTGCGCTGAGAGGCTGTTGTCCTTGGTCACCACCGTCCAGCCGTCTTTGAGGCTGCGCACTTTGGCGCTGCCCTGGTTGAGCATGGGCTCAATGGTAAAGACCATGCCTTCGCGCAGTTCGAGCCCGGTGCCAGGCCGACCGAAGTGCAGGATTTGCGGTTCTTCGTGCATTTCACGGCCGATACCATGG
>CAIPTD010000113.1 GCA_903867885.1 uncultured Ferrovum sp. | reverse complement strand
TGAAGTGATGGGGGAAGATCTCTGGGCTAAAGACAATAATGCCTTGGCAGATTTTCGTTTGAATCATATGGGGTTCGTATTTCAGGATTTTCATCTCTTTCCCCGACTGACCACGGCTGAAAATGTTGCGATACCTCTTATCCTCAGAGGTGAAAACTGGGATCGTTCTTTGGATAGAGCCAGAGAGATGCTGAGGATGATGAATCTAGGCAAGCGCTTAGATATCTTGCCCATTCAGTTATCAGGAGGCGAGCAACAGCGGGTAGCGATCGCAAGGTCGCTGGTGGCCGGCCCAGAAATTTTAGTGATGGATGAACCCACGGCATCACTTGATGGAGATACGGGGAAAAGGATTATTGCTTTTGTCAAAGAAAAAATCCTTAATCCCCATCGGTGCATTTTGATTGTGACGCATGACGCACGGATCAATGAATTTGCAGACCGTATTGTATATATGGAAAACGGAAAGATTTCGAAGTTTGAAAGCGAGGAGCCATGAAAAAGAAGGGGATCTTTTGGATTGCGGGTTTAGGTCTGATCTTTGGGGGAGTAGCGGCGTGGTATTTTTCTTTACAACATCCTGCGCAAGCACCCGTATTTATTCCCGCAAGTAGCCCTTATGAGAGTGCAATATTTGCAAATGGCATCATCGAAAGTACCCAGGGTAGTGGATCTAATATCAATATTTATCCTGAGGTGGCTTCTGCCATCGTAAAAGTTCTTGTTCGTGAGGGACAAATCGTTAAAGTCGGAGCGCCGCTTATTGTTTTAGATGACACCGTACAACGTGCCACCACAAAGCAATTACACCTTCAAGCTGAAGCAGCCAAAGCTTTACTCGAAGAACTCCATGCCTTACCAAGACCTGAGGCACTTGATATTGCCAAGGCGCAAGTAGCGCAGGGAGAAGCCAACTTGAAAGCAGCATCCGATCAATATGCGAAGCGAAAGGCTTCTTATGAACTGGATGCGCGATCAATTAGCAAAGATGTACTCGACATTGCTCGGGATACCGTTCTGCAAACTGAAGCTGCTTTGAAGGTCGCTGAGCGTCAGTTGCAGCTTACCCAAGCAGGAGCATGGACTTACGATATTCAAAACCAAGAAAAACAGGTTCAGTCTTTATTTCAATCTTATGAGGCTTCCAAAGCATCTCTGGATAAGTATGTCATCCGCGCCCGAGTAGAGGGGGTTGTTCTCGCTGTCAATGCAAGCCCTGGTTCGTATGCCATGGCGCAGGGAACTTACAATCCCTATACGCAAAACAATGATCCTCTGATCATCATGGGTGCTTTGCAAGACAGCATGTCAGTACGTTGCTTTGTAGATGAGGTTCTCGTTTCGCGTTTACCTGACCCACAAAATATTCAGGCAGAAATGACATTGCAAGGAAGTAATCAGAAAGTAAAACTGACTTTTGATCGTATTCAGCCCATCCTCACTCCTAAAATTGAGTTGGCCAATCAAAGGCAAGAGAAGGTGGATTTAAGGGTTTTGCCAGTGATATTTAAATTTCTGAAACCTGAACACACGGCTATTTATCCTGGGCAGCTTGTTGATGTTTATATTGGCAAAAAATAGTCATGCTTGTATTTTTCAATAGCCGACGCGTAGGGATAGTATTGCGCTTGATGGCATTTGCTTTGAGTGCTTGCGCTATGGGGCCTGATTTTCTGCGTCCTGCCGCTTCTTCACAAAAAGCGTATTTGAGCAATCACGCCGATCAAACTGGCACAGTTGCGGCAGTTGGCAAGGCTCAACACTTTAATCCAAAGCAGGTGTTGCACTCCGATTGGTGGCACTTATTTAAGTCTGCTGAAATCAATCAATGGGTGGATCAAGCACTTGCACAGAACCCAAGTCTTGAGGCGGCAAAGGCTAGTCTGCGGCGAAGCCAGGATGCAGTAAGAGCAGGGATGGGTGTTTTTTATCCTCAAGTGAATATAGGGCTCAGCGCGAGCCATCAACGCAATGCGCCCCTTGTGAATGGTTCAAGCCTTTCGTCTGCTGAATTCAATGTCAGCACCCTTAGCGGGTTGGTTAGCTACACCCTAGATTTATTTGGCCTTGAACGACGGACTGTAGAGGGATTAGAGGCGAGTGCTGAAGCACAACTCAACATTACTCGTGCCGCCTATCTGAGTGTAGAGGCGAATATGGTGAATGCAGCAATAGCGAAGGCGGCATATCACGAAGTCATTCAGCTAGAACTTGGCTTAATGCATGACTTAAAGCTTCAAAAACAATTACTCGAAAACCAAGCTGATTCAGGAATGACGTCATATGCCGGTATTTTGAGTGTTTCTGAATCACTCGAAAACAGCAGAGCCGCGTTGGCTCAATCAGAACAGAAAAAAGATCAAATAGATCATTTCATCTCGAGTTTGTTGGGGGAAGATACCTCTCAAGCGTCATTGCCCAATGCAACACTCAGAACCATGACTTTGCCCTCGGATTTGCCACTTAGCTTGCCTTCTGAACTGGTGCGGCAGCGCCCGGATATTTTGATTGCTGAAGCGCAAATGCATTTTAATAGTGCAGCGGTTGGTGTGGCGACTGCAATGCTTTGGCCTAGCATCAGTTTGACTGCAGGGGGAGGATTTACCCGCCCACAATTGAATGCCTTGAATGGTCCATCACAAAGATTTTGGTCAATTGGCCCTTCGATCAATTTTCCTCTTTTTACAGGGGGTACGTTGTCCTATCAAAAAGAGGCCGCTATTCAACAACTGGTGAGTTCAGAAGCGCAATACAGGCAAACAGTTCTTAACGCATTTGCAAATGTGAGCGATGCACTCACCGCTCTTCAGCATGACGCCTCCTACTTGGCAGCGTTAGATCAAGTTAAAGCTGATGCAGAGTTAACTTTCACCCTGGCAGAGTTGAACAATGCGGCAGGCCTCACAGATTATGGAGCAGTTCTTAATGCCAGAATTTTGTATCAACAAGCGCAGATCAATTATTGGCAGGCTTATGCTCAACGCCTTCAGGACACGGTATCGCTTTTTGTTTCTTTAGGGGGAGGGTGGTGGAACCCGCCCGACCTGCATTCATGAGAAATATGGGTATTCTTCGAATAGGATTTAAGTTACTGGTCAATGATAAGGGTAAGTTTTTTGCCTTGTTACTGGGTATTACCTTCTCTGTTTTTTTGATGATGCAAACCACTTCCATGTTTGTGGGGATTTTGAATCGCGCTTATTCCACCGTTACCAATATTGGTGCTTCTGTGTGGGTGATGGATCCGGCAGTAACCACACCTAGCAGTCCTATACCGTTGCCGGATAAGCTACTGAATGCGGTGAGAAGTTTGGATGGGGTGAGTTATGCCGTCCCTATTTTTATCGGCGGTGGACAAGTGCGTTTGACGGATGGAACCTATCAAGGGGTGAGTGTGATTGGACTAGATGACCAGACTTTGTTTGGGCGTCCTCTATTAGAGCAAGGAGAAATCAAAGATATCTTTGCCGATAATGGTTTCATTGTGGTTCATGATTCTGAGTTCTCAAAACTCGAAAACCCTCAATTAGGAACCAACTTTGAACTCAACGATCATCGAAGCGTGATTGTTGGGATTGCTGCGGTTGCAGCCAATGGCTTGAATGGTGTGCCCACTCTTTATACAACTTTTCATCGCGCTACATCCTATATCCCAACGTCCCGCTTCAATATTTCTTATATTTTAGTCCAGCCTAAATCGGAGGCCGCAGTTATTTCCATTCAAAGGGCAGTTGCTGAGCTGGGTTATGTTGCAAAAACCAAGAAAGAATTTAACGATGCAGTGACGTCTTTCTATGTTTTTAAAACAGGTGTGGGGGTCAATATCTTGATGATGACAGTGATTAGTTTCATTGTAGGTCTCAGCATTTCTGGTACGACCTTCTTCACCTTTATTCTTGAGAATCTTGACAAATTTGGTGCCTTAAAAGCGATTGGCGCAAAAAATAGCCAACTGATTTTGATGATATTTTTTATGGCCACTTTTACTTCTTTAACAGGGTATGGGCTAGGGATTGGCTTAGTCACTATGATGATTACGATCGCGCATGCGAATCTACCTAACTATGCAGCCATCATTACTTATACGAACCTATTTGGGGCTTTTGTTCTGGTCTTATTTATGGCCGCATTATCTAGTTATATTGGCATCAGAAAAGTCTTAAAAATTGAACCCTTTGATATTTTTAGAAGCTGAGTTTGGGTTTGGGGTTGGTTGCAGGCTAAACTTCATGGCTTGCAATGACGCCTACTCTGCGTCTTGCGTGCGCAGCGACACCGTCTTTAAGGGCGTCTCGGATTGGGATGGCAATAAGATCAACCGCACTAGAAACTAGTGCGCGTTGAATCGGGCCGGGAATAGGCTGCTTGATTTTTTCAAAAGCCCATTCGGGTAGGTTGTAAAAACCTGCCTTGCTAATGAGTTTGAGTAAGGGTTTGCTTAATGCACTGGTTGGAAAATCATCCAACAAATTCACAATGCTCTGAGCTCGGGCACCATAGTGCAGTTCGGGTAAGTAGGATTGGATAGCACATTCGGTTTCAGCCAAAGTAGCCGGTAAGTGATGAGCACCCATCATTTCACCGAGCCTTTTCATTTCTTTAAAGTACTGGTCTTGCTGGGTTGGCGTGAGCTTTGGCTGGCAGTATTTTTGGTAACCGTTTAAAAAGCTGAAGGTTTCGGTGATATGTACCCAGGCTAATAACTCTGGATCAGTAGCGCTGTAGGGGCGACCAAACTCATCCTGTCCGGTGATGTGCTGGTGTATGGCATTGACCTTGTTGATTGATCTTAGCGCCATTTCATTTGAGCCATAAGTTGTGGATGCAATAAAGAATGCAGTACGGCCCAATCGACCGGTCAGGTCATCTCTAAATGTGGAGTGATCCCACACGCCCGCTAGGGCTCGGGGATGCATTGCTTGCAATACTAAAGAACTAATGCCGCCTATCATCATAGAAACGAAATCAGCGTGCACCTTCCAGGCTATTGATTCAGGACCAAATAATCCCGCATCGCCTTTAGGCTCTAGGAAGGCAACAGGAGGACCCCCACTTCCTCCCACCATCTCACGAATTGTTTTGCGGATCAGGTTGTTAATCAATCGCTAGGCTGCGTCTTCAAAAGTTATATTGAGTTGTGGTTGTTCTGAGGGGACGGATTGTTGCGTTGACATGGATTCTTGTAATTGCGAGGCGCCAATTAACTTTGGCTCAACCGCTTTCCAGTAATGCATAAAACGTTTTAGCTTTCCGCGAAATGAAACAAATTCAGGTTCATCATGCCACTGGACTTTAAAGCTACTTAAACTGGATGAGACATGCAGTTGAGGTGTTTTTTGAGTGATGATCATTTCAGCATTCAGCCCGATCAATATGTCTTTTGTCAGACCCTTGAAAATTTGGACTCCGGGGATTTCAACCGCACAGTCAGCAATGAATTGAACTCGCTGCAAACTGAAACCATCTCTTTCCAGTTGTGCTGTGTCAAAAATGAAAACCCGAGGGATATCTGGGTACAAAGCAAGGAGCGGATGCTCTGGATTGAGCATTTCATCATGAAACAACAACACTGACTTCATTGACTGTCTTCTCCAAACAGGTTTTTTTGTAGACCAGGATAAGAATCATCAAATGGACAAGCGGCTGAACAACTCGCACACCATTTATTTCCTGAGTACTTGGCAAGATTCTCTTTGTTGAAAATATAGGGTTTTGAACCAAAAGTTGAAGCAACCCACTGCCAAGACAAATGGTTTGAGGCGAGATCACCGTCTAGTAAATGGCCTAGATACCAATCCGCGCAAGATCGCCATGAAAGTTTCCTAAAATGGACGCAATATGCCGCAAACCACATCCGAGCATGGTTATGTACATAACCCGTATCGACCAGATCACGGACAAAGGCATCCATGCAGGGCAAGCCCGTTTGCCCTTGGCGAATATCTGTTGGCAAGGGTTCATGGCCTAGTTTAACTTTTGGTTTTTCTATATCTTTGCGTATGGCTGGGCCTAAGGTTTTCCAGACTCTCCGCCAAAAGTCTCGCCAGGCAAGCTCAAAAATAAATTTAAATGCTTGCGCGGGAGTCCATTTGGATATGGACATGTTGCGCGCCTCACTTAGGGTAATGCAGCCATGGCGTAAGTAGGGAGATAAGCGAGTGACTGAGCCATCTAGATAGTTTCGGCTTCGACCATAATTAACAGGGTCAATGTTAGAAAGGGTTTCTAGCGCTTTGAGTCTCCCTCCGGAAGTAGGACAATCAGGTCCCTGCAATTCAGGGAAGATCTCACGAATCGCTTTTAACCGTGCATTTCGGTCATCAGGAAGCAATAACTGCAGGCTCAAGAACGTTAATCCTTTAATTATTATGTCCTTGAGATTTAAAGTCTTGGAAAAGGTTCCCGCTAGGTTAAAAAGATAAAAAGAATTAAGGATTTCATGGCGATGCAATGCTGCTATACAAGGATGACTATGAGACAAATGGAAAAAAAACCCTTTATTAAAGGTAATATTAGGCCGTAAAAGTATTGAATCTTTCCCTTTTGACTCCCGCTATGACCTGTATATTCAGAGTTGGTCAAATCGGTCTGTTTATCAATGCGCTCACAGAGATGGCTAAAACTGTTTTTTTAAACTTTTTCAAAGAGATTTTTAATACTTATGTCGGTCTCCTTCATCACTGAACCTGCAACTCCATCTACAAGAATGCTGAGTATTGCGCTTGTTCTGTTAGGTGGGGCCAGCCTGTTTTTCTTGGAAGGCTTGTCTTCAGGACTTCGTTTCGCAAGCATTTTTGCCATGTTGATTGGATTTGCTCTCGAGATATGGGGGGCAAATCGCGCACGATTGCGAACCCAAGCATCGCTCAAGGCTTTTCAGGAGTCGGCGCAACACTCTGCTCAAGCCGCACATCACGCGGCACAAAGCGAATTGTTTAAACAAAGTTCTCGCGCAGTAGAAATATGGATTGCTCAGATTGAGAATGCCCAAGGCCAAAGTCGACGTGCGGTCGAAGAAATCACTCACCAATTTTCTTCCTTAGCAGAGCAACTCGAGCGCAGATTGCAAGATCAGGCTTTGGTTGAAAGATCCATATCAACCGGAGCGGTGCGTAACGCGCAGCCACCTGATGCACATTCTTGTTTTGATGCCATCAGAGCTTCGTTTGAAGACAGAAATGCCAGCCTTGAGAAGTTTCAGCAATTGAATGTGTTCACTGCTGACCTTGAAAAAATGGCGATGGAAGTGCGAAAAATTGCTGATCAAACCAATTTACTGGCACTGAATGCTGCAATCGAAGCGGCGCGTGCAGGTGAAGCGGGGCGAGGATTTGCGGTTGTTGCAGACGAAGTAAGAAAGCTGTCTTTTATGTCTGCACAAACGGGTCAAGAAATCACCAAGAGAGTTATCACTATTCGAGAAGGGGTTGCAACTACACTTTCGGAAGCAACCAAATCTGCTCACGATGACCTTATTTCCTTGGAGGCCTCAGAGAAAGTTCTTGGGCAGGCCTTAGACGGGATAGATCGAGTGACGCAACATCTTACTCAGATGAATCAAGACTTATTGCAAGAATCAAGCGTTTCGCGAGACCACGTAAGACAGCTTCTCATTGAACTTCAATTCCAAGACCGTATGGATCAAATTCTTAGCCATGTGGTGGAAAGTCTTCAACGGTATCGGGAGCAGACCATTAATGCGATTCAAGATCCGAGTTTAGTTCAGCCTAATTTATTAGAGGTTCTTAAAGATCTTGAGGTGAGTTACACCACAGAGGAAGAGCGCAAGACACACGCCAATTCTATGAAAACGCCGTTTTCTAAGAACTCACTTGGCCAAAGTGCAGCCTCAAGTCATCTTGATACTCAGCATCAAACCAATCCTAATGAATCAACAGGCATTACCTTTTTCTAAGTTCTTGAGGAATTTAAATAATGGCCAAAACCGTTCTTATTGTTGATGACTCTGCATCGCTTCGCCAGTTAGTGAAAATGACTCTAACGGGCGCTGGCTATGACGTGATCGAGGCTGAAAATGGCCAGAAAGCGCTGGATCAATTTAATGGAAAAAAAATTCATCTCGTGATTAGTGATGTGAATATGCCCATCATGGACGGGATTACTTTTGTGACCAAAATGAAAGCGATTGCTGCTTATAAATTTACACCCGTGATCATGCTTACTACTGAGTCTGGTAGCGACATGAAGGCCCAAGGCCAAGCTGCAGGAGCGAAGGCATGGGTTGTTAAACCGTTTAAACCCGAAATGATTCTTGCTGCCGTTGCGCAGTTGATCCTTCCCTAATTGGGCATAAAGGTTATGTGTATAGAAGTTGTTCACGACAAATTACTATGGGTTTTTCCAGCCGAACTTAATATTTATCATGCTGCTGAATTGAAGCAGGAGTTGAATGAAATGTTGGGTTCGGAATGGCCTGTTACCTTTGATCTAAGCAAGGTCGAGGAAATTGATTGCGCAGGACTTCAATTGATCATGGTCGCGCAGAGAGAGTTTGCGCGCCGACACATTTCTTTTGAAGTGGTGGGTCACAGTGCAGCCAGTCTCAATGCTTTCCAATCAATGGGCGTCTCAGTAGGCAAGGAGTTCAGCATATGAGTCTTGATTCGGTTCTTGCTACATTTGAAGCTGAGGCTGCTGAATTATTAGTTGACATGGAATCGCAACTCTTAGCGCTAGAAGCTGGTTCGGCTGACTCTGATGCAATTCACGCTATATTTAGAGCGGCGCATACCATTAAAGGCTCTGGTGGCCTCTTTGGATTTGATGCCTTAGTTGCTTTTACCCATCACGTTGAGAGTTTGATTGATGAAATGCGTGATGGTACCCGCGCTATCACCCCTGAGCTGATTAGTTTGTTGTTGCGTTGTTGCGATGAAATGGGTGGGCTAGTTTCTGAGGCTTTAGGACGCAGAGAGAGAACGCAACAAGACATTCTTCGTGCTGAAGGCTTGGTCGTTGAGATTCAGTCTGCGATGGGATCCGGAATTCAGGATTCCAAGGTTTCTGTGCCTGCTTCAGATGCTCCTACACAGCATGATTTTTCTTCACAGAATGAGGAGGAAGTTGCCTCTCCGGCAGAGTCAAACTGGTCTGTGAAGGTATCTTTTGGTCATGATGTGTTTCGAAATGCACTCGACCCTCTTTCTTTCATCCGTTACCTTGGAACACTGGGTACGATTGAAGACATCCATAGCAGCTTACGTGATGTCCCAGAATTTGAACAATGGGATCCTGAGACCTGTTACTTAGATGTTTCTTTGCGTGTTCGCGGTGTTTTGAGTAAAGAACAAGTTGAAAGCGCGTTTGGCTTTGTGATGGATTATTGCGAGTTAGATGTGAGCTTGCAATCCTCTCCCGATACTTCTTTTTCGTTGCCATCGGTTCAAGGTAGCCAAGCGGATTCCAATGCATTGTCAGAAGCTCTTTCTCAGGTTGCTGATCATAGAGCTCAACCCGCGCCTGCAAGCGTTGCTCAAACAATTACGGCTAAACCCAGTGCACCTGAAAATAGCTTTTTAAGAGTTGAGGCCGAAAAATTAGATCACCTCATTAACCTGATTGGTGAACTGGTGATCGCAGGTGCGTCATGTAACCTCATTTCAAGCCAATTGCGCAGTTCAGAGATGATCGAGGCCACGTCTTCAGTGAGTACTTTGATTGAGTCGATACGTGATAGCGCATTGAATTTGCGAATGGTGCAAATTGGCG
>CAIPTD010000112.1 GCA_903867885.1 uncultured Ferrovum sp. | reverse complement strand
GCCTGGTAGTCCTGTAGCCAAGCTAAAACCAAAGTGGATCATGGCTGCCGAGATTGCGGATACCACGCGGCTGTATGCCCGTTTTGTAGCTAAGATCGAGCCGGATTGGGTTGAGCCTGCAGCGGCCCATCTGACTAAGCGTAGTTACTTTGATCCAAGCTGGGATCGTAAAGCCGCTCAAGCTTCGATCCATGAGCAGATCACTTTGTATGGTTTGACATTGGTGCCTCGGCGAAGGGTGCGCATGGGGCCGATTGATCCCTCGCAAGCGCGCGAACTGTTTATTCGTCATGCCTTGGTATCTGCGGAATGGGAATGCAAAGCCGGATTTTTTTTGCATAACCAATCTCTGGTGAAAGAAGTGGAGTCGCTAGAACATAAAGCGCGAAGACAAGATGTGTTGGTGGATGAGGCGGTGCTGGCTAAGTTTTACGATGGCATCTTGCCGCCTGATGCGTGGAGCGGAGAGCGCTTTGAAAAGTGGCGGCGCATCGCTGAAAAAAACAATCCTAAACTGCTTTTCATGGTGCGCGAGCAGCTGATGCGACATGCGGCAGAAGCGATCACCCCTGATCTCTTTCCCGTGAGTTTGCAGGTGGGCAGTCATGCTTATCCCCTGACGTATCGTTTTGAGCCCGGGCACCTCATGGATGGGGTGACGCTGACCTTGCCCTTGATGGCCTTGGGCCAATTAGACGATGACGTTTTATCTTGGTTGGTACCCGGTATGGTGCGGGATAAAGTCACTGCGCTTTTGCGGGGATTACCGCAACGGATTCGTCGACATTTTGTTCCTTTGCCAAATGCAGTCACAGAGTTTTTGAGTCTGGCCCAAGCCGGTGATGGTGCATTGGAAACCTGTTTACGGCGCTTCGTGGACCAGGGTGGTGAGCCTTGGCCCCCTGAGTTGGAATGGGCCGTGTTACCGAATCATCTGCATTTCAATTTACGTCTGTTAGGTGAGAACAAAGAAGAACTGGGAATGGGGCGCGACATTGCAGCTTTGCGTAGCCAGTTTGCCATTGAAGCGCGTGCTGCATTGACGGGGGCTGCGGATGACAAACATTCACGCAGTGGGCTGACGCAATGGGATATGGAAAGTATTCCACCAGAGATTGAAGTGCGTCGTGGGGGGAGGGTATTTGTGGCCTATCCTGCGCTCTGTGATGAGGGGAGTACGGTTGCCCTGCAACTCATGGAAGACGAACAAGCCGCACGCGCGATGATGCCAGGCGGTTTAGCCAAGCTGGCAGAACTCGAGTTGCAATCGCATATTAAAACCGTGATACGCCAGTTACCCGACGCGCAGGCTATGGCCTTACTGTATTCGGTCGTCCCTGAGCAGGATGTTCCAAAAAATAATCCTAGTACTTTGACTCCTGCCGATGAAATGCGCGCTGACATGGTGTGGCGCGCGATGCTTACTTTGCTGCCTCAGGATCCCTGGCAGATCAGAACGCGCACCCAATGGGAGGAATGGCGTGAGGAGGTGCGTAAACGGCTTGCCACAACGGC
>CAIPTD010000111.1 GCA_903867885.1 uncultured Ferrovum sp. | reverse complement strand
TTGTTTGGTAACGCAGAAAACACATCATAAATGCCAAAACTCACTCCCGTCATTGAGGTGAATGCACAGTTAGCAAGCACACAATCCGTCTGAATAAACAAAACGTAAGAATCAAACCTTTTGCATGGTGATGCAATGGCAGTGATTTTAAAGTACGAAAATTTATCTGATTATTGATGAACTGAGGATGCAGCAGTTGATGGATTGAGACTAGTCAAACGACCACTCTCTGTTCCTGCTGTTTCATCGATGATAGCGTTGATCAAAGTAGGCTTACCCGAAGCGATGGACTGAGTCAGTGCTTCGGAGAGTTCCTCTGGGGTGGAGGCGGTGAAACCCATTCCGCCAAAAGCTTGCATCATCATTTCGTATTTAGCGTCTTTCACAAAAACGGTAGGCGCGACATCTGCTCCACCAGATACATTCACATCGGTTCCGCGATACACACCGTTGTTGTTGAACACAACCACTGTGATAGGAAGCTTGTAGCGGCAGATGGTTTCGACTTCCATTCCGCTGAAGCCAAACGCACTATCACCTTCGATGGCAACGACAGGAAGCCCTGTGGTAACAGCTGCACCAATCGAATAGCCCATTCCTATCCCCATAATGCCCCAGGTGCCGGAGTCCAGACGTTTACGGGGTTGGTACATATCGATAATACTGCGAGCGAAGTCTAGGGTATTGGCACCCTCATTCACCACAATGACATCAGGACGTGTCTTCAATACATCGCGAATAGAGCGCAGAGCACTATGAAAATTCATAGGTGAGGGATTGTGCGCCAAGGTCTGCGCCATCTTGGCCAGATTCTTGCTCTTGCGCTCGTCGATGGCGATGGTCCACTCTACGTTATCTTTGTTAAGATCGGAATCGAATGCCCCTAATAGCGCGCTCACGCATGAGCCAACATCGCCGATCAAGGGTGCTTGAATTGCCACATTGCTATCCATCTCTGTGGGCGAGATATCAATCTGTATCCATTTCTTTGGTGCGTTACCCCAGGTTTTACCTTTGCCATGAGCCAGCAACCAATTCAAACGTGCACCGATAAGCAGAACGGTATCGGCTTCGGCCAACACAAAGGAACGCGCAGCAGAAGCACATTGCGCATGATTATCAGGCAGGAGGCCTTTTGCCATCGACATGGGTAAATAGGGTATGCCCGATTTTTCAACCAGCGCTTTGATCGCCGCATCGGCTTGCGCATACGCTGCCCCCTTACCCAATATAATCAGGGGTCTTTTGGCTGACTTTAGTAGATGAATTGCTCGCTCAATGGACAGAGGTGAAGGGATTTGAGCAGGAACAGGATCGACTACTTTCACAATCGATTTTCTTCCTAATTCTGCATCGATGACTTGACTTAATAATTGAGCGGGCAAATCTAGATACACACCACCTGGGCGGCCAGATACCGCCGCACGAATGGCCCGCGCCACACCAATACCGATATCTTCAGCTTTATTAATTCTATAAGCAGCTTTGGCATAGGGCTTAGCAGCATTAAGCTGATCCATTTCTTCATAGTCGCCCTGCTGCAAATCGATAATCTCACGCTCACTGGATCCGCTGATTAAAATCATCGGAAAGCAATTAGTAGTTGCATTTGCCAGTGCGGTTAAACCATTCAAAAAGCCTGGCGCTGAAACTGTTAAGCAAATACCCGGATTTTGCGTGAGATACCCTGCTGCTGCTGCGGCATTGCCCGCATGCTGCTCATGACGAAAACCAATAAATCGCATCCCTTCTGCTTGGGCCAGACGGCACAAGTCAGTAATGGGAATACCTACCAAACCAAAAATGGTGTTGATGTTATTCGCTTTCAGCGCATCGATTACAAGATGAAAACCATTAGTAGTCGGCGCTTGGTGCACAACAGAAGTAGACAAAGGAGTGAGGGCCTCAGAATCCATTGGATTTACTCTCTTTATAAAATATGCGGATCCCGCTTGATTAGAGTGTCTTAGCTTAACCTGACATGATCAGTATTATTTATGTGATATATCAGTAAAGCTAAGATTATCATATAAATTAGTTTTCAAGAATTTTCTGATTCTGTCCGTTAGTGTTGATATGTTTAACGATTCAAGGATTTATTCAATGGCCACGGACAACTTAGCTGTATTGCAAAAACAAAAACCCAATCTTGAGTCAGGTATGTTCTACGGCACTTTGTTTTTGGACTGCCCTGAAGAGATCGCTCATGGCCTTCGCGACACCCTTAGCAGCCTATTTGGGCACGTGGAAATGGCTCGCGTGAGTGGTGCAGCGTTTACTTTTGCGGTGACTGCGTAAGCACCTGAAGTAATCTTTGAAAGCCAAGCTTCTGTTGGGACCAAAACCCCCGGCCATAGTCACGGCCGGTGCGCTGGTCTAGGATTCCTGTCGGGCCTTCATAGGGATCAAATCGCGCACTTCTAAAAAGAATATCCCAGACCGGAAACAGCACAGCAAAGTTACATCCCTGCCGCTCCCCCTCATGTCCAAGCTTTATTCCGTGGTGCACTCGATGGAAGTGAGGGCTTACAAGCAAACGGTCACCCCACGATCCAAATGAAAGTTTGATATTGGCGTGAGCCAAGCTTTGCAAAAACCGCGTCAGCAAAGCCAAGAACAGGAATTGACTAGGCGGCACGCCAATCACGAGTGCAATGCATGCAAACCACAATGCTCCCAATACATCATCCATGAGATGATTACGGTCATCCGTCCATAAGCTCATGCGCTGTTGGCTATGATGCAGTGCATGTAAAGCCCACCACCAGTTCAAACGATGTTGCAAACGATGCTGCCAATAGGCAGCAAAGTCTAAAATGACGAGATAGGCAAAGAAGGTTGCCGTGGGTTGATTGCTTAAAACAGGGAAGAGTCGTTCTAGCGTAAAGGGAATAAAACCATTGAGGCGCATCACTGCATCAATGGAATCCGCCACAGGCTGAATCACGATGAAGAAAAACAAGGGCACCACGCCTAGTCGATGCAAAAGGGTATAAATCACATCGGTGCCCACCCCTTCTCTTGATGGCCATTTCTCTGCCGGTTGCAATGCTTCCAGGGGACGCAAAATGAGATAGAGGGCTAAAACTTCTAACGTACCAAACAAAAAAAACTCTACCCCATCAAAAGCCAGTTCTAGCCAGTTATCCCAGTTGAGTATATGAATGAGGGGCTCAACCGAATTCTCAAACACGAACGCTTGTACTTGAGCAAAAAGCTGGCCGAATAGATCCATCAAACCAGACTCTCGATCATTGCACAATACAACTTCACGGCGATGAAGCGATCTTTGCAAAACAAAACCCTTTTGCTTTGAGCCCTTGGATCAGGGGCTGAAAGACGCGCACAAAAGGATCCTGTCGAGAGCGTATGCCAAGGTGCATCATCAAGATATCGCCTGCGCGAAGTCGCTTTAAAGCGCGTTCTAATAGAACACGATTAGGGTAGGTCTGTGAGGACAACTCATCCCCCAAAAAACCTGCTTCACTCCAACCCACATGCTGAGGAAAACCGCACTGCTTGGCCCACTCTAAGGAGCGAGAGCTTGTTTTTCCTCCGGGTGCGCGCCAAATCGGGCTGAGATGCTGTCCCGTTATCTCAGCAAAGCGACTATCGACTTGTTTCATCTCTTGGCAAAACTGGGCCTGATCCATTACGAGTGTAGAACGATCTGGACGAGAGGTTCTGAGCCTGCCATCAGGTAGGTCTTCTCGGACTGTAGCATGGCTCCAGGTATGGTTACCAAAGGCATGCCCCTCTTCCGCCAACCGCCTCCAAAACGGAACCCAGCGAACATCTAAAACACGATCTCCGTAAGCCGTATCTTCATTTGCCACAAAAAAAGTAGCCGGGATTTTTTCAGTATGAAGCACATCTGCAATCTGTTCCGCGGCAGTCATACTTCCTGTATCAATAGTCAGATACAAGGTGCCTGCTGGGCAGTGTTCCGTATCATCCATGCTTGGCGCTGCGTGCGCGCCGATAGCGACAAAAAAAATCCCTGCCACGCAAAATACGCTGACTAAAAATGAATTCAGCGAGATTTCAAACAGCCTGAATGCATTCAAATTACCAATCATTTTTTACTCTTCTTGTTTCTATGCATTAGCGCGGAACATGAGATGCAAAGAAAATACCGTGCGGAGAACGCCCCACCGGAATCACATGGGCTAGCTTAAAAGTCTGCATATCAATCACACTGACTTGGCGGAGCCAGCGCGAGGTAACCCAGAGCTCTTTTCGATCGGCCGAGAGCTCCATGCAGTCAGGACCTCCAGGAACTGCAAAAGTATTTTCTACCTTCAAAGTATTCACATCGAGAATAGAGACCGTGTTTGCCACGCGGTTAGAGACGAGAAAACGATGACCATCCCCCATCGAAAATAGGTTGTGCGCGCCTTTACCTGTGTGAATTTTTTGAACTACGCGATGGTTTTGCCAATCCACAACTGCCACATAATCCTCACCCATTACCCCCACCAATAAGGAACGACCATCGGGGCTCATCACTACCCCCGCAGGTGTTTTTCCGACAGGCATCACCCAAGCTACTTTTCGGGCCAGCAAATCGATCGCGGCAAGCTGATCTGAGCCTTGAAGGGTAACAAACAGAAAGTGGTTACTGGGATCAAAAACAAGATGTGACGGTGTAACAGGCAAGCTAAAACGCATATCTAGCTTGAATCCATCAGCCTGGTAGATATCCACCCGATCTAATCGCAAAGAAGTGGTGGCGAACCATTTCTTGTCTGCACTAAAGGCCAGTTGATAGGGATCACTAATATTGGGTAAACGAGACTTAATTTGGCCTGAAATAGGGTCAAGAAATACCAAATCATTGCTCACCGAGTTTGCAACCATTAGCGCGCTGTCATCGGGCAAACTCATCAAATGATGGGGTTCGCGCCCGATATGGATTTTCTTGATTTCTTGGTAAGCTTTTTTATCGATTAAGCTAATTGTGCCTTCACCTGAATTCAGTACTACTGCGACTTCAGCTTCGGCAAGCCCCACCCAGCACATCATCCCCAGCAGGATAGATCTCACCAAAAGGTCTCGCATCAGGTAGACTCCAAAATAATAATACTGTTGTAACGCTTAGCGTCTCAACAAAGACGATAAGATACCATACTGATACTTATGAAGTTTTGTAGCGCTTGCGGCGCCTCCGTTGATCACCGTGTTCCTGAAGGGGATACGCTTCCTCGCTTTATATGTGCGGAATGCGAAACTATTCACTATGAAAACCCAAAAATGGTGGTGGGATGCATTCCCGTGTGGGGGGATCAGATTTTATTATGTCGGCGCGCCATTGAACCTAGGCACGGTTTCTGGACCTTACCTGCGGGATTTTTAGAAAATGGGGAAAGTGCATCTGCGGGTGCAATGCGCGAAACCTTGGAAGAAGCGGACGCTCGAGTAGAAATGGGTGAGATGTTTAGTTTCTACAATCTTACGCACATCAATCAAATCTACGTCATGTTCAGAGCTAGGCTTCTAGATCTGAACTTTGGCCCTGGCACCGAAAGTCTGGAGGTGCGCCTGTTTAAGGAAGAAGATATTCCTTGGGATCAGATGGCATTCCGCACTGTTTCTGAAACCCTCAAACACTTTTTTGCTGATCGGAAGCGGGGCATTTTTACCTTGCATATGGGGGACACGCCCCCACCCGCTTCACCCTCACTCAGTGCCTAGTTGATCCGAAAACGCTCCATTGAGCGCTGCAGATCTAAAGCCAATGACTCTAGATGTGAGGCGGCGTCTAATGTGTCACCCCCGCTCTCAGCTGTTTTAGCCGTTAACGAAGCGGAGTTTTCTACGTTCAATGCAATTTGATTGATTGCAACGCTTTGTTGATTGACCGCCACACTGATATCTCCCACCCCTTGGCTGGCTTGTTCCACTGCGGAACGGGCAGCACTCATTGATTCCATCACCTCTGTCAGGTGCTCGGTGGAAGATTCAACCGCCACACGACTTTGATCAACTGTTCGCTCTAAGGTTTGAGATTGTAAGGTGAGTGCATTCGTTACTTCATCAATATGTGAGGCTGACTGGCCTGACTTTTCTGCCAATTTACGTACTTCATCCGCAACCACCGCAAAACCTCGACCTTGCTCACCCGCACGGGCAGCTTCAATGGCAGCGTTTAATGCGAGCAAATTGGTTTGATCTGCAATATCTTTCACTTGACGGGTCATACCAGCAATTTGGCTAGCACTTTCAATAAAGGCATGAATAGAAGACGAAATCGCATCTACTGCTGCATTGATACGGTCCATTTCACGGCTTAAGCCTCCCATACGCTCGTGACCTTGGGAAGTCAGTTGCAGGCTGTGGAGTGCTTGTTGGCTGACATCCCGCGCATTATCCGCAACTGAACTCACGCTGGTAGACATTTCTTCTACCGTGGCTGCCATGGTGGTGATGGCTCGATTTTGTGTTTCAGAGTTCGAGGCAATATCGCGGGCATTGCGGGTTAATTGTTGCGAGGAAGTAGCCACTTGATCCGCGCCACTTCTGACTGAAGTCACCATTTCACGCAAAGAAATTGTCATTTTGGACATGGTCTGCATCAAAACGCCAATCTCGTCCTGCCGTATCACCCCACTTTTAGTTGATAAATCACCTTGGGCTACTGACTCAGCAATGCGCGATACTTCTTTTAGACCTTGCTGAATAGAACGCGTAATGAAGTATCCTAGTAATACGGCTACCCCTGCCATTGCGAGCAATCCTGCTAGTAATGTCAAAAATTGATGGCGCCCGGATTGCACCCTAGCGGTGAGCAAGGTGGTAAGTTCAGGGATGATTTTATCTTCAAGGGCAAAATGCTTATCGATGGCTTGCGTCGCTAATGAGAAATAATCATCGACAGAATAATTAATTTGATCTTCAGTGAGCACTGTCCCTGCTAAATTGGATAGTTCTTTGCCTGACTTGGTGGCTTGCTCAAGATCTTCTTTGATCATATCTGCCAATTTAGGATCAGCGGATCTGGCTTTTTCTAATTCGCGGCGGAACAAGTAGGAATGTTCGTCAACTGATTGAATCAGTGCAGCTATATGTGCTCTTTCTTGTTGACCTGATTTTTTTGCCAACAAAATTGCGCTTCCTTTAACCCGCAATTTTGCAAGGTCTTCAGTCAAGGCAGGCAGGTGAACGGTTGATGCCATCACCATGTGGTAGGTGGGGCCATCTGGATCCAGTGAAAGCCCATAAGCATCAATCATAAGATCATTGAACACCAATAGATCTAAGATGGTTTGGGTGTGTTTTGCAAAGTTCTCATCAGCTGTAATGGATTGATTACCTGCAGCAGTGGAAACAGCTGACCATTCAGTGTGCACTTTTTTCCAAGATGCTTTTAAGGCGTCGTCTGCAATACCTTGTTCAACTAATTTATCTAATTTGGTATAGAGCGCATCTGCATCTTTAAATGTGGCTTCGCGTTTATCACTGGCTGAGGTATCGCCCGATAAAACTCTAGTTGAGAACCCGCGGTGTTTTTGCGTTGCGCGCAGGACATCTAATGTCAGGCGAGTGGGCTCTAAGCCTTGCAGTTCTGTAACCGCTGTATCGATGTTATTCGAATTGATTTGCATGAAAAACCAGGAAGGAACCCCCAGAAGAACAAGACCCAGCAATCCTATTAAAGTAAATTTTTTCCAGAGTGCAAGGTTATCGAGCAGCGACGTCATAGGATTCCTTTTTTATTGGCTACAGGCATTGAGCCATAATTCTAACGGGCAATCGTTACAAATCTTTAGTTTTTAGCTAGTAGCTTCCCATTATTGTGAATATATTTGAGCGGAATCAAGTAAAAAGTGCAAAAGGTTGCGCTCCCTTTTGCACTTTAATGGTAGATCGAAAATTAATCCGCACTTAACCTTGGAGCAAGAGCGTATTCAATCTTCGCACAAAATCGGACGGGTTATCTAAGTGCCCCCCCTCAGCTAAGATACTTTGATCCAATAACAACTGGCTCCACTCTCCAACCTTGGCAATATCAGATTCGGCATCTAAGCGCTGAATGAGGGGGTGTGTGGCATTAATTTCAAGAATTAATTTATCTTTAGGAACATCTTGTCCGGCCGCTTTCAACATACGAGCCAAATGGCCAGAAATTGCCCCTTCGGGTACCACCACGCAGGCAGGCGATTCAGTGAGCCGTTGAGAAATACGGACATCCTCTACGCGCTCTCCTAAAGCCCCTTTCATGGTTTCGCACAATTTCTTGAGTTCTGCTGTTGGCTCTTTCTTCTCTTCTGTTGCATCGGTCGCCCCAGGAAGTTGAGAGAGATCTAGATCGCCCTTTGCAACGGAGACGAATGACTTGCCTTCAAACTCATGCAAATGGCTAGCCACCCATTCGTCTACACGATCGCAGAGTAAGAGCACCTCGATCCCCCGCTTTTTAAAGACTTCAAGGTGTGGGCTATTCTTCGCGGCAGACCATGAATCAGCGGTCACATAGTAAATCGCTTCTTGGCCCTCTTTCATTGCAGAACTATATTCAGCAAGACTGACCTGTGCATCGCTTTGCTCGCTACGCGTGCTAGGGAACCGCAACAAGCCAGACCACTTTTCACGGTTAGCATGCTCTTCCCCTGCCCCTTCCTTAAAAGCCTGGCCGAACTCTTTCCAGAAAGTGGTGTACTTTTCTGGCGAGTTGCTGGCCAAGTCTTCGAGCAAGCCCAAGACTTTTTTGGTGCATCCGGCTCGAATCGCATCGATATCTTTGCTTTCCTGCAGGATTTCACGTGAGACATTGAGGGGCAAGTCATTTGAGTCGATGACTCCACGGACAAAACGCAAGTAATTGGGCAGCAGTTTCTTTGCGTCTTCCATAATAAAGACACGTTTTACGTAAAGCTTGATGCCATTCCGTGGTTCGCGATCCCATAGATCGAATGGCGCCCGAGCAGGCACGTACAAAAGCTCGGTGTATTCCTGACGGCCCTCTACCCTGGCATGACTCCAAGCCAGAGGGGGCTCAAAATCATGAGCTACATGCTTGTAAAACTCTTGATATTGCTCATCGCTTATTTCGCTTTTTGGGCGGGCCCATAGCGCGCTAGCTTGATTTAGAACTTCGTCCTTACCCTCGTTGTCCTTGCCTATAATAGGTAATTGAATATGATCGGAATAACGACGCACGATGTTGTGCAGTTGCCAGGTTTCTAGAAGGTTATCTTCACCTTCGCGCAGATGAAGGGTGACCGAGGTACCCCGCGGCGCCTCACCCACCGCCTCCAGGGTGTAGCTTCCATCACCCGATGATTCCCAGCGTATCGCTGAATCAGAAGCGGCACCCGCGCGACGGGTGACAAGGGAGACTTTGTCCGCCACGATAAAAGCAGAATAAAAACCCACCCCAAATTGCCCAATGAGACGCGCGTCTTTGGCATCATCGCCGGTCAAGCGACCTAAAAACTCTTTGGTACCTGATTTTGCAATCGTACCAATGTTCTCGATCACTTCCTCGCGATTCATCCCAATACCGTTGTCGCTAATGGTGATGGTACGGGCCTGTTTGTTGGCCTCAATACGGACTTTGAATTCGGCATCGCTTTCCAGCAGAGAAGGTTGCTGTACAGCCTCAAAACGCAGCTTATCGCAGGCGTCTGAACCATTCGATACCAGTTCGCGTAGAAAAATTTCTTTATTGCTGTACAGCGAATGAATCATCAGTTGCAGAAGTTGTTTAACTTCAGCTTGAAACTGCATTTGCTCTGGGGCTTGGGTGGTTTGTGTCATGAAGTCCTCCGTAAAGAATCGCTTAGTAGGACCTCAGATGGGGATGGGCTGGCTTATTTCAAGCCAGCACCGATTAACGGAGTGATTGCACCACAGCGTGATTGAGTAATGCGAGTAAGGGCTGAGGGAATACCCCTAATGCAAGGATTGCAATGCCATTGAGAGAGAGCAATACACGCATGTCAAATTCGCCCTCAATGGGATGGGTATCTTCTGGCTCGTCCATATACATCACTTTGACAATACGCAGGTAATAGAACGCTCCTACCAAGGAGAGCAAGACGGCAAACACAACGAGCCAAATGTACCCCGCAGAAAGAGCAGCGCGTAATACAGACAGTTTTGCAAAGAACCCTACTGATGGGGGAATACCCGCCATGGAAATCATTACCATGAGCATCACAAATGCAAACCAGGGGCTGCGTTTACTTAAACCCTTAAAATCATCAATGGTCTCAGCCTCAAACCCCGCGCGCGAGAGCAGCAAAATCATCCCGAATGCGCCCAGTCCCATTAAGCTATAGGTTGCAATGTAGAAACTTGCAGCTGCATATCCTTGTTGGCTTGCGGCAAGAATACCGAGCAAAACAAATCCCATGTGCGAGATAGTGGAATACGCCAACATACGTTTGATATTCGTCTGGGCAATCGCTGTGATGTTTCCTAGGGCCAAGGAAAGAACTGCAAGCACGATCAACATTTGCTGCCAATCGGATGCTAAAGGTGCCAGGCCTTCACCCAGCAATCGAATGAAGAAAGCAACACCTGCTATTTTGGGAGCGGTTCCAATGAACAAAGTCATGGAGGTAGGGGCACCTTCATAGACATCAGGTATCCACATATGGAACGGTACCACACCTAATTTAAAGGCCAAGCCAGCCACGATAAAGACCAGACCAATCGTAGCAACTTGATGGTCAACCGTGCCTGTTGAGAGCGCAGTGGCGACTTGCTGAAGCCCCAGCGCTCCGGTTGCCCCATACATCATCGACATACCATAAAGCAGAAGGCCAGATGCCAGCGCACCTAATACGAAGTATTTCATGGCGGCTTCTGTAGAACGCGCCGAATCACGTTGCAGGGCAACCAATGCGTACTGCCCTAATGCCAACAGCTCTAAACCTAAGTACAAGGTCAAGAAATGATTCGCTGAGATCAGCACCATCATGCCTAGCGTTGCAAAGAGCATTAAAGAAAAATATTCCCCTTTGTACATCTCGCGTTGAGCGGAATAGGCCCGGGTATAGGCAAAGATGATCGATACCGTCAGCAGGACTAACACCTTTAGGGTTCGGCCCAAAGTGTCATCAACAAACATGTTGCTGAAAGTATAAACAGGTGCGCTATGGGGCATGGATACCAAAGCAAGTACCGTCAGCAAAACGGTGGCTTGACTGAGGAAATAGGTCAGATCGCGTTGCGCTTCATCTAAAAACAGATCCACCACCAATACTACGGATACTAAGGCCAGCAGAATAATTTCAGGTAGGGCCGGGGCAATATTGGGAATTGCGTTCATCATCGTGCGGGCCTCAAATCTTCTTCATTGTTGTCTGCTGAATCAATTTATTCACCGAAGCATGCATGGGGTCAGTGAATGGCTTAGGGTAGATCCCCATGGCAAGGGTTGCCACGGCAAGAATTGCAAGTAAGGCAAACTCTCGGTGATTAATGTCTAAAAGTTCTCTTACGTGCTCGTTCGCGATTTCGCCAAAAATCACGCGCTTGTACATCCAAAGTGAATAAGCTGCGCCAAAGATCAATGCTGTTGCGGCAAAAAAGGCGTACCAAAAGTTTGCTTGCAACGCGCCTAAGGTCACGATGAATTCGCCTATAAACCCGCTGGTGCCGGGAAGACCTGCATTGGCCATGGCAAACAACATAAAGAACGCAGCGAATTTAGGCATGGTATTCGCCACACCACCATAATCTGCTATGCGACGGGTATGCATACGGTCATACAACACACCGATACATAAAAACATGGCCCCGCTGACGAAGCCGTGAGAAATCATTTGCATTAAACCACCTTCAATACCAAGTGGATTAAACACAAAAAATCCTAGGGTAACAAACCCCATATGCGAAATAGAGGAATACGCCACCAACTTTTTCATGTCTGCCTGAACCAACGCAACCAAACCAATATAAACCACGGCAATGAGTGATAAAGCAATCATGAAGCCGGAGAGGTAGTGGGCGGCATCGGGAGCAATGGGAAGATTAAAACGTAAAAAGCCATACGCTCCGATTTTCAATGTAATGGCTGCCAACACCACTGAACCTCCTGTAGGGGCTTCTACGTGGGCGTCAGGCAACCAAGTGTGAACGGGCCACATTGGCACTTTCACTGCAAAAGACATGAACATCGCCATGAAAATTAAAATCTGAACATTCAAAGGCATTTGTAATGCTTGAAACGCCGAGATTTCAAAGCTTTGTCCCGATTTCAGGAACATGTAAATAAAGGCAGCAAGCATGAGCAAGGAGCCCAGCAAGGTGTACAAGAAGAACTTAATTGCTGCAAAGACACGTCGCGGGCCACCCCACACCCCAATAATAATAAACATCGGGATCAGCATGGCTTCAAAGAATACGTAGAACAAAATCGCATCGAGGGCCGCAAATACACCGTTGATCAGGCCAGACATGATCAAAAATGCTGCCAAGTATTGCGCTGGACGATCCTGGATCACTTCCCAACCCGCCACTACCACCAACACCGTAGTGAAGCTATTGAGCAAAATGAACCACATGCTGATGCCATCAATTCCTAAATGATAATTGATGTGAAAGGCAGGAATCCAAGGACTAAATTCTGCAAACTGCATCGTTGCCAGTGCGGGATCAAAACGGATGTAAAGGGGCAAGGCAACTACCAGGCCTGCCAGGCTGCCTAAAAGTGCAAGTTTCCGTGCCAGGGGTGATTTGTTTTCGCCGGAGCCAAACAGAATCACAAGTACACCCGCAATGATCGGAACCCAGATCGACAGGCTGAGGTAAGGGGTCATGGTCATCTCAAATTCATCCAGCCCGATTAGGCTTTGAAGAGCCAGATTGTCAGCAGCGCAAATACGCCGAAGATCATCATGAAGGCATAGTTATAAAGGAAACCCGTTTGTACTCGGCGGATCACGGAAGAGGCACGCGCCACCAAGGCGGCAGAGCCGTGAACCATCCCACCATCAATGAATGTTTGATCGCCTACTCTCCACAAGCCTCCACCCAAGCTACGAGCGCCACCTGCAAAGACGATTTCATTGAAACGATCAAAATAATATTTGTTTTCTAACAAACGATAGATTGGACCCATGCGGTTCTTGATGGCATCTGGAATATCAGGACGTAGCAAATACAAGTAGGCTGAAGTAGCAATTCCTGCAACAGCCAACATAAACGGAGCGGCCATCATTCCATGCAATGTGAATTGGATTAGACCATGCCATTCTTCACGCAGAACCGACATGGGGCCGTCAGGTGCCAAATAAATAGATTGCCCAAAATAATCGCTAAACAATAAGGGCTCTATTCCCATGAATCCTGCAAAAAAGGATGGAATGGCGAGCATGACCAGTGGCAAAGTAATGACCCAGGGCGACTCATGCAAATGTTCTTTGGTGTGATGGTCCATGCGCTCTTTGCCATGAAAGGTCATGAACAACATACGGAATGAATAGAAGGCCGTGATGAATACCCCTGCCATCACAGCAAACAAGGCATAACTGCTACCAAACGCGTGAGATGCTTGCACGGCTTCAATAATGGCGTCTTTGGAATAAAAACCAGCGAAGGGTGGAATCCCTGCCAATGCGAGTGAACCCACCACCGCAGTCCAATAGGTAATGGGTAAATGCTTTCGTAAGCCACCCATATGACGCATGTCCTGTTCGTGATGCATCGCGTGAATCACACTGCCGGCCCCTAAGAACAACAAGGCTTTAAAAAATGCATGTGTGGCCAAATGAAAGATGGCAACAGGGTAAGCCGACACGCCTAAGGCAACGGTCATGTAACCCAACTGCGAAAGCGTTGAGTAAGCCACCACACGTTTAATATCGTATTGAATAATGCCCAAGAAGGCCATCAATAAAGCTGTGGTAGCACCGATGATCAACACGAATGAGCGCGCAGTAGGCGAAAGCTCAAAAAGCGGTGACATCCGCGAGACCATGAAGATACCGGCCGTGACCATCGTTGCTGCATGAATCAGCGCAGAGATGGGTGTGGGGCCTTCCATCGAATCAGGTAACCAAACATGTAAAGGCATTTGGGCTGACTTACCCATTGCGCCGATGAAAAGCAAAATACAAGTCACCGTCATCAAAGACCATGGTGATCCAGCAAACAGCTCAATCGTATCGTTGATATGAGAAGGCGCAGCGTTAAATACCGTTTGATAGTCTAGTGAACCAAAGTGGGCCAAAACCAGGCCAATTCCAAGTAAGAAGCCAAAGTCGCCCACACGGTTGACCAAGAAGGCCTTCAGGTTGGCATAAATCGCAGTAGGGCGAGTAAACCAGAAACCGATCAGCAAGTAAGACACCAATCCCACCGCTTCCCATCCAAAGAATAGCTGTAAAAAGTTATTGGACATGACCAGCATTAACATGGCGAAGGTGAAGAGCGCAATGTAGCTAAAGAAGCGCTGATAGCCGGGGTCTTCATGCATATAGCCAATGGTATAAATGTGCACCATCAGCGAGACAAAAGTCACCACAACCATCATGGTTGCAGTTAAAGGATCAATTAAAAATCCCACCTGCATCGGTAATGATCCGATAGTGATCCAAGTATAAAGCGCTTCATTGAAGTGAAACCCATGGCTAAACACTTCGTTCGCAACAAACAAAGAAGCCATCAGTGCAATCGCCACACCGAGGATAGTGGCGAGATGTGCGCCTGTTCTTCCGATGGTCTTTCCTAATAAGCCAGCTAGCAAGGAACCGAACAGCGGCGCGAGAGGAATCAGTACAAGTAATGATTTCATAGAGGGCGATCAGTCCTTCAAACTATTAAGGTCGTCCACGTTAATCGTCGACAAATTACGGAACAGCACCACTAAAATGGCGAGGCCAATCGCTGATTCGGCCGCAGCAACAGTGAGTATAAAAAAAACAAAAATTTGACCGGCCGTGTCGTGCAGATAATGCGAGAAGGCAATGAAGTTGAGGTTAACAGCCAAGAGCATGAGTTCAATCGCCATCAACAAAACAATCACGTTCTTGCGATTCAGGAATATACCCACCACGCTGATCGCAAACAGGATCGCGGCAAGCACAAGGTAGTGAGACAAGGTGATCATGAGGGCTCTCCTTGACCTGTAGCAGCGATATCCTGTTTTTCAGCATTCATCTCTACCATGCGAACGCGATCCTCTCGGCGCACCCTAATCTGCTGAGCCGGGTTTTGATACTTCGTACCTTTACGACGACGAAGCGTTAAGGCAATCGCGGCCACAATCGCCACCAACAAAACCACCGAGGCGAGTTCAAAAGGATAAACATAAGTGGTGTACAACTGCATGCCCAATTCACGTGTGTTGCTGTACCCCTCTGGAGCAGGGGGTAAATTGCGACCAAGATGGCTGAACCGAGGCGTCATGACCGATAACACCAACTCTCCCACCATAAGCAAAGCAACCAGACCACCTAGAGGAAAATATTTCCAAAAACCCTCACGCAGCTGGTCTAGATTGATATCTAACATCATCACCACAAACAGGAATAACACCATGACTGCGCCCACATAGACCAGCACCAAACTAATCGCAAGGAATTCGGCTTCGAGCAACATCCAAAGTCCTGAACCCGAAAAGAAGGCAAGCACTAGGAATAAAGCAGCATGCACAGGGTTACGAGCCAAAATCACGCCAATCCCTCCAGACAGGAGGAGCGTCGCAAATGCGTAGAAAACAAAAGTCGAGAATTCCATCAGGGTTCAGCTCTCCGGTTTTTCTTCTGAGATACAGCGATCAACGGTAAGCAGCATCAGATGCACGATCGCGCGCTATTTGCTCTTCAAGTTTATCGCCCACAGCCAAAAGCATAGGCTTGGTATAGTACAGATCACCCCGCTTTTCACCGTGGTATTCAAAATGGCGAGTCTCCACAATGGAGTCCACTGGACAGGATTCTTCGCAGAATCCGCAAAAAATGCATTTGGTCAGATCAATGTCGTAGCGTGTAGTGCGACGCGAACCATCTGCGCGTTTTTCGGATTCGATTGTGATAGCGAGTGCCGGGCACACGGCTTCACACAATTTGCATGCGATGCAGCGCTCTTCACCATTGGGGTAGCGACGCAGGGCGTGTAATCCACGAAAGCGAGGAGACTGTGGTGTTTTTTCTTCGGGATATTGAATGGTGATCTTTCGAGCGAAAAAGTTTTTACCAGTCAGTTGCATACCCTTCAGCAACTCACTCAGCATTAAGCTTCCAATAAATTCTTTAATGGCACCCATGGATATGTCCTTAGTGGAACCAGATTTGGATAATCGGGAGTTGGCGAAGGGGTGCTTGCATGAGTAGGGCAACCACAAGCAACCAGACCAGTGAAACCGGAATCAGTACTTTCCAACCCAAACGCATAATTTGGTCGTAACGGTAACGAGGAAAAGTAGCGCGGCACCACAAAAACAAGAACAGCACACACGCCGTCTTGAGAAGCAGCCATATCATGCCTGAAGGCAGGAAGGAAAACGGTGCAAGCCACCCGCCTAAGAACAAGATACTGGTTAAGGCAGAGATCAAAATCATATTGGCGTATTCGGCCAGGAAAAACACTGCAAACGTCATGCCAGAGTATTCCACATGAAATCCGGCAACGATTTCGGATTCCCCTTCGGCAACGTCAAATGGGGCGCGATTGGTCTCTGCCAGGCCCGAGATGAAGTACACCACGAATAAAGGAAATAAGGGCACCCAGTTCCATTGAAGGAAACCTAGCATACCTTCTTGTTGATGAACGATTTCGACAAGATTGAGGCTGTGTGACATGACCAAAACCCCAACCAGAGCAAAGCCCATCGCAATTTCATAAGCCACAATTTGGGCTGCAGACCGCATTGCACCCAAGAAAGCATATTTAGAGTTTGAAGCCCACCCTGCTACCACCACACCATATACCCCCATGGAAGTGATCGCCATGATGAAGAGTAAACCAGCGTCAACGTTGGCCAATACCAGCTCGGGCGAGAAAGGCAAGACTGACCAGGCGGCCATCGCGGGCATGATGATTAGAACAGGGGCCAATACAAACAAGAAGCTGTTTGCATCACTTGGAACCACAATTTCTTTGGTCATCAACTTCAATGCATCGGCGATGGGTTGCAGCAAACCCATCGGTCCCACTCGATTAGGACCGTTTCTCACCTGCATGTAGCCAATCACTTTACGTTCGGCCAGGGTGAGGTAAGCCACCGCACCAAGCAAGGGTAGAACAATTAAAACAATGCGAAATAAAGCCCAAACCAAGGGCCAGGCAGGGCCAAAAAACGCCTGTATCTCAGCCATAACGAGCGCACTCCAAGAAAGATTGGTCAAAGTTGCGCATTAAACTAAACGCTCAATAGTAACGGCGCCTGAGGTCACGCCAAGAGAAGAAGTTGCAGGCCATGCGGCAGGAATGCGCGCGACCCCCATCACCAGCCCTGCATCTGTCATCACAGGAAGATCGGTAAAGGTATCAAGATGTTTAACGCGAACTTGCTCTCCGGCTTGCACATGCAAAGACTTGGCTGTATCAGGATGCATGACCACACTTGCTTTCCAAGCATCAGTACGAATCTGCAATGAGGGGGAACGGCGGACCACCGCATCGGCTCGATAAATGGGCGTTTCTGTTGCACGTTCCAGATAATGGCCAGGCATCAGACCGTTAGGTACCGGCGGCAATACTTCGGTGTGATGCGCAGTGAGGGGATTAAATGCAAAACGCCGACAACGCTCCACTAGATTGCCACCCATCGAATGACGAAGCCCATCCATATCCTCAAAGTCAAAACCTGGAAGTGCGAACAGATTGGCCAGCACGCGCAATACCTTCCAAGCAGGACGGGACTCACCTAGCGGTTTAACTGCTGCAGTAAATGACTGAAGGCGCCCTTCGGTATTGACATAACTGCCGGCTGTTTCGCTAAATGGGGCGATGGGCAGAATCACATCTGCATACTCCATCACCTGCGAAGTAAAGCTGGTCATTGCAATCACACACTGTGCTTCGCGCATCGCCAAGCGGGCAGCGGCTCCATTGGCAGAATCCAGATCGGGCTCGGTACCCAATAAAATATAGGCCTGGCGTCCGTGCGCAATCAATTCACTCGCAGGCTTACCATGAATCGCTTCTGCACCAAAAGGGCCATGGCAAGGTACCGCTCCTGCGATATTTGCGCCCACACTATTTGCTGCTTCGCCAATGACACCGAAGGTAGAAAGGGTGAGGCGCGCAAGCTCTTCACCGAGTACATACAATTGGCTGAACTCAGGATGGTGCTGCGCAAAATTCCCCAGCATCACCGCTGTATGCTCACCTGCGATCAAGCTTGCTGCAATCGCTTGCGCTTCTGCAGAGGCTTGGACATGTTCTATACCGAATGATGCAGGGAGGCGCGTTCCGAGTTGCTGGGCAGCAGCCACTAGAACTTCTGCCAAGGCCTTAGGCATCTCAGAAGGTTTTACAAATAATGACGCGGCTTTCTTCATTGCCAAATCATCATCAGCAATATGAATCACGTGCAACTTTGAACCTTTACGGACGGCTTGACGCAAACGAACCGCAATTAATGGATGATCTTTACGCACACTAGAACCGATCAATACACTCGCGTTCAGTTGCGATAGCTGTGCAACCGACATGCCTAACCAAGGCGCACCTTGCAAAGAAGAATCCAGACGGAAGTCGGTTTGGTTTAAGCGATGGTCAACGTTACCGCTACCCAGACCGCGCACCAAGGCCTGAAGCAAATAGAGTTCTTCTAATGTCTGATGCGGGCTTGCCAACGCGGCGATCGCATCCGGGCCTGCCGCAGAGTGCAAAGCTTGACGCAAGCCCTCAACTGCAAAGTCTAGTGCATCTTGCCAGGTACTTTCGTTCCACTGGCCATTACGTTTGATCATCGGTTTCTGGGCACGATCTTCGGCACCCAGTGCTTCGTAGGAAAAACGATCTTTATCCGACAACCAACATTCATTTAATTCTTCGTTGATCCCGGGCAGCACGCGCATCACGCGATCTGCTTTGGATTGAACCACCAAATTAGAACCCAGGCTGCAGTGCGGGCTAATAGAACGGTTGCGACGCAGTTCCCATGTTCGCGCCGAAAAACGGAAGGGCTTACTGGTCAACGCGCCCACCGGGCATAGATCGATTGCGTTTCCGGAGACTTCGGAATCAACTGTTTGACCCATAAAGGCCATTATCTCTGAATGCTCTCCTCGCCCCCCCATGCCTAATTCCATCATGCCTGCAATCTCTTCGCCATATCGGACGCAGCGGGTGCAGTGGATGCATCGGGTCATGTCGGTTGAGATCAGGGGGCCCAGATCTTTATTGGCCACCACACGCTTATCTTCTTGAAAACGCGAATCACTTCCCCCATAACCCACTGCCAGATCTTGCAATTGGCATTCGCCGCCTTGATCACAAATTGGGCAGTCTAGCGGGTGGTTGACGAGGAGAAACTCCATGACCGCTTTTTGCGATTTCACCGCGAACTCTGAGTGGGTAAAGACCTTCATCCCTTCAGACACGGGAGTTGCACATGCCGGTAAGGGTTTTGGCGCTTTTTCTACCTGCACCAAACACATACGGCAGTTCGCAGCGATGGATAATTTGTTGTGGTAACAGAAATGAGGAATCGCAATATTAAGCTGACGGGCAGCGTCCATCACGGTACGTCCAGATTCAATCTGTGTTGGCTGTCCGTCGATTTCAATATTCAACAAGGCCATGATTTAAGCGGCCTCTGCGTGGTTATGTGCGGCGCCGGATCCCACCAGGCAGCGTTTATGCTGAATGTGGTACTCGAACTCAGCGCGAAAATGCGTCACAAAACTCTTCACGGGCATCGCTGCAGCATCGCCGAGCGCGCAAATAGTACGGCCAGAAATGTTGTCGGACACATTCAGCAATAAGTCCAAATCCTCTGGACGACCTTGACCGTGTTCAATGCGATGAATCACGCGATAGAGCCATCCGGTCCCTTCACGGCAAGGCGTACATTGGCCACAGGACTCTTCGTGATAGAAATAGGATAAACGCTCTAGAGCCTTGACCATACACACCGTTTCATCCATCACGATGACCGCACCAGAACCCAGCATCGAACCGGCTTTGGCGATGGAGTCATAATCCATATTGGTATTCATGATGATTTCTGCGGGCAGTACGGGAGCCGATGAACCTCCAGGAATCACAGCCTTTAATTTCTTGCCGCCGCGCATACCGCCTGCCATTTCCAGCAATTCCGAAAAGGGGGTTCCCAACGGTATTTCAAAATTACCCGGGCACTCAACATGCCCAGAAACTGAAAACAGTTTGCAACCACCATTATTAGGCTTGCCGATTTCCAGGAAATGCTGACCGCCTTCACGAATAATATAAGGCACGGATGCAAAGGTCTCGGTGTTATTGATGGTGGTGGGTTTACCGTATAAACCAAAACTCGCAGGGAAGGGTGGCTTAAAACGTGGTTGTCCTTTTTTGCCTTCCAGGGATTCGAGCAAGGCAGTCTCTTCACCACAAATGTATGCCCCGTAACCGTGGGCGTTGTACAACTGGAAATCAAAGCCTGAACCCATAATGTTGTTGCCCAGATAGCCCGCTGCGCGGGCTTCTTCGATGGCTTCTTCACAGCGTTCATAGACAGACCAAATTTCGCCGTGAATATAGTTATATCCGGCTTTTGCACCCATGGCGTATGCGCCAATAATCATGCCTTCAATCAAGGCATGCGGGTTGTATCTGAGAATGTCCCGGTCTTTGAAGGTTCCGGGTTCACCTTCATCTGAGTTACACACCACATATTTATCGCCCGAGTAATTTTTGGGCATAAAGCCCCACTTCACTCCGGTTGGAAAACCCGCACCTCCACGACCGCGCAGACCAGATAATTTCACCTCTGCAACGACTTCATCAGGCGTCATTGGTTTGGTCAAAATTTTACGCAGCGCTTCGTAACCGCCACGTTGCACGTAGTCCGCCAATCGCCAAGTGCGATCGCCATCAAGGCCACCCATGATTGCTTGATTGTTCATTTGAGATCCTCTAGCAATTTATCCACGTCGGCAATCGTCATTTTGCAATGGATCGCTTTGTTGTTTACCAGTAACACTGGGGCATCACCACATGCACCAAAACACTGGCCTTCCTTAAGGCTAAAGCGACCATCCGGTGTGACTTCGTTAAAGCCAATGCCCAGTTTATCCATTAAATATTTCTGGGTATCGAGAGCACCCGACAACGCGCATGGCAAATTCGTGCACAAGGTTAATTTATGCCGCCCCATGGGTTTGATGTTAAACATCTCATAGAACGATGCCACCTCATAGACCGCCATGGGAGCCATCTCCAGGTACTCAGCTACAGCCTGCATGACCTCGGGCGACAACCAGCCGTGTTCATCCTGTGCGATGGCCAAAGCTGCGATCACAGCAGATTGCTTACGGTCTGCTGGGTATTTGGTGACCTCATGATCGATGAGGCTTTTTGCATGTTGACTGAGCATATTAGCGGTCAATTTCCCCAAAAACGATATCTTGCGTGCCAATGATTGCGACGACATCAGCAATCATATGGCCTCGTGACATTTCATCTAGTGCAGCCAAATGCGGAAATCCAGGTGCACGAATTTTTAAGCGATACGGTTTGTTCGCCCCATCGGAAATCAAATAAACCCCAAACTCACCTTTGGGCGCCTCAACGGCGGCATAGGCTTCGCCGGGCGGCACATGAAAACCTTCGGTGAATAATTTAAAATGGTGAATCAGCGATTCCATATTACCTTTCATGGATTCACGAGCAGGAGGGGTGAATTTGTGGTTGTCACTCATCACCGGTCCAGGATTTTTTCGAAGCCACTCAATGCACTGACGAATAATGTGGTTGGATTGACGAAATTCTTCAATCCGCACCAGGTAACGATCGTAACAATCGCCATTTAAACCAATCGGAATCTGGAAATCGAGCTTATCGTAGACTTCATAGGGTTGTTTCTTACGCAAGTCCCACTCCACTCCAGACCCACGCAGCATCGGCCCTGTAAATCCTAATGCCATTGCGCGCTCAGGTGAGACTACCCCAATCCCTACCGTTCTTTGTTTCCAGATGCGGTTATCGGTCAGTAAAGTTTCGTACTCATCCACATAACCGGGAAATCGGTTTGTAAAGTCTTCAATGAAGTCGAGTAAGGAGCCTTCGCGATTGGCGTTTAAGCTACTCAATTTGCCTTCGTTGCTTTTCTTGAATTGCAAGTGCTTGGGCATGCTATCGGGAAGATCCCGGTATACCCCACCCGGACGGTAGTAAGCCGCATGTAAGCGCGCACCTGATACGGTCTCATAGCAGTCCATCAAATCTTCGCGTTCGCGGAAGGCATACAAGAAAACGGTCATTGCCCCCACGTCGAGCGCGTGCGCACCCAACCACAACAAATGATTCAGGATACGGGTAATTTCATCAAACATGACACGAATGTATCGCGCACGAATGGGCACATCCACGCCGAGTAACTTCTCGATTGACATCACATAACCGTGCTCATTACACATCATCGAAACATAATCGAGACGATCCATGTAAGGCACTGACTGCAAGAAAGTGCGTTGTTCGGCTAGCTTTTCCGTGCCGCGATGGAGCAAGCCGATATGCGGGTCTGCCCGCTCGATCACTTCACCATCTAATTCTAAAACCAAGCGCAATACACCGTGAGCCGCAGGGTGCTGTGGCCCAAAATTCATCGTGTAGTTTCTAATCTCTGCCATACGTCGCCTTAGACCTGAGTGTCGCCGTAATGCTCTTCGCGGACGATGCGAGGCACATTATTGCGAGGTTCAATACTGACGGGTTGGTAAATAACGCGCTGCTGCTCTGCGTCGTAGCGCATCTCGACATGGCCCGAGATGGGAAAATCTTTGCGGAAAGGATGGCCCACAAATCCATAATCTGTAAGGATGCGACGAAGGTCTGGGTGACCGTCAAAAACGATACCCATTACATCAAAGGCTTCGCGTTCGTACCAATTGGCATTGGGCCAAACGTCAACCAAAGACTGCATCATGGGGTAGTCATTGTCCTGACAGAATGCCTTGAGGCGCAGGCGTTGATTGTTTTTGATCGACAATAAATGCACCACCACACCGTAGCGAGGAGAATCAGAGGAATGCCCTGCATATTCAGACCAATCGACCCCACACAGATCAATGAGCTGTTCAAAGTGAAGGTTGGGATGGTCACGCAGGGTCGTAGCGAGCCGAATCCAATCTTGCGATTTGGCCTTGATATTCAGTTCACCATGCTGAATGGAAAGCTGACAGTCAATCCCAGGGATAGCCTCTTGAATCTCGATGAGAAGTTGCTCATTTTGATCTGACATATTTTAGGCAGCCCGTGCGATGGTATTGGTACGGCGGATTTTTTTTTGTAACTGGATAATGCCGTATAGCAGTGCTTCTGCTGTAGGTGGGCAGCCAGGTACATAAACATCCACAGGAACGATCCGATCGCAACCACGCACAACTGAATAACTGTAGTGATAGTAACCTCCGCCATTAGCGCAGCTACCCATCGAAATCACCCATCGGGGTTCAGCCATCTGGTCATACACCTTGCGTAATGCCGGGGCCATTTTGTTGCATAGTGTTCCTGCAACGATCATAAGATCAGACTGACGAGGACTAGGCCGAAACACAATACCAAAGCGGTCTAAATCATAGCGCGCCGCTCCAGCCTGCATCATTTCCACTGCACAACAAGCTAAACCAAAGGTCATGGGCCACAAAGAACCTGTGCGCGTCCAGTTGATTACTGCGTCTAGCTTCGCCGTGACGAAGCCTTCGCTCATTACGCCTTCAATCGACATGGTGTCTCCAATTCGTTGCAGCTCATCATTAATGCGGGGGGATTACTCCCACTCGAGTGCGCCCTTCATCCATTCATAAATGAAACCCACTACAAGTATCCCAAGGAATATCAACATCGCGATAAAGCCTGGCCAACCAATTTCCCTCAACACGACGGCCCAAGGAAAGAGAAAGGCAATTTCTAAATCAAAAAGGATAAAGAGGATGGCAACTAGGTAGTAGCGCACATCAAATTTCATACGCGCGTCTTCAAACGCCTCAAACCCACACTCATAGGGTGAGTTTTTTTCGGCATCAGGTCGATGGGGCCCGATGAGCCGACCGATCAGTATAGGGCCAACTCCCACCAGAATACCGACCAGAATGAACAGCAATACCGGAAAATAATTTTGCAGCATGGCTCATTTCCATTGACCGGGTATGTCCCGGGCCCGCCAGATTTGCTCTGATCAAGGCACCCTTTGGCGCAAGCGCCGCAAGGCTTAGGTTATCAATCATAAAAGCCCACGCAAGCGCAGACCCGTTTATATGGTGCCGATGAGCAGACTCGAACTGCTACGGCTTTCGCCACCGCCCCCTCAAGACGGCGTGTCTACCAATTTCACCACATCGGCATGTTATTGAGATGACAAATACTTTAAAACTGAATCATTTAAGCTTTTATTTATTCGTTGGTCCAGCGGGCACCGGAACGCCCGTTGGAGCAGATGAAATCGGGATTTCTTGTGCGCGCGAAGCCCCCACCGCTGGAGGCAAGTCTAAACTAGGTGTTTTGGTCCCGTCAGCAGGAATGGATGTACCCGCTTTTTCCATCACGCTTCCGCCATGCGCATGATTGGCAGATAACCAGGATAACGCCAAGCTAGTCACGAAAAATACAGAGGCGAGTATGGCAGTAGATCGGCTTAAAAAATTAGCAGAACCGCTGGATCCAAACAAGCTACCCGCAGATCCGGAGCCAAAAGCTGCGCCCACATCTGCACCCTTACCTTGCTGGATCAGTACCAGACCAATGACCCCGGCAGCAGCCAATACATGCACTAACCAAATAAAATTTTCAATCATTCATTACGCTACCGAAAGAGCCCGTTTAAGCAGCCTAGGCATGAAATGCTTGGCTAATACTTAGGAACTCAGAAATTATGAGGGAAGCACCGCCGACCAATACTCCATCGACATCACTTTGAGCCGCATATTCTGACGCATTCGCTGCTTTCACGCTACCCCCATACAGGATAGAAACCTCTGCCGCACATGCCAAATCGACCTGCGCGAGCTTATTTCTAAGGAAGGCATGCGCTTCCTGGGCAGTGCTGCCGTCTGCGTTTCTGCCTGTGCCGATCGCCCATACTGGCTCATATGCAATCACAAGACCCTTTAGCGCCCTGGGATTCAATAATGAGAGCAAGGGATCGAGTTGCGAGGACAGCACTGTAAATGTTGATCCACTTTCACGATCAGCCAGCGATTCACCTACACACACAATGGGGATCAATCCGGCCTTCATTGCAGCCAAGGCCTTGGCTGCGATCAGATCATTAGATTCTGCAAATCTTTGCCTACGTTCAGAGTGGCCCACGAGGACATAACGGCATTTGAATTCGAGCAACATGCTCGCTGAAATTTCACCCGTAAACGCACCCTTCTCTTGATCCGAAACATCCTGCCCCGCTAGGGCAATTGAACTGCCGCTTAGAAGATCAGAAGCTTGTGAGATATAAACTGCAGGAGGGCACACCACCCATTCAACATGGGAGGGCTTAGGTGCCTGGATGCTGGTTTCTGATAGCATAGCTTTCAGAAGCGATTGATTTTCTGGCAGGCTTCCGTTGAGTTTCCAATTTCCAACAATGAGTTTTCTAGCCAAAACAATTCCTTTCATGCATGAAAAAGGACGTGGAGCCTGACATTTTTAACATACGTCAGTCCCTCACGTCCAAAGTCATCTGATGAACTACTTACATCGCCAAGAAACTGTTTAGTGCTTCCCGTATGCGGATGAACAACGCTTAACCAAACTTACCGGTGATGTAATCTTCGGTAGCTTTTTGAACAGGCTTGGTAAAGATTTTGCTGGTATCGTCAAGCTCAATCAGTTCACCCAAGTACATATACGCGGTGTAATCGGAAACACGGGCGGCCTGTTGCATATTGTGCGTCACGATCACAACGGTATAGTCTTTCTTCATCTCGTGCACCAGTTCTTCAATGCGAGCGGTAGAGATGGGGTCCAATGCCGAGCAAGGCTCATCGAGCAGAATAACTTCAGGCTTAATGGCGATACAACGGGCAATACACAAACGTTGTTGCTGTCCACCCGATAAGCCGTTTCCGTTTTGATGCAGCTTATCTTTTACTTCATTCCACAATGCGGCATTGGTTAGCGCCCACTCAACACGCTCGTCCATCTCTGCATGAGAGAGGTTCTCATACAAACGTACGCCAAAAGCGATGTTGTCGTAAATGGACATAGGGAAGGGAGTGGGCTTTTGGAACACCATTCCAACGCGAGCACGCAAGGCAGTCGCATCCACGCCGCTATCTAGGATATCGGTTCCGTCTAAGAGAATGCGACCGGTAGTTCGGTTCTCAGGATAGAGCTCATGCAGGCGGTTAAACGTACGAAGCAATGTACTCTTACCGCATCCAGATGGGCCGATAAAAGCAGTGACCTTATTGGTGGGAATCTCCATCGAGACATTTTTAAGAGCGTGATATTTACCGTAGTAGAAGTTGAGCGAATCAACCTGAAGACGGATTTCCTCTTTTGTTGCTGTAGCGGTTGTAGTCATTTCTTAGTCCTCTAAAACGGTCAGATCTTTTTACGGAAAACTAGGCGGGCGATGATATTCAAACCAAGCACGCCGAAGGTAATCAAAATGGCACCACCCCAAGCTAGACGGTGCCAATCGTCATAGGGACTCATTGCAAACTGGAAGATCACCACGGGCAGATTTGCCATTGGGCCATTGAGATTCGCGCTGAGGAACTGGTTATTCAATGCAGTAAACAGAAGCGGCGCGGTTTCACCTGCTACACGCGCAATTGCAAGCAAAACACCCGTTGCAATGCCCGCACTTGCTGCACGGTATGAAACCGTGGTGATCATAATCCATTTAGGCGCTCCCAAACCAACTGTAGCTTCCCGAAGGGCATCGGGAACCAGGCGCAACATATCGTCGGTGGTGCGAACTACCACGGGGATCACGATCAGGGCTAAGGCTAGTGCACCAGCGATACCCGAAAAGTGCTTCATGGGAGCAACGACTACCGTGTAGATGAACAAACCAATCACGATAGACGGTGCAGAAAGCAAAATGTCATTGATAAATCGGGTTGCGGGTGCTAACCATCCCTTACGGCCGTATTCCGCCAGATAGGTTCCCGCCAAGATTCCAACAGGGGTACCAATCAACGTTCCTACCCCTGCCATCATTAAACTACCAATGATGGCGTTGAACAAACCGCCTGTGCTTCCTGGGGCAGGAGTACTTTGGGTGAACATGGCCAAATCGAGGGCGTAAATTCCTTCATACAAAAGTGTAGCCAAAATCCACGTTAGCCAAAACAGTCCAAACACCATGGCGCAACCGGCCAAGATCAAATTGATCTTGTTGGTGAGCATTCGGCGCTTAAAAATCTGGGTAGTGCTTGCGTCTAAGTGTTCAATCATTTCCCTAGGCCCCTATTAACTGTGTGTGCCTTCGCTTTTAGCCAACTGAAGTAGCATCAATTTAGCGCAAGCGAGAACGATTGTTGTGATTAAGAACAGAATCAAACCTAGTTCAATCAGGGATGAGGTATAGATTTCTTCAACGGCTTCTGTGAACTCACTCGCAAGTGAAGAAGCGATACTGGCACCGGGGGCCAACAAGGTTGTTGAGAGGCGATGCGTATTACCGATTACAAATGTCACTGCCATGGTTTCGCCAAGGGCACGACCAAGACCCAACATAATGCCGCCGACCACACCAGCACGGGTATAAGGCAAAACCACTCTCCACACAACTTCCCAAGTGGTAGCACCAAGACCATATACCGATTCTTTCAACACAACAGGCACCAACTCAAACACATCACGCATCACCGCAGTAATAAATGGGATGACCATAATCGCCAGAATGATTCCGGCGGTGAGCATACCAATTCCCATCGGGGGGCCCGCAAACAGGAAGCCAACAAATGGAACGTTTCCGAGCGTATTAATCAGCAAGGGTTGAACGTGGGTGGAAAACAGAGGCACAAAAACGAATAAGCCCCACATGCCATAAATGATACTGGGAATAGCAGCGAGCAATTCAATTGCGGTTCCGAGTGGGCGTTTCAACCAAGCAGGCGCGAGCTCTGTCAGGAACAGAGCAATACCAAAGCTCACAGGCACAGCGATCAGCATCGCTATGAAAGAACTCACTAGAGTTCCATAAATAGGGACTAAGGCACCGAATTGTTCAGCGACAGGATCCCATTCCGAATCGTAAAAAAACTTAAAACCAAATTTTTGAATGGCGGGCCAACTTCCAATCACTAAGGAAGCCAAGATCGCGAGTAACAGCGCGAAAACCAAGAAGGCAAACCCTTTGGTCACGGCTGCAAAAATTAAATCGCCTAATGCCCCCGCACTTCTTTTGTGCAGATCCGGACGTTTTGGAGCAGAAGCAACGGATGAAACCGTTGCTGAGCTAACTGAATTCATTGTGTCCCCTGAGAAATAGTAAGCGGCAATTCATTTTACCTGCCGTGTATTTCTGCATACTTGACGAGTGAGCCGCTTGGCTTATCAAGTCAATCTCATCAATCAAACAAAGGGCCTAAGGGCCCTTTGTTCATCAAAACTTCTTAGTAAACAGGCTTACCAGCTGCATCTTTAATATTGGTCTTCCAATCAGCCTCAATCAGCTTCACAACTGACTCAGGCATAGGAATGTAGTCCAATGCCAGTGCGTCTTTGGATCCGTTTTTGTAAGCCCAGTCAAAGAACTCCAACACCATCTTGCCGTTTTCAGGTTTGTCCTGAACTTTTTGCATCAAGATGAAGGTAGCACCTGAAATAGGCCAGCTATCTTTGCCAGGCTCGTTGGTCAAAATTTCATAAAAGCCAGGTGCTTTTGCCCACTCAGCGTGTGATGCAGCTGCGCCAAAGGTTTTGTCATCGGGTTCTACAAAATTGCCATCTTTGTTTTGCATTGCGACGTAAGTCATCTTGTTTTGGATGACATACGCGTACTCAACATAACCAATAGAATTGGGTTGTTGTTTGATGGAAGAAGCCACACCCTCGTTCCCTTTGCTGCTGATACCAGCAGGCCATTTCACAGAGGTATCGCTACCAATCTTTTCTTTCCACTCAGGACTGACTTTCGATAAATAGTTGGTGAAAATGAAAGTAGAACCCGAACCGTCAGAACGTGACACAGGCACAATCGCGGCATCGGGTAGCGTTACACCCGCATTGATTGCGGCGATTGCCGGATCGTTCCACTTGGTAATTTTACCCAAGTAGATGTTGGCAAGAACAGGACCAGACAACTTCAGTTGACCGGGTTTCACGTCTTTCAAATTTGCGACTGGAACCAAACCACCCACTACTGCGGGGAACTGGAATAAGTTGTCTTTAGCTAACTCTTCAACGGTCAAAGGCTTGTCAGAAGCACCAAAATCTACAGTCTTGGCTTTGATCTGCTTGATGCCACCACCACTACCGATGGACTGATAATTCAAGCCAATACCCGTTTTGGCTTTGTATGTTTCTGCCCACTTACCATAAATAGGATAAGGGAAGGTTGCACCTGCACCCGTAATGTCAGCGGCTTGAGCGGAAACGGAAGCAAGGGCAGTGACAACGCCCAAGGTCATTACAAACGAACGTAAAGATAAAGCCATGGATTGCACTCCAAGTAGGAATTAAAGTTAAGGTGGTTTATCGTGGAAATGTTTTAGGGATCCTAATCCCAACAGGCTAAGAGACTATCTACTTTTTGTGACAATCCGATGACCTGACGAAAATGCAAGGTATCCGCAAATTGCGCTTACAAGGCTATGAGTCCACTCGCAGGTGTTTGATGCGTAGCGAAAAGGGCGTGGTTTCCCATCCTGCTTGTTCCGCTTCTAAATTGGCTTGGGTTAAGGTGTTGGCCGCACTCCAGTGCGCATCGATCTCCACCACCCAACCTTGTGCGCGCCCACGAATGCGCAAATGGGGCAGGACAAGATCTGCCCGCCCACGATGAAAAAGAACCGCCAAGCGTAAGCAGAGAATCAGCAACCAATCTTCGTTACGCGTGACATAGGAAAGCAGTTTTGCCATTCCTCCTCGTTGCGCCAACAGTAACAATGCGAGATGGTTTTGATCCCCGCGGGAAAAACCAGGCATGTCTGCATTCTGAGCGATATAGGCCGAATGCTTGTGATAGCCACTGTAGGCAATCGACAAACCCATTTCATGTAACCGGGCTGCCCATGACAGCATATGCCTGTCCACCTCATCCCCGTTGTTTTCTAGCGCTTCTTCATACAATTGAAGGGCCAGTGATTCTACGCGAGCCGCCTGTGCAACATCCACATGGTAGCGGCGCATTTGTTGGCGTACCGTTGCATCGCGGGCATCTTTGTGTTCAAAGCGCCCCAACATATCAAAGAGCACGCCTTCACGCAGCCCGCTATCAGTGGTCTGCATTGAGGTAATACCCAGCTCATTAAAGACGGCGCTCATGATAGTTAAGCCCCCGGGAAACACTGGGATGCGCTCATCGCTTAAGCCTGGTAGATCCAGTTTTCTGACATCTCCGCATTGCAGAATACGCTCTCGCAATTGCTCCATACCCTCTTGGGTAATAAGCCCAGTTAGCCCCCCGGAGTGCTCCAGTACTTCGGTAATGGCTCTTGCAGTTCCAGATGAACCCACGGCTTGCGACCAGTGCAAAGGATCAAACTCACCCCGTATGGTTTGCAGTTCAGTGGCTGCGGCCAACTCAGCCGCCTTCATGGCTTTTGTGGTGATCTTTCCGTCAGAAAAAAATTTACGGGTATGGCTTACACATCCGATAAACAGGCTTTCGAGTCGGAGAGGCTTAAAGCGATTGCCGATAATCAGTTCCGTTGAGCCCCCGCCTATATCTACCACCAAGCGCTTTTCATTGCTGCGCGGCAAGGCATGCGAAACGCCTAGATAAATTAATCGGGCCTCTTCATGACCCGCAATAATTTCAATGGGAAAACCTAACGCTGACTCGGCTTGCGCCAACAAGACTGAGGCATTCTTAGCCACGCGAAGGGTATTGGTTCCCACTGCGCGAACAGCGCCAGGAGGAAACCCCCTCAAGCGCTCACCGAATCGCTCTAAACAAGCTAAGGCTCGCGCCCAGGATTCCTCGTTGATCAGTTTATCCGGACCAAGGCCAGCGCCTAAGCGAACCGATTCTTTGAGGGAATCTAAAGAATAAAATTGACCATCAACCAGACGGGATATTTGCAACCGGAAGCTGTTTGATCCCAAATCTACCGCTGCTAAAGTGGAAAGCTCAGTCAAAACGTCCTGTACTCCAAAACTACGGGCTGGACGCCTTGCGCCCGACCACCCGGGCCAAATTGCACCGGGACTTTATAGGATTCGATCAACTTCTGCACTTCCTAAGAAGTGCCGAGCATATCGATGATCAATTTTTGATGTAGGCAACATCAATAATAAATCGGCTGTATTAAAGTCTGGGTCCCATGCCGGCTCACCACAGACCACGGCCCCAATTCTTAAATACGCCTTAATGAGAGCAGGAATATCTGCACTATCTTCGCCCGTGAGTTTTTCAAGTGGTAGACGGCATTTAGGAAACACCCGCCATTCAGCCGGCCCCATGCGGTCTCGCTCTAAACGGCGAAAAACCGCTGCCGCATATTGGCCACCGTCATGCATCGGCACACTGGCACATCCGAGAAGATACTGAACGTTATTCCGCAAGATGAAGTCAGCCAAGCCAGCCCATAACAAAGTGATCGTTGCACCGCTTCGGTAATCTGGATGGACGCAGGCCCGACCCATTTCCATAATGTGCGAGCGCATGTGGGTGATTCGGGTCAGGTCAAATTCTGTTTCGGAATAAAACCCTCCGGCTTGCAAGGAACGATCCCCCCCCAAGATGCGATAGGTTCCAACGACTTCTCCGGTTGCGGTATTGCGCACTAGCAGATGTTCGCAGAAAGGATCGTACTGATCTTGGTCAATTCCAGGAACTTCAGACTGCAAACGCGCACCGAATTCTTCAGCAAAGACGCGCCAGCGCAGGCGCTGGGCCTCTAAAACATCTTCTGGGGTAGCGGCGAACTCAACCTTGAGTCGGGGACGCTCTTTTTTCTCAAAAATTTGGGTTTGAAGCATAGCTTGCCTCGCATTTCTAGGGCAGATGACATTACAGATTAATTCATTTCGATTGCAAAACGATGACGGAAAAACAACTTAAACAAAATATCGACACTAGACATGCTGTCAACCCTCTTCCCTCAACGGCAAATCTAGAGCAATATTATGAGCTTATGTTTGACTGAAACCCATTTCTCATGACCCACGCATTACCCCGGCCCAAGTATTTGCTCAACCGGGAAATTGGCTTCATTGCATTTAACCGTCGCATCCTAGAGCTCGCGGAAGACCCAAAAGTTCCAGTACTAGAACGCCTGCGTTATCTCTGCATCGTTAGCAGTAACTTAGATGAGTTTTTTGAAATACGGGTTGCGGGCTTACGGGAACAAATCAAGTATAAGGCAGCGCCCGGCGCAGACGGCTTGCCCGTTAAAGAGGTGTTTAACGAGGTCTCTCGGCAAACTCATGAATTGGTTCGCCATCAATACCACCTGCTCAATCACAAAATCTTGCCGGATCTGAGTCAGGAGGGCATCGTATTTTTCCGCAGAGGGGACTGGACTGAAGCCCAGCGCCTATGGGCTAGAGACTTCTTTCGTCGTGAAATTCTTCCAGTATTAACCCCGATCGGCCTGGATCCCTCCCACCCTTTCCCTCGCATTTTAAATAAGAGTTTAAATTTTGCGATTGAACTAGAGGGGCGTGACGCTTTTGGGCGCGAATCGGTCAATGCCGTGGTTCAGGCCCCCCGAGCCCTTCCTAGAGTCATTCGGCTTCCTGAGGAAGTATCCGGGGCCCCCCACGGTTTTGTTTTCCTTTCATCCCTGCTGCACGCGCATGTGAGTGAGCTCTTTCTTGGCATGACGGTAAACGGTTGTCATCAGTTCCGTTTGACTCGCAATAGCGACTTAATGCTTGAAGAAGAAGAAATCAAGAATCTGCGCACTGCCGTTCAATCTGAATTAAGTCATCGCCAATTTGGCGATGAGGTCAGACTAGAAGTCTCTGAAGGCTGTTCGCATAGCATGACCAAGTTCCTGCTTAAAACTTTTGGATTAAGTGATGAGGATCTGTACCGCGTAGACGGCCCTGTAAACCTGGTCAGGCTCAATCAGGTTCCCGAATGGGTTGATCGGCCTGATCTAAAGTTTCCTTCTTTCACACAAGGCAGACCAAAAGAATTTCCAGTAGGGGGGGATCTGTATGCTGCAATCAGAAAACGCGATGTCTTGCTGCATCACCCATTTCAATCATTTGCACCTGTTGTTGAATTTATTCAAACCGCTGCGCAAGACCCACATGTCATGGCCATTCGTCAAACCGTGTATCGCGCAGGTACAGATTCTGAACTCATCGAAGCATTGATTCGCGCTTCACAGCAGGGCAAGGAAGTGACTGTTGTGATCGAACTTATGGCGCGTTTTGATGAGGAGGCTAATCTGAATTGGGCTGCTCGACTGGAACAGGCCGGCGCGCATGTTGTGTATGGCGTAGTGGGATACAAAACGCACGCTAAAATGTCTATGGTAGTCAGAAAAGAAGGCAATGCCATTAAGCGTTATGTGCATATAGGTACCGGTAACTATCACTCCAGTACCACCAAGTTTTATACCGACTTTGGGCTCTTTACCTGCCAGCCAGAAATTTGTTCTGATATCAACGAAGTCTTTTTGCAAATCACCGGGCTAGGTCAGCATGCGCCACTTCAGCGTTTACTGCAGTCCCCATTCACCCTGCAATCTCAACTCATCCATGCCATACAACGCGAAGCGGATCACGCCAAAGCGGGCCGCGGTGGGTTCATCGTTGCCAAAATGAATTCTTTAGAAGAGCCAGGCATCATTCAAGCACTGTATGACGCATCCCAAGCAGGAGTGAGGATTGAGTTAATTGTGCGCGGTATTTGCACTTTAAGGCCCGGCATTCAGGGCGTGAGCGACCATATTCGAGTCCGTTCTATCGTAGGCCGCTTCCTGGAGCATCCAAGAATTTTTTATTTTAGAGATGATCGCGCCCACTCCATCTGGCTTTCTAGCGCTGACTGGATGGCACGTAATTTCTTTAAACGGATTGAAATATGCGTCCCTGTGTTGGATCCTGCGGCTAAGCGCAGAATCATGCGCGAAGGTTTACGTTCTTACCTGCGTGACAACACCCAATGCTGGATGATGGACAAAGAAGGGGCCTACAAACGACGCACTCCTGGTCGCGGCAGGCCTTTTTCTGCTCAAGCTTTCTTACTCAATGAAATCTCAGCAGCCAGCAATACTGTTTCTCTCACTCCAACTCAACAGAGTCCCGATACAAGCCCTAAGATTGCAGCGTCAGGCCAAATCTTAAAAAAGTTTAAAGCTCGATAAGAATATAAAATGCCGCTGATCCCCTCACCCGCTCCAACCGAAGGCTTTCTTGAAGTAGAGTTGAAGTTGGCTTTATCTGAACACCAGATCGAGCGCTTTAAGCGACACCCTAGTCTGAGGCCCGTCTCTCCTCACAGAGCCGTAGTATCTGAACTTGATGCTGTTTACTTTGATACCGAAGCGTTACACCTGCAAGCCCAGGGTATTGCCGTGAGAATGCGTCAAGCGGGGTCCAAATGGGTTCAAACAGTCAAAACGCGCGGAAATTCGGTGGGTGGCTTACATCAACGCACCGAATGGGAATACCCAAGCGATGGGATCACGCTTAACTTTGAAGCAATCACCGACATCACCATTCGAAATACCTTAACCGAGCAACTGCAAGCCGGGACTCTAAAACCCATTTTTCGCACCCGTTTTTGCCGCTGGGCACGCTTACTGATTTTGCCTAATGGCAGCCAAATCGAACTGGCTTTAGATCAAGGCCTCATCGAAGCAGGTACCCACTCTGAGCCTATTAGTGAAATTGAGTTAGAACTCAAATCGGGCCGACCAGAAGACTTATTTGATATTGCTTTAGGCTTCATACCCGATATTGCTTTAAGACCAGAAATAAGGAGCAAAGCCGAGCGTGGTTATGCCCTGCATACAGGAATCACGGCTGGGCCCAAGCGAATTCAGGTGGGCCATCTTCCTCAATCCGTTGAGCCTTCTGAAGCCTGTGCGATATTTATTGAAACTGCTCTAGAGCAATTGCAGCGCAACTGGGCTGGGGCCATTGTAGGTAAAGACCCTGAATTCATTCATCAGGCCCGAGTGGCATTAAGAAGGCTGCGCGCGACATTTGGGGTTTTTCGATCAGTGATTCCCGTAGATGCTGCCTTGCCAATGCGCAATGGACTGCGCGCATTGATGAATGAATTAGGTCCTACCCGAGACTGGGATGTTTTTTTAGCAGAAACGCTACCCGCACTTAAGGCGAGTATGCCTACCCAGGCAGGACTGACTTGGCTATCCAATGAAGCCCTTACAGCCCGCAACAAAGCGCAGCAGCGCGCCACAGAGGTGCTGCAATCCAGCGAGATGCCGGCTTTGCTTTTGCAGCTAGGACGGTTAGCCTGCCTTCTTCGCGCTCCCTTATCTGAACCACGCGCAAGCAAATCTATCGGTAAAAAAGCGTTGCCCGCATTTGCCAGAACCGTGCTCAGAAAACGCGCACGGCGTGCTGATGTCGACGCACAGTCACTGGCACAATTAGACATTGAAGCGCGCCATGCTTGGCGCATCACGCTTAAAAAACTACGATATTCAGGCGATTTTCTGGCCCCTGTATTTGGGCGCAAAGATCGAACCCGAAAGTGGATTGATGCGCTCTCTTCATTACAAGATATTCTAGGTAGCTTGAATGATGCAGCCACCACTGAAAAACTGATCGTGCAACTTTCTCCTCGAACCAAAGTGCAAAACGAAATCGCAGCCACTTTACGAGGTTTTACTGCAGGTGCAAGTTACATAAAAATGCAGGAATTAGAGAAAGCGCGCCTACGACTAGAGCGCTCCCCCGAACCTTGGAAAAAATAAACCCAATAAAAGGTAGCCATCATGGATTTGATTTTGTGGAGACACGCAGAAGCAGAAGATGGCTTTGATGATCTTGCCCGCGCCCTCACGCCTAAAGGAAAGAAACAAGCCTCTCGGATGGCTGAGTGGCTTACTCAAAACATTCCTCAACCTTGGACCGTGATCGCAAGCCCTGCCCGCCGGACCCAGGAAACGGTGGCCGCTTTAAATGTTCCCTTCGAAACACATCAAAAGTGTCGACCCGGTGCCCATCCTGAAACCATTTTGGAAGCTGCAGCTTGGCCATATTCGGAAGGCAGCGTCATTATCGTAGGCCATCAACCCACCCTCGGTATGGCAGCAGCGCTTGCACTTACCCATCAGCCCTACCCATGGAGCCTTCGCAAAGGTGCCATGATTTGGCTTACCTCCCGCGATCGCGAAGGGGTGTCTCCGGTTCAATTACGCGCTTGCTTATCTCCTGACCTCATCGGCGAATAAGCTTTCAATACAATTAAATTAACCAGTTTTCCCTTAGGCGGCTTGACGCACGACCGCCGCAAGTTGCTCGGCGAGGGCATGCACCTCTTTGAGGTCTTCACCTTCTACCATCACTCTTAATAAAGGTTCTGTTCCAGAGGCACGCAAAAGTACTCTGCCTCGGCCTTGCAGGACTTCCTGAACACGTTGGGTGGCCTCAATTACTTCAGGATGCTGTTCTAATGTGCGGGCTTGTTCTACTCGTACATTGATTAAAACCTGAGGCAGGCGATGTAAATCGCTTAGCCACTCTGACAAGCTCACCCGATTTGCGCGCAAGGCCGCGAGAACCTGCAAGGCAGCTACAGTGGCATCGCCGGTGGTGTGTCGATCGCGACAAATAATATGTCCCGAGTTTTCTCCGCCTAACAGCCACTGATTCTTCATTAAACCTTCGAGTACATAGCGATCGCCTACCTTAGCGCGCTCAAAAGGAATGCCTTGCTCTTTGAACGCACGCTCCAAGGCATAATTGGTCATCAAGGTTCCCACTACTCCACCGCCAAGCACACCCTGCGCATAACGATCTTTGGCAATAGCAAACAATAAATCATCGCCATCAAAGATCCTGCCTGTGGCATCACACATCATCAAACGATCGCCATCGCCGTCTAAGGCGATACCAATATCGGCTCCAGTACTGCGGGTAAAAGCAGAAATAGATTGGGGATAGGTCGCACCGCATTGGTCATTGATATTGATCCCATCTGGGGTATTTCCCATCACGTGTATATCCGCACCCAACTCATGAAAAACAGGGGGCGTGACGTGATAGCAGGCGCCATGGGCGCAATCCAAAGCAATTTTTAAGCCTTTTAGATCAAGATCAGAGGGAAACGTGCTTTTACAAAACTCAATATAGCGCCCAGGGGCATCCTCTAATCGGCGAACCTTACCCAGCTGTTTGGATGAACCTGTTTGCATGGGTTGATCCATTCGCGCTTCAATGGCCAACTCCCAAGAGTCAGGTAATTTCGCGCCAGCGCCATTAAAAAATTTAATGCCATTATCGTCATAAGGGTTATGGGAAGCAGAGATCATCACCCCCGCTTGCAAACGCAAGGCCTTAGTCAGATAGGCTACCGCCGGAGTGGGCATAGGACCCACCAATAAGACATCGACTCCAGCAGCACTAAATCCGGCTTCTAATGCGGATTCGAGCATATAGCCTGAGATACGCGTATCTTTTCCGATCATCACTTTGGGCCGGTTAGTTTGATCTGAACTAGAAACCAATTCAGCACCTACTGCAAACCCTAAGCGCAAAATGGCCTCAGGTGTGATGGGTAAAGTTCCTACACGCCCCCGAATGCCATCGGTACCAAACCAACGTCTTCTTTTGCTCGCTTCATTCATTGTTGATCTCCAGCTGCTTTTTTCTATCCGCTCTGTTCCACTGCAGACCATACCGCCAGTGCATTGTGCGTGGCAGCCACATCATGCACCCTCAGAATTCTCGCCCCGTGCTGCACAGCAATTAAGGCCGCAGCGATACTGGAATGAACCCGATCTTCAGTTCCCTTTCCGGTTACTGCACCCAAAACAGATTTTCGGGAGAGCCCCACAAGCAAGGGATAACCCAAGTCGACTAAACTTGATAAACCTCTGAGCAATTCCAGATTGTGTTGTACGGTCTTACCAAAACCAAAACCTGGATCTAAGCAGATGCGCTCAGGGCCTATCCCCGCCAAGCTAGCGTCCTCGGCGCGATGCTTTAAAAATTCAGCCACTTCTAAGACTACGTTCACATAAGTGGGATTGATTTGCATGGTCAGCGGGTCGCCTTGCATGTGCATCATGCAGATTCCGGCATCACTCTCGGAACAGACTGCAAGCGCACCCTCTGCGCGCAATCCATTCACATCGTTCACCATCGCTGCGCCGGCTTTCAGCGCCCCAATCATGACTTCAGTGTGACGGGTATCGATCGATACCAAATACCCCTCTTCTGCCAGACCTTTAACAACCGGGAGCACCCGCCGCAGTTCTTCTTCTGGCGAAACAGGCTGCGCCCCAGGGCGTGTTGACTCGCCCCCTACATCAAGAATTGCAGCACCCTCAGCGATTAATTTCCGGCCGTGAGCCAGAGCATTTTCTACCCCTTCATGCTTACCCCCATCAGAAAAAGAATCGGGGGTGACATTGATAATCCCCATTATGTGCGGTTGGCGCAGATCAAGCTTAAAGGAACCGCAATATAAAAAGTGCCCCTCGGAGGGGGCACTATTGGTAGTGAACTGCAAGAAGGATAACCTCGATCTTGTAGGGTTAAGCCTCAGGCGCAGGTTGTACAGTCGCGGCGGGAGTCGCGCTGGTGCCTGCCCCGGTGCTGGCTGAAGGGGGCGTTCCTCCGGTGCTGGATGAAGTAGTGGGCTTGGGAGGACGTGGGTCTTGCCCACTCATGATGTCGGCAATTTGGTCTGCATCAATGGTTTCCCATTCCAAAAGAGCCTGTGCCATCTTATGCATTTTGTCTGCGTTATCTTCGATGATTTTTCGTGCAACCGAATACTGTTCATCAATAATCCGACGAATTTCTTGATCGACTTTAAACATCGTGGACTCAGAAACATTTTTATGCGTGGTCACACTGCGGCCCAAAAACACTTCACCTTCATTTTCACCATAGACCATGGGACCCATTGCATCCGACATTCCCCATTGGGTGACCATGCGTCGGGCCATTTCAGTGGCGCGTTCAAAGTCGTTACTGGCCCCCGTCGTCATTTGATTCATAAAAATCTCTTCAGCAATACGGCCACCAAACAAGACCGAAATATTTTGCAGAATCTGTTCACGGTCCATGCTGTAACGATCTTCTGTGGGTAGCTGCATCGTGACTCCCAACGCGCGGCCTCGAGGAATGATTGTGACTTTATGGACAGGGTCAGTGCGATTCAAACAGCGCGCCACAACAGCGTGTCCTGACTCGTGATATGCCGTATTTTTTCGTTCGTCTTCAGGCATCACTAAAGACCGACGCTCCGCACCCATGATGATTTTATCTTTGGCTCGCTCAAAATCCGTCATGTCGACTAAACGCTTATTGGAGCGCGCAGCAAAAAGAGCAGATTCATTGACCAAGTTGGCCAAATCTGCACCTGAAAAACCTGGGGTACCACGGGCAATAATATCGGCACGCACGTCCGGTGAAACGGGGATCTTACGCATGTGAACCAACAATACCTGTTCACGACCCCGAATATCTGGGAGAGGGACCACCACTTGGCGGTCAAAACGACCTGGCCGCAACAATGCAGGATCAAGAACGTCAGGACGGTTCGTGGCGGCAATCACAATTACCCCAGCAGTCCCTTCAAATCCGTCCATTTCAACCAGTAATTGGTTGAGGGTTTGTTCGCGTTCATCATTACCGCCGCCCAAGCCCGCTCCGCGCTGGCGTCCTACCGCGTCAATTTCATCGATAAAGATAATGCAAGGGGCACTTTTCTTGGCCTGCTCAAACATATCGCGAACACGGGCAGCGCCCACACCCACAAACATTTCCACAAAGTCAGAACCCGAGATGCTAAAGAACGGCACTTTGGCTTCACCCGCGATAGCACGCGCTAAGAGCGTTTTACCGGTACCGGGACTCCCCACCATCAATACACCTCGGGGTATGCGGCCACCTAACTTTTGAAATTTGGTGGGATCACGCAAAAACTCAACCAATTCAGCCACTTCTTCCTTGGCCTCATCCACCCCAGCCACATCTGCAAAAGTTACGGGATTCGTATTTTCATCCAACATGCGGGCTCGGCTCTTGCCAAACGAAAAAGCACCGCCACGACCCCCGCCTTGCATTTGTCGCATGAAGAATATCCACACGCCGATCAATAACAACATGGGGAACCATGAGATCAGCATATTCATGAGTAACGAAGGCTCTTCTTCAGGCTTGGCTGATACGGAAACACCATATTTAAGCAGATCACTCACCATCCAGGGGTCTGATGGCGAATAGGTGACAAAAGCTTTGCCATCACTACGCTCACCACGGATGGCGTGGCCATCGATGACCACTTTTGCGACATGCCCCTGTTTCACCTCATCAATGAACTGGGAGTAAGTCAGCTGGTTGGACGCAGCTTGATGATTACCAAACTGGTTAACCAACATCATCAATACGACGCCGATCACTAACCAGATGGCAATGTTTTTAGTAAGGTTATTCAAGTTAACTCCTCAAACTGCGCGCTTTACGAGCGCAAAAAAGCCTATTTAATGATTCTAATCCTATTTTTCGTCAGGTAAAGCAGTTTGTTGATCCTCTAAAACCTGCTGTTTTGCAGCTTCGATTGCATCAGGTTTGGGAGTTTTACCCAATAAATAAACTTCTGGACTTCGATCTCGGGATGCCGCGGGCTTACGCGTAGCCAAAGTAACAAAGGATTCTCGCATTGACTTCACAAAGGGCTCAAAATCCTCACCATGAAAAACTTTGACTAAAAAAGCCCCTTGAGGTTTCAATGTCAACAAAGCAAATTCAAGACCGAGTCCTGCTAACTCCATCACACGAGCTTGGTCATATAACTCTACCCCACTCATATTGGGGGCAAGATCGGAAAGAACAAGGTCTGCACCACCATCAGGAAGCCTTGAGAGTAAATCTGACCGAATGGCATGATCGGTAAAGTCACCTTGAATAAAGGTGACCCCCTCTAGTTCTTCCATAGGCAGGAGATCAATCGCGAGTACTTTTCCCTGGCGTCCCACTCTCTGACGCGCTAACTGCGACCACCCCCCCGGAGCTGCACCTAGATCAACCACCGCCCCCCCTGCTTTGATTAAGCGGTCGCGGTCGTCAATCTCCATGAGTTTGTAAGAGGCACGCGAACGATATCCCTCGCGCTTTGCCTTTTGCACATAAGGATCGTTAATGTGCTCCCTAATCCAGGCCCGACTGGTTCGAGTCGGCTTCATTTATGCTTAATTCTGTTCAATCGCGCGCAGGTTTGCGAGGACCACGAGGACGCGGTGGGCGATCGCCTGCTGCCGAACGCGGCCGACCCGTGGAAGGCGCACGGGGTCGGTCAACGCCAAATTCGGGGCGAGGCGCACGCGGGGTGCGGGGTCGATCAACGCCAAATTCGGGGCGAGGCGCACGCGGGGTGCGGGGTCGATCAGAACCACCAAAGCCCTCGCCTTCTGCGCGACGCGGTGCGCGAGGGCGATCTCCCTCTTCATTGCGAGTTCGATCTACCGAAAAGGCGCCGCGCTCTGGAGGTTTAGCTCCATGCCCTCGGCGTTCACGCTGCTCAAAACCCTCACCACGACTGCGCGTTGAAGGGGATCGTGAAGCAGATGAGCGGGGGCCAGTACCGCGACCTGCAGGCTCACGAAGACCCAATCGACGTCGATCACCCGCTGCGGGTGCTCCCGGTCTACCCGTTCCACTTCTGGCAGCGGAAACGGGAGGCGCAAGGGGTGCAGCCTGCGTTTGAATGGAGTCCTGAGGACGGGGACGCCAAAGAATTAAAATTTTTCCAATATGTTGAACCGCCGCGCAAAATAATTGATCAGCGATGGCCGCAAACATCTCCTCTCGCTCGGCACGCTCAGCGGTCAACACCCTGACTTTAATCAATCCATGGGCCGCCAGCGCCACATCTACTTCCTTCAGAACGGCCGCGGAAGCCCCGCCTTGACCGATATGAACGGTAACGTCGAGATCGTGCGCCAAACCTTTAAGCGCACTGCGTTGGACAGGATTTAATGTAATAGCAGTCAAATGAACCTCAGATGTAGCGCACGTCGAGAATTTCGTACTCGTGGGCGCCGCCGGGAGCAATGACTTCCGCCATGTCCCCGACGCTCTTGCCGATCAAAGCACGGGCGATCGGTGAGCTAATAGAAATTTTGCCTTGTTTGATGTTGGCTTCATCATCACCAACAATCTGATAAGTCACAGTATCACCACTATCCGTATCTTCTAAATCAACGGTTGCCCCAAACACGCAACGCCCATCCGCATCTAAATGAGCTGGGTCAATAATCTGCGCATTAGACAACTTACCCTCCAAGTCGGCGATACGACCCTCAATAAAGGATTGGCGTTCTTTTGCAGCATCGTATTCGGCATTTTCAGACAAATCACCTTGAGCCCGTGCTTCGGATATTGCTTGAATGATTTCCGGGCGCTGAACGTGCTTTAAGTTATGAAGCTCATGCTTGAGCATTTCGGCGCCAATGACAGTTAATGGAACTTTATTCATGCTACTGGTTTCTCCTGCTGCAAGCTGCGCTGCAGTCCTTGTAAATCATAAATTTCTGGTTGCTCTGAAACACCCATTCCTACACAGGCTGCGCGCGCACCAGAAATAGTGGTGTAGTAAGTGATCCGTCCTTGCAATGCTGCATTACGAATGGACCATGAATCCTGAATTGCTCTAATACTCTCTTCTACTGTATTCACAATCAAGCTAATTTCACGATTCTTGATCATATCCACAATATGAGGACGCCCCTCAATCACTTTATTGACTTCGGTAACCATAAGGCCAGCAGATTGAAGCGCTGCTGCGGTCCCGCGCGTCGCCACCAGGGAGAAGCCCAGATTAGCAAGGTTTTGCGCCACTTCCACAATCTTTTGTTTGTCGGCGCCCCGCACGCTTAAAAAAGCCTTTCCTTCGGTGGGCAAACGCACGCCTGCAGCGAGCTGTGATTTAACAAAAGCCTCGCCAAATGTGCGGCCAACCCCCATTACTTCACCCGTTGATTTCATTTCCGGGCCAAGGATGGTATCGACACCAGGGAATTTGATGAAGGGGAATACCGCTTCCTTCACAGAGAAGTAACTGGGCACAATTTCTGAGAACACAGACTGATCAGTCAAACTTCGGCCCGCCATACAACGCGCGGCAATCTTAGCCAACTGACGGCCGGTTGCTTTAGCAACATAAGGCACGGTTCTCGAAGCGCGCGGGTTCACTTCAAGCACATACACGGTCTCGCCCTGCAAGGCGAACTGCACATTCATTAAGCCCACCACATTTAAAGCGCGAGCCATCGCGATGGTTTGTTGACGCAACCTATCTTGAAGCGCCTCGCTAAGACTAAAAGGCGGTAAGGAACAAGCCGAATCACCTGAATGAACACCGGCTTGTTCGATGTGCTCCATGATGCCGCCGATAATGACTTCATTGCCATCCGAAACAGCATCCACATCGACTTCAACTGCATCATTCAAGAATCGATCGAGCAGGATCGGTGACTCAGGGCCCACAGCAATGGATCCCAACCCATCTCCCTCACGGAGGGTATCCCGCAGATAACGCTCTAGATCGCCTTGATTATGCACAATGGCCATCGCGCGCCCACCCAATACATACGAAGGCCTCACCACCAAGGGGTAACCCAACTCTTGAGCCAATCTTAATGTGGATTCACGATCATGGGCTGTGCGGTTTTCTGGTTGGCGCAAACCCAAATCATTGAGCAGTTGCTGGAAGCGTTTGCGGTCTTCAGCCCGGTCAATGCTGTCTGGTGTGGTGCCGATTATTTTGACCCCGTTGGCTTCTAATCCTCTTGCCAATTTGAGTGGCGTTTGACCACCAAACTGAACAATCACCCCCTCTGGCTGTTCTACCGCTACGATTTCCAATACGTCTTCAAGGGTGAGCGGTTCGAAGTACAGGCGATCAGAGGTATCAAAGTCGGTTGAGACTGTTTCTGGGTTGCAATTGACCATGATCGTTTCATACCCGTCTTCACGCAGCGCAAGGGCAGCATGGACACAGCAATAGTCAAACTCAATCCCTTGGCCAATTCGGTTTGGCCCCCCACCTAAGACCATAATTTTGCGGCGCGAAGAGGGTAAAGCCTCGCATTCTTCTTCATAGCTTGAATATAGGTAGGCGGTATCCGTAGCAAACTCGGCGGCGCAAGTATCCACGCGCTTAAATACGGGCCGCACCCCAAGTTGATGACGGTGACGTCTCACCGAGGCTTCTTCTGTTCCTAATAAGTGAGACAAACGGCGATCTGAAAATCCAGCGCGTTTGAGACTTCGCATGACGGTGGCATCCAGTGAAGCCAGTCCTCGCCCGCGCAAGCTTTCTTCGTGGTGGATTAAGTCTTGTATTTGGGCAAGAAACCAAGGATCGATGCGAGAGAGGCGATGCACTTCATCTAAACCCATTCCGGTTCGGAACGCTTGCCCCAGATACCATAAACGCAGAGGACCAGGATCAGACAATTCGCTTCTAATTTCTTCTGCTGTTGCTTCAATTTCATCAAAACCACAGGCGCCTGTTTCTAATCCCCGCATAGCTTTTTGCAAAGACTCCTGAAAACTGCGACCAATGGCCATGACCTCGCCCACCGACTTCATTTGCGTGGTCAGGCGATCATCGGCTTGTGGAAATTTCTCAAAAGCAAAACGAGGAATTTTAGTTACAACATAATCGATAGAGGGTTCAAATGATGCAGGTGTCGCCCCACCGGTAATCTCGTTACGGAGTTCATCCAAGGTATAACCCACAGCTAATTTAGCGGCAATTTTAGCGATAGGGAAACCGGTAGCTTTGGATGCCAGCGCACTAGAACGCGATACCCGGGGATTCATTTCAATCACCACCATACGACCGTCGGCGGGGTTGATTGCAAACTGAACGTTAGAGCCGCCGGTTTCTACTCCGATTTCGCGCAACACCGCGATCGAAGCATTACGCATGATTTGATATTCTTTATCAGTCAGGGTTTGGGCAGGAGCGACCGTAATCGAATCACCCGTATGCACACCCATTGCATCAAGATTCTCAATTGCGCAAATGATGATGCAATTGTCGGCACGATCACGCACCACTTCCATTTCAAATTCTTTCCAACCAATTACGGATTCTTCGATCAGTAATTCTTTGGTAGGCGAAGCCTCAAGGCCGCGCTCACAAATCAGCAAGAATTCATCTTTGTTATAAGCAATACCCCCTCCACTGCCGCCCATCGTGAACGAGGGGCGAATGATGGTGGGATAGCCCACCATTGCTTGGGCCTGGAGGGCTTCTTCAATATTGTGTGCCACTTCAGAACGCGGGCTATCTAGCCCAATACGTTTCATTGCTACCTTAAATTTTTCACGGTCTTCGGCTTTATCGATGGCTTCTTGATTGGCGCCAATCATCTGCACATTAAAGCGGTCTAGTACCCCTTCACGTGCCAAATCCAAGGCGCAATTCAATGCTGTTTGACCCCCCATTGTGGGCAGAAGAGCATCGGGACGCTCACGTTCAATAATGCGTTCTAGAACGCGCCAATTGATGGGTTCGATGTAGGTGACATCTGCCATCTCGGGATCAGTCATGATGGTGGCAGGGTTAGAGTTCACCAAAATGACGCGATACCCTTCCTCACGCAGAGCCTTACAAGCTTGCGCACCAGAGTAATCGAATTCACAGGCCTGACCGATGATGATCGGGCCTGCGCCGATGATGAGAATAGAATGAAGGTCGTGGCGCTTGGGCATGGCGGAACCTAGTGAGTAGCGTTTTGCTTAAGCTTACGCTCGAGCAGACTGCATAAGACCAATAAAACGATCAAACAACGGAGAGACATCATGAGGGCCTGGGCTGGCCTCAGGATGCCCCTGAAAACTAAACGCAGGACAGTCAGTGCGAGCAATACCCTGCAAACTGCCGTCAAACAAGGAGATATGCGTGATTTTAACTTTGCTTGGCAAGGTATCAGGATCTACCGCAAAACCGTGATTTTGGCTGGTAATCATCACCTTTCCAGATTCAGTGTCTTGAACAGGATGGTTGGCACCGTGGTGTCCAAATTTCATCTTCACGGTTTTAGCACCTGAAGCCAAGCCCAATAATTGATGACCTAAACAAATACCAAACACCGGTATATGCTTTTCAAGCAAGGTTTTGATGGCCTCAATCGCATAGCCGCAAGGTTCTGGATCACCTGGGCCATTTGACAAAAACACACCATCCGGATGCATCGCCATCACATCAGCCGCCGAGGTTTTGGCAGGCACTACCGTGATTGCGCAGCCTCGCTCTGCAAGCATGCGCAGAATATTGCGCTTGATACCAAAATCATAGGCTACCACTTTAAAGCGAGAAATATCTGGATTAGAGTGGCCTGACTCCAAGGACCAAACCCCTTCTTTCCAGTCATAAGCTTGTGCGCAGGTGACGGTCTGGGCCAGATCCATTCCGGCCAGTCCCGCAAAATCTTGGGCGGCTTGTAGGGCGCGTGTTTCATCCAGATCACCCGCCATGACACAACCTGCTTGGGCGCCAAATTCGCGTAAGCGACGCGTAAGCCGGCGCGTATCTATTCCATGAATGGCAACAATTTGATGACGATTCAGATAAGCAGATAAAGTCTCTGTAGCCCGCCAGTTAGACATCAGGATTGGCAGATCTCGGATCACCAATCCTGCTGCGTGAATATTTGAAGATTCTTCGTCTTCTGCGTTTACCCCGGTATTGCCAATATGCGGATACGTGAGAGTCACAATTTGCTGGGCGTAGGAAGGATCGGTCAGGATTTCTTGATAGCCAGTCATCGAGGTGTTGAAAACCACCTCGCCTACACTCATACCCTGCGCCCCCGCTGAAAAACCACGAAAAACGGAACCATCTGCAAGCACCAAGATTGCGGGCACAGTGCTCTTGGAATCGTGAGTGGAATGCGTCAAAACGGGCTCCGAGGGATAGTAGGACGTGAAAAACGGGAAGGACCTGAGGCGGCCTTTCCCGTAACCATGCAGTATAGCAAATTAGCCGTTACCCAGCAATGCCAGAAGCATGGACCAACTCAGTATTAAGCCAGCCCGAGTACGTTACGCATATCATAAAAGCCCGGCTGACGGCCTTTCAGGAAGTGCGCAGCTCGGATGGCTCCGCGCGCAAAAGTCGCGCGGCTACTCGCTTTGTGGGTGATTTCCAAGCGTTCGCCCTCACCGGCAAATAAAACCGTGTGATCTCCCACCACATCTCCCCCCCTTACGGTTGCAAAGCCAATAGTGGAAGGATCGCGTTCACCGGTCACACCTTCTCTACCATACACGGCACAATCTGAAAGATTTCGCCCTAATGCTTCAGCCGCGACTTCTCCCATTCGTAAGGCGGTGCCCGATGGGGCATCAATTTTGTGGCGGTGGTGGGCCTCGATAATTTCAATATCGTAGCCCTGCTCCAAAACTTTGGCCGCTTTGGCGATTAAATCCAAGGCTAGATTCACACCCACACTAAAATTGGGGGCAAATACAATAGGAACCTGCTCACCCCAAGCCAACAAGGCTCGTTTTTCTTCATCAGAAAATCCGGTTGTTCCGATCACTGCGGTGCAGTGCGTTTGAGCGCAGACTGCAAGATGCGCTAAGGTGCCTGCAGGCCGGGTGAAATCGATCAATACATCGGACTGAGCAAGCGCCGCCTTAATATCCGAAGTAATTTGAATGCCACTAGACCAGCCTAAATACGCACCTGCATCACATCCCACGGAAGGGCTACCCACTACTTCAAGCGCTGCACTCAAATTGGAATCGAGGTCGGATCGGATCACTTCGATCAAAATACGCCCCATCCGGCCTGAGGCGCCAGCAATACAGATTTTAAGTGGATTAGCCAATGGTATTTGTCTTTATGATGCTTAAGGACGCAAAGGTGAAACAGGTTTAGCACCAGGACCGTCCTGATTGGGAAGGGGACTAGGCAATCCAGAGCTAGGTAATGTCGGTATTCCATTTGAACCTGATCCAGTTGGCGCTGGACTTACGCCTTCTTTTGCTGGATTGGGGGCCAAGGTGACATCACCGGTAATGGATACCAAACGATCTTCTTTAAAGTAGCAAGTGAATCGGCGCCATTCCCCCACCTGCCCTTTTTTACGCGTGTAATAAACGTAATCCCAGCGGTCTGCGTGCATGACATCTGCCAATAGAGGCGTACCAAGAATGAGACTGACTTGGTTGCGTGTCATGCCGGCCTGCAGGCGGTCAATCATCTTTTGATCAATGGCCGTTCCCTGCTGAATATCTAAAGTATAGGGCTCAGGGGCGGAGGGAATGTCAACCGACGGCATTGAAGGCATTGAAGGCATGCTAGGCATAGAAGGCATGCTAGGCATTGAAGGCATGCTAGGCATATTGGTGGTACTGCACGCCCCTAAACCCAAGGCCGCAGATAAAAAAACGGCGCTGATGCGCATGAAATATAAGGCTTTGCTGGACAGATTAATATTCATAGAGCGAAATCATACCTGATTACCCTCTTGTTCAGCAGGGCCAATCATTTCAACGCAAAATATCACATACCGCTGTTCGCTTTGGTTCACCGAGTTCATCTAAAAAACAATAGGCTAACTGCGATGAGGGCACTGGGTTTTAGTGCATTCTGCATAAAGATGCAAAGAATGATCGCGAATCAAGAAACCACGTTCAGCCGCTATTTGTTCCTGTAAGCGTTCAATTTCGGGATGAAAAAACTCTTCAACGTGACTGCAATTCAGGCACACCAAATGGTCATGGTGCTCACCCTCATTGAGTTCGAACACTGCCTTACCACTTTCAAAGTGATGGCGAATGAGCAACCCTGCCTGCTCGAATTGCGTCAGTACCCGATACACTGTGGCAAGGCCGATATCTAACCCATCTACTGTTAGAAGACGGTATACCTCTTCAGCGCTCAAATGGCGACGCTCGGCTTGGCTCTCAAATAACTGCAACACCCGCAATCTTGGCAGGGTTGCTTTTAAACCCCGATTTTTGAGGTCGGGGTTTTTGAGTTCAGCACCCTTAATACTCTGAGCATCACTCATCAGCTTTAACACCCGGGCCTTATTTCAAAACGGACTTCAGTAGCGCACCCATCTCTGAGGGATTGCGCGTGATCTTAATCCCGCACGCTTCCATCACGGCAAGCTTTTCTTGCGCAGTGCCCTTACCACCAGAAATAATTGCACCTGCGTGGCCCATTCTTTTTCCCGGCGGCGCGGTCACACCCGCAATAAAACCGATCACAGGTTTACGCATATTTTCTTTGATCCAACGCGCGCAGTCTTCTTCATCTGAACCACCGATTTCACCAACCATGATGACGGCTTCGGTTTCCGGATCTTCGTTAAATAAACGCATGACATCAATGTGCTTCATGCCATTGACGGGGTCGCCGCCAATTCCTACGCAAGTGGATTGGCCTAAGCCTTGCTCTCTGAGCTGACCTACCGCCTCATAGGTTAGGGTTCCTGAGCGTGAAACTACGCCAATAGGCCCTTTCTTATGGATTTGACCCGGCATAATTCCGATTTTGATTTCGTCAGGGGTGATGACACCCGGGCAGTTTGGCCCAATGAGAACGGTTCGCTTACCCTGCATTTTGTAGCGCGTGCGAATCATATCGCGAACAGGAATACCTTCAGTGATGCAAATCACCAGATCGAGATCGGCTTCTACTGCCTCATCAATGGCCGCGGCCGCAAAAGGAGGCGGCACATAGATCACCGAAACATTCGCGCCTGTCGCCGCCTTAGCTTCAGCAACCGTATTGTAAATCGGCGTTCCTTCAAAATCCTGACCGCCTTTACCCGGGGTTACGCCAGAGACAAAACACTCTGCACCCAATGCATACTCCTTACACATACGGGTATGAAACTGACCTGTTTTACCGGTGATGCCTTGGGTCATGACCCGTGAGTTTTTATTAATTAGTATCGACATATCACCCCCGTGCCGCCTTCACTACCTTCTCGGCAGCATCAGCCATGTTAGACGCGGAAATAATCGGCAAGCCGGATTCCGCAAGGATCTGTTTTCCAAGCTCTACATTTGTGCCTTCCAATCTTACGACTAAAGGTACACTGAGTTTGACTTGGCGCGCGGCTTCCACCACTCCTGTTGCAATCACATCGCAACGCATAATCCCACCAAAAATGTTGACCAAAATAGCTTCAACATGGGGATTCGCCAACATCAGCTTAAAGGCTTCAGTGACTTTCTCGGTTGTTGCACCACCCCCTACATCCAGGAAGTTAGCGGGAGAACCGCCATACAATTTGGTAATGTCCATCGTGGCCATTGCCAGACCCGCGCCATTCACTAAGCAGCCAATGTTGCCATCTAAGGAAATGTAAGACAGATCAAATTTTGAAGCGGCAATTTCAGCAGGATCTTCTTCATCCAAATCACGCAGTGCAGTAATTTCAGGATGGCGATAGAGCGCATTGGAATCGAAATTCATTTTGGCATCTAAGGCGACAACGCGGCCATCGCCGGTGACAACCATAGGATTGATTTCTGCAAGACTGGCATCTGTTTCATCAAAGGCGTGATACAAGCCTTGCAACAACACGCGAGACTGAGCGATCAATTCAGTTGGCACACCAATCTTGGCCGAGACGTCATCGGCCTGGGCATCCGTTAGGCCGGCCATCGGATCAATAAATACGGTGTGGATTTTTTCAGGAGTGTGGGCAGCCACTTCCTCGATATCCATACCGCCTTCGCTACTGGCCATGAGTGCTACGCGCTGCGTTCCGCGATCTACCACCATGCCAATGTAGAGTTCTTTGCGAATATCTGCGCCTTCTTCGATCAGCAAACGGCGCACTTTTTGGCCCTCAGGACCCGTTTGGTGCGTAACGAGTTGCATCCCCATGATTTGGTTTACGAAGGTAGAAAATTCCTGCGCGTTTTTAGCGACTTTAACGCCACCGCCTTTACCTCGGCCACCGGCATGAATTTGGGCTTTCACCACGGCCACTGCCCCACCGAGCGTTTCATACGCTTTTAAGGCTTCTTCAACAGAAAAACAGGGAATGCCCCGTGGGGTGACCACACCAAATTTGCGGAGCAATTCCTTGGCCTGATATTCATGAATTTTCATCGTTATTGTTCTCGTAGATAGCACGAAGTCAAGATTTTAACGGAAGCAAGCTCGATTCGGCGGGTATTTAGTATTTTTTATATCAGGAGGGCGTTAGTGGTCTTTTTTATTTCCGCGTGAACGAATCATCCTCCCCAACGCAATACCGAGTAAAAGGGTTGCAAAAACAGGAGCCAATCCACTTTGCAGCCCTGTGGGGATTGAAAGCTGATCTAACATTGCATCGCTATCCATCAGTTGACCGGCCACCCAACCCAATAACCCTGCCCCGCCCGCAATGCATATCGGCCATCTTTCCAATAGGCGCCCAAGTAAATCACTTCCCAGCGCCACAAAGGGGAAACTCAAGGCAATACCGGTTAGCATCAGTGTTAAATCTCCCCGGGCCGCCCCAGCTACTGCCAAAATGTTATCTGCGCTCATGATGGCATCGGCGATCATGACTTGGCGTATTGCGCGCATCAGCGTGTTGGGAGAATGAGAATGGGTAGGGTCATCACTCTCTGGTTCTGTCATATTCCAACCTAGCCACAACAGCGTCACCCCCCCCAGAAGATGAAGCCCCGGGATCTCTAGCAAGCGCCATACCCCCAAACACAGCACGATTCGCATCACCACCGCACCCAACACCCCGACCATGATCCCGATGGCGTGCTGCTCCTTGGGCAATCCGCGCGTTGCAATGGCAATCACAAGCGCATTATCACCACTCAGAAGAAGGTTTATACCTATAATCTGTATAAGAATATTTCCATGGCTTAGAAACCAATCGATTGTCATGGGGTATCCCAGATAAGATTAGACTGATTGAAATCTGGCTTTGAGTTAGCTGCAATCAAAGAGCCTCCCACAAAAAATGCCCATGAGAGGGGTTGGGGAGGGACTGAGCAGTTCTTTATTGGGGAGAATCAATCTGAAGCGCGCCATTCAAAAGTGGATTGTGTTCATCATTTCATTGCTCGGGCTTGTGCTCGGTTGGAGCGATGCAGCCTGGGCGGCGCAATCTAAAGCATTAGATCCCATTATTGCCGCTCACGAAGCGTATCTTAATCACGACATTTCAGCACTAGAAAAACTCGAAGGAATCACCACTCACCACCTTTTGTCAGGCTATGTGAGATTTTGGTTAATGGAATCCCGGCTGAGCAATGCATTGCGGCTTGTCCCTGCAACGGACTTGCATCAATTTATGATCAAAGAAGAAGGCGCGCTAGCAGAGCAATTACAACAAGACTGGTTAAAAGCGGCCATTCAGCAACATGCCTGGTCTGCTGTATTGAGTGAAATGCCCAGTTACACCGGCAACGATCCGGAATTGGTTTGTGGCTTCCGCGCGGCGCGACAAGCTCAGGGAGAGCCTGACAGCCTTCAAGACATCAAAGCACTGTGGTTTACCGGGAAATCCATGCCCGCCGCTTGCGATTCCTTGTTTGCCCAATTAATTTCTGAGGGGCGCTTAAGCATGGATGATGTTTTCCTGCGTTTTCAACTTGCACTCAACGCCGACAATCTCTCATTGGCAAAAAACCTGAGCCATTTTTTTGCAAAATCAGAAAGCGGATTATCTGATGAAAGCTTTTCATCGGTAGCGACCGATCCTGATAAATGGTTAAAACAAAATATTGTTCGCTCCGGAACACGCGCAGATCGTGCTTTGATGGTTTATGCAATCTATCAAATTGCGCGCGGCGATCTCATTAAAGCCAATAGTATCTGGGACCAACTACCCAGCGACTTCAGCGCTGGAGCCCGCGCACGGGGTTGGGCAAAAATCGGGATGCAGGCCTCTCTTCAATTAGACCCCTTTGCGGTCACTGCTTTTCGCCGGAGTCGTGAGGGCCCTCCAACAGATACCGAATTGGAATGGTGGGTTCGCGCTGCCCTTCGCAATGGGTTTTGGGATGATGTGCTTTTAGCAACGGGAATGATGTCTGAAAATGAAATGACTCAACCCGCATGGCGCTATTGGAGAGCCAGAGCATTAAAACATGCGGGGCGACGCGAGGAAGCCCAGGTACTTTTTACTTCGATTACCAAGGAACACGATTTTTACAGTCAGCTCGCCAGAGAAGAAATGGGCGTGCCTTTAATCCTACCCAACGCACTGACCTTAGATCAACAAGATCTGACTTTTTTGCGATCTAAACCCGGGATTCAACGTGCGCTTGCTTTGTCCAAATTGGGTTTGCAAAAAGAAGCAGTAAAGGAATGGAACTTTGCTATTCGAGATTTAAAAGATCAGCAATTATTAGCAGCAGCTGAAGTGGCAAGGCAAACGGGATGGTATGACCGAATGATCGCCAGTGGCGAGCGTGCGGGCTCTGAAAGCGATGCAAGTTTTCGTTATCCCATGCCATTTAAAGACACCGTCCATAATCACAGCCAAACACAAGGTTTAGATGAAGCCTGGGTATATGGTTTAATGCGCCAGGAAAGTCGATTTTTAGCTGAGGCTCGCTCCAGAGTCGGTGCATCGGGTTTGATGCAAATCATGCCCGCTACCTCGCGATGGATTGCACATAAATTGGGGGTAAAAGACTTCAAGGTTTCGCACGTTGAAGATGTAGAGACCAATGTGCGGTTTGGTAGTTTTTATTTGCGACATATCCTGGACGATCTTGGTCATCCTGTATTGGCTACAGCGGGTTACAACGCGGGTCCAAGTCGTGTACGCAGATGGTTAGAACCCCATCCCCTTGAGGGCGCTATTTTTTGTGAGACGATTCCTATTACTGAAACCCGCGACTACGTTAAAAAAGTAATGGCGAATGCCTCAATGTATAACGCGCGACTAGGGCAACCCGCTCAATCTTTAAAGACGCGGCTTGGAACCATTCAGGCACTAGGGGGCTTAAAAGCTTCTGCGCCTGAAGAATCAGCGTTTGATAGTTTGCTGCCCCCTCCTTCGCGCACCGTTACCCGATTTCTGAATGACTCTGTGAGTGCACAATGACTGTATTGAAGATTACCCCCCCTCAATCCATTGCTTTACTTGGCGGTAGTGGTTTTGTCGGTCGCGCTTTGGCCCGTCAACTTGCCCAGGCCGGATATTTAGTTAAAGTTTTAACGCGTCACGCCAATCGTGCCAGCGTTTTAACCGTTCTGCCCGAAGTTCAAATAATTGAAATTGGCTCCAGCGGTGCTTCTCTTTCTGAAGCACTTCAAGGCTGTTCTGCCGCTGTGAATTTGGTTGGCATTTTGCACGAATCAGGTTCGGTTCGCTTTGATGATGTGCATGCGGGTTTAGCACAGCAGTTGATCGCTGCCTGTAAGGTAGCTAAGGTTCGCCGTCTGATTCATATCGGTGCAATCGGCACCGATGCGCACGCGCCTAGCCGCTATCTGCGCTCTAAGGCTGCTTCAGAGCAAGCGGTGCATGCTTCTGGTTTGGATTGGACTATCCTGCGCCCTTCGGTGATTTTTGGTCAAGAAGATCAATTCCTTAATTTATTTGCTGACCTTGCCAAGATTGCACCCGTTCTTCCTTTGGCTTGCCCCAATGCACAGTTTCAACCCATTCACGTTGAAGATGTGGCGCGCGCAGTGCTGGGCTGTTTAGCCCTGCCCGAAACGAGCGGATCGACCTTAGAGCTCTGTGGTCCCAAAGTCTACACTTTGCGAGAACTGATTCAGCATGTTGAAGAATGGATAGGGGTACGCCCCCCTATCCTTGGTCTTAGTTTAGGGTTATCCCTGTTGCAAGCTAGCATCATGGAGTTACTGCCTATTAAACTCATTACCCGCGATAACGTACGTTCTATGCAAGTACCCAACATCGGCAGTGGTCCTTTCCCAAGCGTATTAGGCTTTCGCCCCTCTTCCTTAGAAACCATTGTTCCTGCTTATTTACTCCCACAATTGGGGCGCGCTCGCTATGGCCACCTGAGACGTTTTGCCGGCCGATAAAGTTTAAAAAAATTGATCTAATTAAGGTTTAAGAATGAAGATTTACGAAGTAGGCGGAGCGGTGCGTGATCGCTTGCTTGGACGCCCCGTAGTAGACCGCGACTGGGTCGTAGTGGGCAGCACACCCGCTGAAATGGAGTCATTGGGTTTTAAGCCGGTTGGTAGAGATTTCCCCGTTTTTTTGCATCCAGAAACCCATGAGGAATATGCTTTAGCGCGAACTGAACGCAAAGTTGCTCCCGGTTATCATGGCTTTACTTTTCATACCAGTCCCGATGTTTCCTTAGAAGAAGATTTGCGCCGACGTGACCTCACCATTAACGCGATGGCTAGCGGCGTAGATGGAAAAATCATCGATCCTTATGGTGGTCAGAACGATCTTAAAGCAGGGATACTGCGTCACGTCAGCGATGCATTTGCTGAAGACCCCGTGCGAATCTTGCGCTTAGCGCGCTTTGCTGCGCGCTTTCGCTTTAGCATCGCCCCAGAAACCATGGCTTTAATGAGTGAGATGGTTGAGGCAGGCGAGGTTTCTTCATTAGTGCCAGAACGTGTATGGCAAGAATTCTCTAAAGGCTTAATGGAGCAACACCCCATTCTTTTTTTTGAAGCCTTAAATGATTGCGGGGCACTCACTATTTGTTTACCAGGTTGTGATGGGTTTGCTTCAAATGAGAATACAGCAACCCCGAGCCTACAGCGTGCAGCCAATCTGCAACTGGGTTTACCGGCCCGTATAGCGATTTTGGCGCTTTGTGAATCTGCGATGCTACCTTTATCTACCCACCTAAAATGGCCCTCTGCCTTGCAGGATCTAACGCGACTTTGCGTAGAGGGACGCTCCTTACTCTTACGAGAAGATTGGCCTTTAGAGTCATCAGCCCAATTGCTGGAACTATTTGAACTGGCCGATGCCTTCCGACGCCCACAGCGTTTGGAAGAGGCATTAACAGGGATGGTATGTGTTCTTCCCGAGCGCATAGGCAAGAAACTAATGGTGACTATCTTGCAGGGACTTCGTGCTGCAAAAGCGGTAGATGCGGGTCACATTGCAGGTGAAACATCCGACCGCTCGCAAATCCCTATCTTAGTTCGTGCTGCTCGTGAAACTGCACTACGCCGAGTGCTTTATGAGTTTTCTTCACAATGCACTTAAAGGCCTAGTTGTTGCTCAACACGCTTTTGCGAAGCGCAAGAGAATTCCTGATCTTGTTGAGCAACCATACCCCTACTTGCAATGATCACTTTAAAGAGTTCGCCCATCTCAGCAGGGCTAAGTAGCTTTTGAAGTGCAGTCGTTTCTTTATGCCAAGCAACTGAACCAGGCTCTAATCCTGTTGAAATAGCCTCTAACACTCCTGCCTCAAGCAGAAACGCTGCTTGTGTTTGATAACGATCAAGATGAAGCCCTTGCTCGCTGAGTGCCCTAGCAATTGCCGTGAAATCGACGTGCGCAGTCACGTCCTGCAAGCCAGGGTATAAGAAAGGATTGTCGTGGGCATGATGACGGTAGTGGCACATCAAGGTGCCATTGCGCCGCTGAGGGTGATAAAACTCCCTAGCGGGAAATCCGTAATCAATTAGGATAATTTGGCCTTCTTCTAACCTATCTCCCAGCGATCGACACCACGCCTCGGCAGGCAAACCCAGTTCAAAGACGGTACCGGGTTCAAGAGCTCGGTCCTTATCTTTTGGTAAATGTTTTAAGGCCAATAGATTCAACTGCTGGGAACAAGGGCGATCTAGCCAGGTGAAATGTACTTCATCCGAATGCATTGCTACACCGCGCTCGAGATAAACACCCTTTTGCTCTGTGGTCACCATCAGATGCACAGGCATGGCATCCAAGACTTCGTTCGCAATCACAATGCCTCTAAATTTTTCTGGCATCGTATGCACCCATTCCACTCGCTCAACGAGAGAAGGGATGCATTGCGTAAGATGACTGAGCTGAATAGCTTGCAGACTGGGGCTAGGTTCTAGAATCAAATAATGATCGGGTAAGGCATCACATTTTTGTAACTCTTGAAGCATGCTCGCCGCCAAGCGACCTGTCCCCGCCCCGGGCTCTAGAATGCATCCGCCAGAAATAGACTGAAGACTTGGTGCCACACATTGCGCTATAGCCTTTCCAAATAAAGGGCTTAATTCAGGAGCAGTGATGAAGTCGCCTTCACTTCCAAACTTGGCTGCGCCTGCAGCGTAATACCCTAACCCTGGCGCATACAATAAACCTTGCATAAACTCAGCGAAAGAGATCCATGCTGATTGAGATTGAATATTTTGCTTAAGATATTCAACAAGCTTTGCACTGTGGGCTAAGGCTTCTTTATCAGGAATAGGCAATGAAGTTGTAAGAGCAGTCATGCGAGAATCCGGGTTAAGCTAACAATTCTTTTGCTGGGGAACCTCATAGGCAATACAAGGTTCCTAGTTCACTCAGGCTATAGGGCTTACGATGCAAAGAAACGAAGTGGTATTGGTGACGGGTGGCGCAAAACGCGTGGGGGCCGTCATTAGCCGACGTCTTCACGGTGAGGGCAAGCACGTTGTGGTGCATTATCACCGCTCAGCCGAGTCAGCGGAAGCTTTGGTGCGCGATCTCAACGCGCAAAGACCACATAGCGCCGCTTGTATTGGCGGCGATTTACTCGATACCGCAGGTCTCGATGATTTAGCTGCTCGCGCCATAGCTTGCTTTGGTCGCATCGACGGCTTAATCAATAATGCTTCAAGCTTTCATCCTGCAACGTTAGGACAAATCGACGAAGCGCATTGGACTGATCTGATTGGTACCAATCTCAAAGCCCCTTTGTTTCTGACTCAGGCCTTAGCATCGCAACTTCGCCTTAATAAAGGTTTTGTCATTAACATCACCGATATTCATGCTGAACGGCCATTAAGAGATTATCTGGTTTATACCGTGGCTAAAGCGGGGCTAGCAGGACTGACTCGCTCACTGGCACTCGAACTCAGCCCGGATGTCCGCGTCAATGCTGTGGCTCCAGGCCCCGTGTTGTGGCCCGACGAGAGCGAGATTGATACTTTTGACGCTGCTGAACGCAGTCGGATTGTTGCGCAAACGATGTTAAAGCGAGCTGGTACCCCAGAAGATGTAGCGGATGCTGTCTGCTTTCTGGCTTGCCATGCCCCTTACGTCACCGGCCACATTCTTCCAGTTGACGGCGGAAGGCACGCGTACTTGTAGCGGCAGTCTCGGGTAGAATTATGAGCTTATGAATGCACCCTACCCTCCGCAACGCTCAAGAAACTTTATCCGCTTGCAAGATCACCTGCAAGGTACGGTAGGCCGAGCCATTGGCGATTACAACATGATCGAAGAGGGCGATACGGTCATGGTATGCATGAGCGGCGGGAAAGATTCGCACGCTTTGCTGGATATTCTTCTTGCTCTTCAGCGCCGAGCACCCGCGAGCTTTAAGATCATCGCGGTGAATGTTGACCAGAAACAGCCTAACTTTCCCGAGCATGTTTTACCGGAATATCTTACGAAACTGGGTGTAGATTTTAGAATTGTCGAGGCCGACACCTATTCTGTCGTACGCGAAAAAATCCCCGAGGGTAAAACCACCTGCTCTCTCTGCTCTCGTTTAAGACGTGGCATTATTTATCGGGTAGCGCGCGAATTAGGTGTGACTAAAATCGCGCTGGGCCATCATCGTGATGACGTGCTAGAAACCCTATTCTTGAATTTATTCTTTGGTGGGCGCCTTAAAAGCATGCCCCCCAAATTAGGAACGGACAATGGCGAGTTTGTAGTGATTCGGCCTTTGTATTACTGCACAGAAAAAGATATTGCCGCCTACGCACGGGGCATGGAATTCCCTATTATTCCTTGCGATTTGTGCGGCTCTCAAGAGAACTTAAAGCGTCGCACCATCAAAGAAATGCTGCAAGGGTGGGAAAAGGAAGAACCGGGTCGACTCGACAATATTTTTAGGGGCATTCAGCACGTCACCCCCTCTCACCTTGGGGATTTGAAACTCTATAACTTCTTGGGTCTTAAGCCAGGAATGGCTAAGGGCGCTCATGATGAAGTGGAGGGTGACACCTTATTTGATCCGCCTGCAGAAACAGGCGGATTTTTGAAGCTAGATCGCGCAGACAGTGAGCGTATTCACTTCGTACGCCGCGCGAAACCCGTCATCAGTCAGGGTTCGACACGACAAGAACACACTATCGATTCTGAGTAATTCAAGCTCGGCGCTTTAGCTCAGTCGTGCAAACGAAAGTTCTATAATGCCTCTACGGTTTGCAAGCCATGACTTGCAAAAATAATCTTTCATGATTAATATGCAAGCCATGACTGACAATATTAGATTACCTGATGAATTGGGCTGCCAATTACAAGCCCGCCGAGAAGCGCTGGGCTTAAGCAAGTCAGCACTTGCCGAAAAGGCAGGCAAAGTGCGTGAAGTCATTTATCGCCTGGAGGCGGGAGAAGAGTCCACCGTGTCCTCTCTCTTGGCCGTCATGGGGGCATTGGGGCTGGTGATGCGTGTCGAACGCGCAGGCCTGCCAACGGCTAGCGAAGTCGCCGCTAGGTTCCGGGATGAGGGCGACGATGCTCCCTGAAAAAATTCCCCTGCTAAATGTCTCAATTGGTGACACCGAAAACGCGGGCCAGTTGATCCGAGCGTCTACCTACGAATTTCGCTATCTGCAGACCAACCCCCAGCAAGCCGCTGTGGCGTTGCTGATGCCGCCCGAGCAGCAGCTTACCTGGCAAGACGGCGACCTGTTTCCGCCGATGGACCAGAACCTGCCCGAAGGCGATTTGTTTATGAAGATTCGGGACCTCTTCCCGAAGCAGCCCATGACGCCCATGCACATGCTTGCGCTGGTGGGGCGTAATGGCATTGGACGGCTGGGCTACAGCTTGCCAGACCACGCACCCGTACCCTTGCCCCGAACGCTGAGCAAAGGCGAGTTGCAGGGCACTGCTTACACCCCCGAGGTATTTAATGACCTAGTAGCCGCGTACTTGAGCACAGGCGCAGGCATTGCTGGCATGCAGCCCAAGATCATGGTGCCTGACCGGCCGACCGTACCCATTCCCTCACTCATCGTGAAGGCCGCCAGCCCCGCATATCCAGGCTTGGCCGCCAACGAATTCCTCTGCCTGAAAGCCGCCCGAGAAGCGGGCATCGACACACCTGCGTTTGCACTGTCTGACGATGGACAAATGCTGTTGCTGGACCGATTTGACTTGGTGGTGCATGACGATGGTCGCGTCGAGCGCCTGGGGTTTGAAGACATCGCGGCTCTAGCAGGGCTGCGGGTACGCGAGATTTTGTCTGACCGCAAGTACCAAGGGAGCTACCAGCGCATCGCAGAGCTGTTGCGCCAGCTGCAATTGCCCAGGGACAACCTGCATCGGTTTTTTGAGCAAGTGGCGTTTTCCATCATGGTGCGCAACGGCGACGCGCACCTGAAAAACTTTGGCCTGCTCTACCGTTCACCAGAACAGGTTTGGTTGGCTCCCATGTTCGATGTGGTGACCACCAGCATCTACACCTACACCCAATACGCAGGTGGCCCCGAACTGGAGGATCGAACCCTGGCACTCAAGCTGTTTGCAGGCAAGCACCACAACAAGGCCTATCCCACGAAAGAGGAACTTGAAAATTTTGGCCACCGCGTGTGCGGCGTAACCCAGCCAGCCCGCACCCTCGAGCGTATTGCTCAAGCCATGCACAGCACCATGGATAAAGCCAAAGGCGACCCGCGTGTGCCCAAGGCCCTGCAAGAGCAGATGGCCCAGGCTTGGGAGGCAGGGTATGGGTATGCGAGGTAGTCTATGCGACGCGATTTGGAGGTGCTGACTGGTAGGCTTTAGCTCAGCCCCAGTCTTTGCCAGATCGTACTGACATGGCCTGCACTATTCATCGTGTAGAAGTGCAGACCAGGCGCACCGGCAGAGAGCAAACGATCACACAACCCAGTTACGATATCCAGACCAAAAGCTTTGATAGATGCGCTGTCATCACCATAGCCCTGCATTTTGGTACGAATCCAACGTGGAATCTCGGCACCACAGGCATCTGAAAAACGGCAAAGCTGAGAAAAATTATTAATAGGCATAATGCCAGGCACGATAGGGATATCCATCCCTAAGGCCTCGCATTCATCCACAAAGTGAAAGTAGGCATCGGCATTATAAAAATACTGAGTGATCGCCGAATCAGCGCCTGCATCAACCTTGATTTTGAAGTGGCGCAAATCTTCTTGCGCATTACGAGCTTGCGGATGCACTTCAGGATAAGCCGCGACCTCAATAAAAAAATGATCGCCCGTTTCTTGCCGGATAAATGCAACCAGATCGGAGGCGTAACGAAACTCACCGGCTGACATCATCCCAGAGGGTAAGTCACCCCGCAGTGCAACAATATGGCGTATGCCATGGCTACGATATTCCTCTAAGACTTCTCGCAAACTTTCCCGCGATGAACCAATGCACGATAAGTGCGGTGCTGCGGATTGCCCTGACTGCTGGATTGCAACCACCGTTTCCAAGGTTCGGTCACGGGTTGTTCCTCCTGCCCCATAAGTACATGAAAAAAATTCAGGCCCCAGTTGTCCCAACTGAAGCTGGGTTTCTTTAAGGCGCGCCAAACCTTCTTCCGTTTTAGGAGGAAAGAACTCGAAGCTATAAATACGTTTTTTATTGAGTTGGGTTTGCAATGAATTTAAACCTAATCTTAAAAGTACATCGAGGGGTGAGTCTAAGACTCACCCCTCGCGAAGTCACAAAACAGCGGCCAGAAACGGCAAGAGCCTGACCGTTTGTATCTTAGTAACGATAGTGCTCAGGCTTGAAGGGGCCTGACTGGCTAATACTCAAATACTCAGATTGCTCTTTGGATAATTGGGTTAAGTTTGCTCCAATCTTCTTGAGGTGGAGATGGGCTACTTTCTCATCCAAGATTTTGGGCAAGACATACAGGCCAATG
>CAIPTD010000110.1 GCA_903867885.1 uncultured Ferrovum sp. | reverse complement strand
CCGGATCTGCGTATTCCGCTTGAATTCACAGAACTCACTGATGTGATGAAGACAGTGGATTTTAAAGTTTTCCGTGCGGCTGCTGATTTGCCCAATGGTCGTGTTGCTGCTCTGCGAATTCCAGCTGGGGGCACACTCAGTCGCAAAGAGATCGACGATTACACCACCTTCGTTGCCATCTATGGCGCCAAGGGCTTGGCCTACATCAAGGTCAACGATGTCACTCAAGTGAATGAGACCGGACTGCAATCGCCTATCGTGAAATTCTTACCTGAGAATGTGCTGGGCGAGATTCTAAAGCGCACTGGCGCCGAGAATGGCGATTTAATTTTCTTTGCCGCCGACAAAGCAAAAGTGGTGAACGATAGTTTGGGTGCATTGCGCGTGAAGATAGGCCATGAGCGTGGTCTATCCGTGGGTGGATGGAAGCCCCTGTGGGTGGTGGATTTCCCTATGTTCGAGTACGACGATGAAGACAAACGATGGGTGGCCCTACATCACCCCTTCACCGCTCCTAAAGCGGGGCATGAAGGCTTTGTGGAACACGATCCTGGCCAAGCCTTAGCTCGCGCCTATGATGTGGTCATGAATGGCTGGGAGATTGGGGGCGGTTCAGTGCGTATCCACCGCGAGGAAGTTCAGTCTGCTGTATTCCGTGCCTTAAATATCGGCGCCGAGGAAGCCAAAGCAAAATTTGGGTTCTTACTGGATGCCTTGCAGTATGGCGCGCCCCCTCACGGCGGTATTGCGTTTGGTTTTGATCGGCTCACCGCTATGATGTCAGGTGCAGAACAGATTCGTGATGTGATTGCCTTCCCCAAAACTCAGCGCGCGCAATGTATGTTGACCGATGCGCCCAGCCCAGTGGATGAAAAGCAACTGCGCGAATTGCATATTAAGCTGCGCTAAGCGCGAGGCAAGATGACCACCTATAAAATACCGATCTCGGTCCTGGTGGTCATCCATACCCCTGATCTACAGGTGCTCATGTTGGAACGGGCGGCAAACCCTGGGTTTTGGCAATCGGTCACAGGCAGCCTAGATGCAGAGAACGAGCCCTTAGTGCAAACAGCAATTCGTGAAGTAGGTGAAGAGACCGGGCTAGATGCTCACGCGGCGGGCCATATTCTCAGAGACTGGAAGCAGTCAGCCAGCTACGACATCTACTACGAATGGAAGCATCGTTTTGCGCCGGGCGTTGAGCAAAACCTAGAACATGTATTTAGCTTAGAAATTCCATCGCCCGTGCGCGTCACCCTTTCACCCCGCGAGCACATTTCCCAAATGTGGTTGCCTTATCCCGAGGCCGCCGCAAAAGTCTTCAGTCCCACCAATCGCGACGCCATCCTCGCTCTTCCCCAGCGCGTTAAGAATTAAAGCAGTCTTAAATTTTGGTCTTTCGCGCCTTTGACGCTCATCGGAGAAATTCTTTGGTCGAGGGTAACTAAGGTGCAGTTGCGTTGAACTGCTAAGCCAAGAAGATACAAATCAGTGATCTGAGAGTGGCTGAAAACGCGCGACCATGTAACCAAATCGCCTGTTACTAAAGAGTAATCATCTGCCCAAAACTCAACATCTTTATCGGCATAAATTTCAGCAAGTTTTTTTACCACAACATCAAATCCTACTGGGCCAAACTTGCTGTAATTGGGTAAATTGAGAATACGAATAACACCGTTTTCAATAAT
>CAIPTD010000109.1 GCA_903867885.1 uncultured Ferrovum sp. | reverse complement strand
CCGATCTACCCCTTAGCCAGCAGACAACTTAAGGAACAGGGTTTGGTTATTGCAAGATTATGTGTAAGTGAGCAAGGCCTTGTGCAAGAAGTTGGTATCACCCAAAGCTCAGGCTTTCAGGGTTTGGATCGCTCTGCCATCAAGGCTTTGGCTCAGTGGAGATTTGAACCCATTTCAATAGCTCCTGCCCAGGTTTCTTTGCAATGCTTTCAAACACCCATTCAATTTACTTTGGAAGGCTAACTTGAGCGAGAAAAATACCTTAGATCTTGATTCAAAATGTATTCGATCAAATCAACTTTTGCCTAGATGCATTCCAAGCGAAACCTTATTGGGCCGCACAAAGCAGATCTTCATTTTGCATGATGGGCATTCATATCAATTGCGCATCACTAAATTAGGGAAACTCATTTTGACGAAGTAAATATGAATTAACTTACTAGCCAGCAAGAGCATTTTCATATGCATATAGCCAGCGATTTTTTGTTTTTATCACTGGAGATGGTATATGAAGCATCAAGAAGTTTTTCGTCCTCGAAATCAGTTAGTCTGGCTTTCATCTTTTGTATTGCTATATGGAGGATCTTTTTCGGTTTGGGCAAATGCTCAAGATATTGAGTTACCTAGGATTGATATTGTTGGGCGAGAGGAAAATGCGCTGTATAAAATTCCTGGTACGGTTGATGTCATTAATCAACAGAGGATGGAGGAGTTGCAACCTCAGTCCCTACAAGATGTATTAAAGACGGTTCCTGGTGTTAATGTCCGCGGAGATGAGGGTGGCCTGGGGTCTATTCCAAATATTGGTATTCGGGGGTTAAATCCGAGTCGCAGCTCCAAGGTTCTTCTTCTGGAGGATGGTGCCCCCATTCAACCAAGTCTCTTTATTTCCAATGCTTCCTATTACAGCCCGCCTGTTGAGCAAATCGGTGGAATTGAGGTTTTAAAGGGCGCATCGGGCCTGAAATATGGCCCATCCAATATTGGTGGCGTAGTGAATTACCTTAGCAAAACACCTGCTCCAGGATTGAAGTTAACCGGTAAAGTGGGTAACTACGGATATCGCTTAGCAGAGCTTGAGGCAGGGGGAAAATCGTCATCAAATGGCGCCATTGGAGGAATAAACCTGATTCAATCTGAGTCCAATGGATACCAGGACAATGGTTTCAAGATGTACGACATCTTGGTGAAAGGGGGAATGGAGATTGCACAGAATCAGTGGTTAAGTCTGAAATACACCCATTACGATAACAATATCAATACCTCTTATGTAGGTCTGCGTCCAAATCAGTACAGCACTCACTCAAGAGATAATCCAGCGCCAAATGACCGCTTTATTACCCAAAGAAATGCAGTAGATCTCAACCATGCTATTGAAATCAGCCCAGAGACCAAAATCAATACCTTGATGTATTGGAGTAGGTTATCTAGGGATTATTGGCGGCAAAGTATTGTTAAACGCACACAGGAATCGACAGTCTTGAGAGCCTGCAACATAGGTACTGATTGTCTGATTGGGCGAAATCGAGAATTTCAAATGTTGGGCATCGATTCTCGGGTAAGTCATGCCTATAAGGCTCTAGGGATTTCTAATGAAGCAGAGTTTGGATTGCGCATGCATACCGAATCTCAAATCAATCAATTAGTGAGCTCCAAAACTTTAGCCTATTCTGGTCGACTCACTTCGCAGGAAGATAACAAGGCTAATTCAGTGGCGGTCTATGCACAAAACCGTTTCTTGCTGAGTAAAGACTTTGCACTTATTCCTGGGGTACGAGTGGAAAGTTATAACCAGACCCGTTCAAATGCTGCCTCTGGTAAAGCCGGTAGCGCCAAGAATGTAGAAACTATTCCGCAAATTGGTGCTACCTGGCAGCTTGTTCCCCAAGTGCAGGCGTACGGTAGTGTTTATAAAGGTTTTGCGCCAGCACAGTTAGCCACCGCAATTGATGACAAAGGAGTTGATCAGCAGTTAGCCCCAGAACGCTCAACTAATGCGGAGCTCGGGCTGCGTGGTCGCTCGGGTGCTTTTACTTATGATTCAGCTATTTTTAGCATGAACTTCAGTAATCAAATTGTGAATCAGAGTTTGGCTGCAGGAATTTCTAAAGCCAATGGAGGTAAAAGTTTGCATCAAGGCGCCGAGCTTTCTTTGGGTTATGCGCTAGGCAGAGGTTGGGGTATTAGCGGTAATGCCACATACATCCCAGTAGCTAAGTTTGTTGGTACAAGCTCCCTAGGCAGAGATGGCAACCGCATTCCATACACGCCTAAATTAACCTCTAATCTTGGCGTTAGCTATGAAAAGAGTGGCTTCAATACTTTGGTTAGCCTAAATTATGTTTCTACTCAATATGCAGATTCAGCAAATACAGTTGTACAAAATGCCATTGGTACTTTAGGTGAGGTTCCTGCTTTTACAACAGTCAATTGGAGCGCAAACTATGCCATCAACAAAGATTGGAAACTGTTTGGAGTCATTAATAATGTATTGAATAGAAGATATATATCCAGCCGTAGTCCAGATGGAATCTTTGCTGGAGCACCACTCAATTTCCAGGCCGGCATGAGTTATCAGTTCAACTAATGTGAAGGATTGATTTCTGAATGAAAGAAAAACGCCACCCTGGTGGGTGGCGTTTAACTGTTACTTCAAAATGGTGGAACCGGCGGGAATCGAACCCGCGTCCGCAAATCCTCTACAACAAGTTCTACATACTTAGTCATATCGTTTAATTTAATCAGTTAGGCACGGATTGACACGTTACTTACTGACGATTCACTAAATTTTCGAATCATTCCCCGTGACATGAAATGATCTTATCTCTTGTATATGACCCTGATCTAGCTTGCGCTAGCTGACCCAAGAGAGAATCAGTTCAGGGGCAACCGCAATTAAGCGGCTAGTGCGAAACGTTCGTCGTTTGCAGTTATTACATTCCCATTGATTTACGAGATAACGGGTCCTCGG
>CAIPTD010000108.1 GCA_903867885.1 uncultured Ferrovum sp. | reverse complement strand
TACCCCAACGTTCGCATTCTCTGCCCACTTCACATCCCCACTATCAGCAGCGATACCCTCAAATCGTTTGCTGAGAATGGTTTTTAGTAAAGTTGTTTTACCGGCGCCATTCTGACCAATGATGGCAATCTTTTCACCAGCACGAACTCCAAGTTTAAAGTTCTTGAAGATCACGCGATCATAAGCTTTAGTAAGTGCATTGCACTCTACTGCCATGTTGTGTAATTTTTTCTCAGTATCAAAACGAATAAATGGGTTTTGACGTGAGGATGGCTTTACTTCTACAACTTCAATTTTCTCGAGCTGACGTTGACGTGAAGTTGCCTGACGTGCTTTAGAAGCATTGGCAGAGAAGCGGGCTACGAAAGCCGCTAATTCAGCAATTTTTTCTTTCGCTTTTACGTTGTTACTTAATTGCTGAGTACGAGCCTGCACGGAAGCGAGCATATAAGAATCGTAATTTCCCGGATAGACTTTCAGAGTACCGTAGTCCATGTCGGCCATATGCGTACAGACTTCATTGAGAAAGTGGCGATCATGGGAAATGATGATGATCGTGCTCTTAATCTCATTGAGAATGTCTTCTAACCAATGAATCGAGTGAATATCCAAGTTATTGGTTGGCTCATCGAGCAACAGAACGTCTGGATCTGAGAACAAAGCCTGAGCAAGTAACACGCGCAACTTCCAACCCGGAGCGACGTTGCTCATCGGTCCGTTGTGTTGCTCAATCGGAATACCAATTCCCAATAACAACTCACCTGCTTTTGCTTCTGCGGTATAGCCACCGTATTCGGCGTACTTACCTTCGAGCTCTGCAGCCTTCATGTAATCTTCATCGGTTGCATCTGGATTGGCGTAGATCGCATCACGTTCTGCTGCAGCTTTCCACATTTCCTCGTGACCCATCATCACGACATCAAGAACGCGCACATCTTCATATGCAAACTGATCTTGGCGCAACTTACCCAAACGAATGCCTGGATCAAGACTGATATTGCCACTGGTGGGCTCTAATTCACCACCAAGTATTTTCATGAAGGTAGATTTACCGCAACCGTTTGCGCCAATCAGGCCATAACGATTACCGCCGCCAAACTTCACGGAAATATTTTCAAACAGGGGTTTTGCCCCAAACTGCATGGTGATATTAGATGCTGACAGCACGGATGTTTTCTAGCTTTCTGAAATTCAATTCAACAGATACCCCCAGCATTGAGGGCTAAGACCATTATTTTAACGGTTTAGAGCAAGAAAAGCTCTAAATCAAGGTCTGATTAAACTTTGACCCGAAATGGCGTGAAATTGGTGTGAATATCGTAGTAATCCTCGCTTTCTTTACGCTTGAGGAAATTCACGATCCAGTAAGTCATGGGGGTAGCCAAAACTTCCCAGGCGGTTTTCAGAGCGTACTGAGCCAAAGCGACTTGGATGATTTCGTGGGTTGGCCAAATGGCATAAAAGGCCAACATGTAAAAGAATGTTGAATCAACCAACTCACCTACTGCGGTAGAGCCAATCGTACGCATCCACAAATAGCGCCCCAGAGTCCAAATTTTCATCTTGGCTAGTACATAGCTATTGGCAAAACTGCCACACCAAAAGGAAAACATCGAGGCCAAAGCAATGCGCCATGAATTACCAAAAACCGTCTCTAGACCATGCTGATAATTAGCCATATAAGCGCCTGGCGCTACCGGCAAAGCAATCACAATCTGCGCCATGATGGCAGCAAAGGCTAACGCTGCAAAACCCGCCCAGACAGCTCTTCGGTCATAGGAATAACCATAAACCTCGGTGAGAATATCGCCAAAGAAATAGGCGATGGGGAAAAACAAAATACCGCCACCAAATGCCATTTCTCCGAAATACGGCAAGGTCACAACCGCTGCTTTTCCTGCCCCAATAAAGTTCGAGCACAGCAATACGACTACAAAGGCAGCCAGAATCAGGTCGTAATAGCGATGGTGACGTCTAGGTGAGTCCATATGTCTAGAAAAATGGATAATAGAAAGAAGAATATCCGCATTCCTGAACTTACGCAGAAATCGGGCAGAAAACCATCGATAGGACAACGAGAACCATGAGTAAAGCCAGCTTTAATTGGGAAGACCCCCTCTTACTTGATACCCAGCTCACCGAAGAAGAGCGCATGATTCGTGATGCAGCAGCTGAATATGCTCAGGGTCGCCTCATGCCACGTATTTTGGATGCCTATCGCAATGAAACAACTGACCCCACTATCTTTCGCGAAATGGGAGAACTCGGTCTTTTGGGCATCACTATTCCCGAACAATATGGTGGCGCCAATCTCAATTACGTTTCTTATGGATTAATCGCTCGCGAAATCGAACGCGTTGACTCTGGTTATCGCTCCATGATGAGTGTGCAGTCCTCATTAGTGATGGTTCCTATTAATGAATTTGGCAGCGAAGCTCAAAAACAAAAGTACTTACCAAAGTTAGCTACTGGTGAATGGATTGGTTGCTTTGGCTTAACCGAACCAAACTACGGCTCCGATGCTGGCGGCATGATTACTCGCGCCAAAAAAGTTCCTGGTGGATTTTCTTTGACGGGCTCCAAGATGTGGATCTCTAATGCGCCGATTGCAGATGTGTTTGTCGTGTGGGCCAAAAATGATGAAGGCGTCATACGTGGCTACATCCTAGAAAAAGGCATGAAAGGCTTAAGCGCTCCGAAGATTAGCGGCAAGATGGGTTTACGTGCCTCCATCACTGGCGAAATCGTAATGGATGAAGTTTTTGTTCCTGCTGAAAACGAATTCCCAGAGGTGACTGGCCTAAAAGGTCCATTTACTTGCTTAAACTCTGCCCGTTATGGCATTTCATGGGGCGCATTAGGCGCTGCCGAATGGTGTTGGCATGCAGCGCGTCAATACACTATGGATCGCAAGCAATTTGGCAAACCATTAGCAGCCAATCAACTCATCCAAAAGAAATTGGCGGATATGCAAACTGAGATTGCCCTTGCATTACAGGGCTGTCT
>CAIPTD010000107.1 GCA_903867885.1 uncultured Ferrovum sp. | reverse complement strand
TTGCGCACATTTACCCCAACAAAAACTTGTGCTTCGCGTTGGTCTGAATAGCGATAATTGAACTCGGTGATGTTTCGCTTTCCTAGAAGTTCGCAAAAACGTCTAAAGCTGCCTGGCGTTTCTGGAATCGTTGCGGCAAAAATGGCTTCACGATGCTCTCCGAGCTCAGCGCGTTCAGCCACAAAATGCAATCGATCAAAGTTCATGTTAGCGCCGCAAGCAACGGCAACCAAGGTTTGATTGCTGACCCCAGTTTTTTCTACCCAAGCTTTTAAGCCCGCTATCGCAAGCGCGCCCGCTGGTTCGAGAATAGATCGGGTGTCGTCGAAAACATCCTTAAGGGCTGCGCAGATGGCATCGGTATCAACGAGTATCATCTCGTCTACGACTTCTTTGCAAATTCGGAAGGTTTCCTCTCCTACAAACTTTACTGCAACGCCGTCTGCAAATAGTCCAACTTGTTCCAAACGGATGCGCTCACCTTTTTCTAAAGAGAGGGTCATCGCATTTGAGTCAACAGGCTGCACCCCTATAATTTTTGTGTGAGGGGAGATTCTTTTGATGTAGCTGCCCACTCCGGCAATCAGTCCTCCCCCGCCAACGGCAAGGAATACTGCATCAATAGGCTTAGAATGTTGGCGCAGTATTTCCATGCCAATCGTGCCCTGGCCTGCAATGACATCAGGGTCATCATAGGGGTGAATGAAGCTCAGCCCTCTTTCCTCGCCTAGCTTTACTGCATGCCGATAAGCTTCTTCATAAGAGAGACCCTCTAAGATAACTTCCGCCCCACGGGCTTTGACCGCATCCACCTTGATTTGGGGAGTCGTGACAGGCATCACGATTGTAGCTTGCGTGCCTAAGCGCTGTGCTCCAAGAGCCACCCCTTGTGCATGGTTACCTGCACTTGCCGCAATCACCCCACGAGCAATATCTGCTGGGGACAGTTTTGCCATCTTGTTATAAGCACCACGAAGCTTAAACGAGAATACGGGTTGAAGATCTTCTCGCTTTAATAAGACTCGATTGCCCGTGCGTGTGGAAAGGCGTGGCGCCTCGGTAAGAGGGCTTTCAATTGCCACGTCATAGACCTGGGCCTTAAGAATTCTTTCTAGATAATCGCTCATGTCTGGATTGGAGAGTATGCTTTTAACCTTACATCGTGACAGAAAAATCATGAACCAGGATGCTTTAAAGAAATCTGCTGCCGAAGCAGCACTGAAAGAGATACCCGAGGACGCCATCATTGGCGTTGGAACAGGATCTACGGTTAATCATTTTATTGATGGACTTGCCCAAATGCGAGGAAGAATTGCAGGGGCTGTATCGAGTTCTGAAGCCAGTTCAAAACGTCTTAAGGCTTTGGGGATAGAGGTATTTGATCTCAATAACGTCAATGACTTGCCTGTGTATGTGGATGGCGCCGATGAAATTACTCGTCATATGCATATGATCAAAGGTGGTGGGGGCGCCCTGACCCGTGAAAAAATAGTGGCTGCTGTTGCTAAGCGTTTTATTTGTATTGCAGATACAAGCAAATGGGTGGGGCGCTTGGGAAACTTTCCTCTACCCGTTGAAGTGATTCCAATGTCGCGCTCTTATGTGGCTAGGGAGTTAATGAAACTCGGCGGCCAACCAGCTTTGCGTAGCGGGTTTGTTACGGATAACGGCAATGTGATCCTTGATGTGCATCACTTAGACATCATGAATCCAGTTGAATTAGAAGGCATCATCAACCAAATCGCTGGGGTAGTCACGTGCGGTTTATTTGCGCGCCGAGCAGCTGATGTGTTGTTTCTAGCAGATAGTTCCGGGATTCACCGTCTTTTGGCAGAGCGATAGGGAAGATATATAGATGGGCAATGAGCATACAAGTAAACAATTTGATAACGAATTGGAATCTATTCGGGCCCGCGTGCTTCAGATGGGTGGTTTGGTAGAACAGCAAATAACCCTTGCTATTGATGCGCTTTCTAATGGTGATGTTGATCTGGCTGAGCACGTCAATGCGCAAGATCACGAGGTGAATCGCCTTGAAGTCACTATCGATGAAGACTGTACGAATATTATTGCTCGGCGGCAACCCGCAGCGGGAGATCTGAGGCTGATTGTTGCTGTGATTAAAACCATCACGGATTTAGAGCGCATCGGCGATGAGGCAGCCAAAGTGGCTAGAATGGCTAAAATGGTGCACAGCTCAGATCGTCTGTACCGTCCGCGTATAGTGGAATTAAGGCATGCAGCGCAAATTGCGATTCAGATGTTGCATATGAGTCTTGACGCCTTTGCCAGGCTGGACACGGGATCGGCAACGCAGGTCCTGAAGGACGATCGGCAAGTGGATGATGCTTTTCGCGGTATTCTTCGCCAACTCATTACTTTTATGATGGAAGATCCCCGCACCATCTCGCCCTCAATTGAAATTCTTTTTGCAGCTAAAGCGCTTGAGCGCATTGGTGATCACGCAAAAAATATTGCTGAATACGTGATCTACTTTGTGAAGGGCAAAGATGTACGCCACATTGATGTGGCAGAAGTGGAACGCGCTGTGATGGAGTAAAGCCTGGTTAATTTCATACTTCGGCTTGGGTTTTACCAATCATTGAGGTCATTAAGTCAGCAAAGCGTTCACCTTGAACGGTGACATGAGATCGAATGGCTAATGCGGCCTGGTCTTCAGAACCAGCACAAATCGCGTCTACCACTTCACCGTGTTCGGAAAATGAACTCAGTACACGCGAACGGACTCGAAGCTGGAGTCTACGATAGGGCCGCAGTCGGCGGCTCAACGCCAATGCCTGTTCTTCCAAGAAGTCGTTATGAGAGAGCTTGTAGAGCATGTGATGAAAGCTCTCATTACGAAGATAGTAAACCTCAGGATCATTGACTTTAACCGCCTCCTCACAAGCAAGGTGAGTTAAACGAAGTTGGGCTAATTCCTCTGGGGAAGATCTGCGTGCGGCTAGCCTTGCACAAAAAGCTTCGAGTTCAGCCATGACATCAAACATTTCTACTAATCGCAAAGCACTGATTTGAGCAACGCTCGCCCCTCTTCTCGGGCGCATGGTGATAAACCCGGCTGCGCCAAGTTGGATCAAGGCCTCCCTCACTGGGGTTCGTGATACGCCATAGCGGTCAGCAAGCTCCACTTCATCAAGCTTACTCCCTGGCGCATATATTCCTGTTGCGATGGCCTCACCAATTCGGTCAGCAAGCGTAGCTGCTAAGCTGAGGGATGATGCGTCTTGATCGAGTTGTGCGGTATCCATATGACGTATTGTATGCCCTGATTCGAAAAAAGAATACAAAAGGATTAAATATGTATACAATATTTAACTAAATGAATACACAATAGCGTTGTTAAGCGTTCCGCGCTTCCCACTATAAGAGGAGATTTCCATGGGTATCGATCGTCGACAGTTCTTACAAACAGGCCTAGCGTTAACTCCCTTGGCAAGTCCATTCGCTGGATTGATGGGAGGAATGAATTCCTTTGAGGCCATGGCTGCAGAAGCCACAACGTTAAAAATCTCGCATCAATTTCCGGGTGGAAGTGCTACCGATGGCGATTTCCGTGACCGTTTATGCCAACTGTATGCCCGCGAACTTGAAAAACGTAGTAATGGATCATTAAAGGCGGCGGTTTTCGCCAATTCCTCACTCATGAAGGTCAAAGCGCAATTTAGTTCTATGCGCAAGGGCGGGCTAGACATGAGCTTAGTGCCTCTGAATTATGCGGGCGGCGAAGTTCCTGAAGTGAATATTGGACTAATGCCCGGGGTAGTGACCTCCTATGAAAAAGGGGCCGCTTGGCACAAGGCCGAAGTGGGCAAAGCGCTCTATGATCTCTTAGCTGATAAAGGCGTGTTGTTAGTAAGCTGGATCTGGCAAGCGGGTGGTGTGGCCTCTCGCGCTAAAGCAATCATTGAGCCCGATGATGTGAAGGGACTTAAAGTTCGCGGTGGGGGTCGTGAAATGGATATGGTGCTGAAGCAAGCCGGTGCTGCAGTACTGGATCTTCCTTCAAGCGAAATCTACGCCGCACTGCAAACAGGCGCTCTGGATGCAGCCTACACATCCAGTACCAGCTTGATTTCATTCCGATTGGAAGAAGTGGCTAAAAACCTCACAACGGGTCGTGGTCATACCTATTGGTTTATGTTTGAACCGCTTATGATTTCTCGTCAAGTCTTCGAGAAGTTGGGTAAGCCCGAACAGGATCTCATTATGTCATTGGGTGCGGAAATGGAGAAATTTGCTTTGGATAATGCCAAAGCAGACGACCAACAAGTCGCATCAATTTATACCAAGGCGGGCGGCAAAGCACATGACATGAGTGAAGCCGTGGTTAAGAAATGGCAGGACATCGCACGCGAAACCGCATGGAAAGACTACGCCGCTAAGAGTGAAGGTTGCGCCAAAATGCTTAAGTTGGTTGAAAAGGTTTTATGAGCGGCGGCCTTCCTACTGACCAACAGCCAGAACTTGTCAATGCGCCCGGGACATTAGGTATATTGGCAAGGGCGCTTTCAGGGGTTCATGCCGTCGTCATGCGCATTTCTATGTTGGCTTTAATAGCGGCTTGTATCGTGTTGGCCACCAGCGTATTTCTCCGCTATTTCCTAAAGGTGCCTACCGACTGGCAGGACGAGGTTTCAGTGTTCTTGCTGGTAGGGGCAACGTTCATGAGCGCAGGTTTTGTGCAAGAACGCAGGGGGCACATTGGGATTGAAGCGGTCGCAAGTCTGCTTCCCTCTTCGATGAATAAGTTGCGCGAAAACTTTTGCGATCTTGGTTCCTTCGCATTCTGTTTGTTTTTTACGTGGAAGTCCTGGACCTTGTGCTACGAAGCGTGGGATGAAGGTCAAACTACTTCCTCATCGTGGGCCCCCTCTTTGGTGATTCCATATGGACTGATGTCAATTGGGATGACATTGCTCACGCTACAACTACTCATTCAGTGCGCGGCGATCTTTTTTGGCCCGCGGGCCCAGTCGGGAGAATCAAAGTGACTGTCGGTGAAATTGGTATTTTATATGGAGCAGGTACGCTTGCATTAATGTTCACGGGCATGCCGATAGCCTTTGCTTTAGGCTTGATTGCGGTGCTCTTTATGTTTGGATTTATGCCGCCTTCATCCCTAGACACTGTCACACAAAATGTCTACGA
>CAIPTD010000106.1 GCA_903867885.1 uncultured Ferrovum sp. | reverse complement strand
GTTGGCGTTGAAAGTGTTCTTTCTCAAATCATTTCTTTAGTAGAAGATGCACAGACTCAGAAGGCTCCCATTCAAAAATTGGTAGACCAGGTGAGCGCAATCTTTGTACCAAGCGTCATTGTGATTGCCATAATCACTGGACTAGCTAATTGGTTTTATTTGGACTCTGCTTCAATCGCAATATTGCGTGCAGTGTCCGTACTAGTGATCGCCTGCCCTTGCGCGCTTGGCTTAGCAACCCCAGCGGCAATTATGGCGGGAACTGGAATTGCAGCACGTTTTGGTATTTTGATTAAAGATCCTCAAGTACTTGAGTTGGCACATCGCTTAAATATTGTTGACTTTGATAAAACTGGGACGCTTACTATTGGCAAACCCAGACTTCTCAATATCATTTCATTTGCCAGTTCACCTGATGAGCATGGCATCTTAGCCAGTGCAGCAGGCTTGCAATTGGGTAGCGAGCACCCTTTAGCTAAGGCTTTACTGGATGCGGCCAAGCAAGAAGGCATTAGCCCAATTTCACCTTTAGAGAGTAGGGCATTGCCAGGAATCGGCATTAGAGGCAAACCTAGTACTGGGGCTTGGATGGGTCTTGATCTCTGTCTGCAAAGTATTGCTTCGCTCGAATCAAACCCACATCAAGCAGACATTATTCGCAAAGCGCAAGTTTGTTTTGACGCAGGGCAGACTGTTTCAGTACTCATAAATGAATCCACGTCGTCACCAATTGCGATCATTGCCTTTGGCGATGAACTCAAAAGCAATGCAATAGCGGCTATTGCCTCCCTACATCAACTGCAGATACGCACTGTCATGCTCTCTGGTGATAACAGTGCAGCAGCAAATCGCGTGGGTCATACCATTGGTATCGACGAAGTCTTTTCGCAGGTCATGCCAAACAATAAAGCAGATATTATTCGCAAATTGCAATCATCCAATCAGGATGGTGGCCGACATTGGGTTGCGATGGTAGGTGACGGTATCAATGATGCCCCCGCTCTCGCTACAGCAGATGTTGGTATGGCCATGTCTACAGGCACAGATGTTGCCATGCAGGCTGCAGGCATTACTTTGATGCGCGGAGACCCTACCTTAGTTGCAGATGTCATTGATATCTCCAAGAGAACCTGGAGAAAGATTCAACAGAACTTATTTTGGGCCTTCATCTTCAATTCAACTGGGATTCCCCTAGCGGCCCTAGGCTATCTATCACCCATGCTGGCGGGTAGTGCGATGGCACTATCAAGCTTTTGTGTACTCAGCAATGCTCTACTTCTAAAGCGGTGGCGCCCTTCCCATTCCTGAACATTATTTACTTAGGATTCTTACGAATGAGTTCAATATCGCCATAGATGGCGCGTGTTTCTGATTTAGTGTTGTCCGTATCAGTTAACAAGGCGATCCCAATGACCTCACCTGGAACCTCACCATAGGCGCGCTGATAATCAGCAGCAAGATTCCGTTGATGTTTGTGCCAAGCATCTAAATTATCCCAGCCAGAATCAACCACAATCATTTTGATACGCGAGGTGTGCGCATTAGTGATAATCGTATCAACAGGAGACTTGCCTGACCAGATATACATTAGGGTTGCATAAGGCATCTCTTGGCCACTAATGAGATTGGCCATCTCAAAGTTCATCTTTTCTTTCAATGATAGTTTTGATTTATTGCCATCAAACGCCACCAGTATTCTCAGTGGTGCATCATCGTGATAACGCTCTGCATTATCGGCATCAGGAATAGCGCTCAATGCCTTCCATTGCCAAAAGCTTAGCCTTGCTTTGCAGTGTCGGGCTAGGCTTCGCACCACCATACGTACGCAGCGCTGAGTCAAGTACAGGCCTTACGGCTTTGAGTATGGCTGCGTTAGTCTTGGGACCGGGGTTAGCCTTCCACGCTTTGTAGTGCTCTGCCCACTCGGGCTCCAACAGCGAGGGAGCGTCTGGTGGGTCGGGCGTCGTATCCATCTTGAAG
>CAIPTD010000105.1 GCA_903867885.1 uncultured Ferrovum sp. | reverse complement strand
GTATTGAAGGCGGGTAAAACTGTTGAAGATATTTATATGATCCTAAGTGGCGTATGTGATATGGATTATGTTTGTTCAGAAAACAGAGTGATTAAAAAGATCTATTTAATGTCATTGATGTCAACTTTATAACCAATCATCAATTATTATTTATTGTCTTAAAATCTTATTGGAGTGGGCCAATGTCAACCAAATATTTAAATGGTAACGGTGGTGAAGCGTTTACTGAAGTAAAAAATAACGCAATGGATGCTGCCAAAGCACTTGCTCAGTTAGCTTTTGATAATACTAAAAGCATTACCGCGATTAACTTCGAAATGATCGAGGCAGTGATTGCGTATGCTCAAAACAAGGCGATGAAGATGATGATAAAAAATGAAAACCAGTCTGTCGTTGAATATTTTCAAGATGAATCCCCTTCTGCCGCAATGGCACAGATGGTGGCGTTTCAGGCAAAGCTGGCCGAAGTGTTGAGTAAAAACAATGAGGTGTTCATGATGATGGCAAATGACGCCGTTGAGAAAACCCAGTCCGAGTTTAAAAAGCTAGCGTGTGAAGCCCTTGCTAAGGCGCCTTCGGGCTCAGAGGCTTTCGTTGCCGCGTTTTCAAATGCTTTTGATGCAGGTTTGCAAAAAATGCATGAGGACCGTCTAGCTAAACAACATGCCTACGCCAATCTACAACGTATCGTGGATATCACCTTTAGTGCCACCGAAGCGCAGTTAGCCGCTAAACAAAAAACCCCTAAACATTCAGGTAACGGGGTGTCTTCAAACCATGCTGTTCATGCATAGTTGAGCTTGTTTACGCATTGATTCAGCCCCCCCCGGGGCTTTTTTTTCGCCCAGCACTAAAGTTTCTTCATTTTTTGCCGAAAACGTAGTTAACGCTGATTTACAGCTTTCATAAAATGGATTCTTTAAAATGCTGAACGCCTATTCTGCTTCTAACAACGGTACTGCGATCGATATGTTGCAAGCGCAGCAACAGTCTTTACTGACCGCTCAGCAAACAGCGTCACAGCTCAACGCTAAAGCGATTGCCTCGGTTGATCAAATACAAAAAAATGCCATTCAACAATCGATCACTGAGACTCAAATACAATTCACTAATCAACAGCTTCCAATGGGACGTGTTAACGAGTTGGGCCAGGTGACTGGATCGATTGTGAACGAATCCGTATAAGTTTTTTTGTTGATTTTTGCGATAGGGCGTTCAACGCGTTATACTAAAGGGCTCGGTGGTGGCCGTAGCTCAGTTGGTAGAGTCCCGGATTGTGATTCCGGCTGTCGTGGGTTCGAGTCCCATCGGTCACCCCAATTTACCTTCCTCCTTTTCCCCATTCCCTATTAACCCATTCTAAATAGCCGAGTTATTGGGGAAAAAGCACGAATGTCAATGCTTTCAGACGATAAAATATTTGATATTTAGTCGCATGAAATACACAATTACATGGTAGGTTTACCTTCTCACAAGGTAAGAGTTCAGTTTGCGTCTTTCGCTTGCCGTTTCTCTTGGTCTTGTATTCCCCCATTTATGTCAGTCCATTATTGTGGAGATTTAAGCAAATGCTGAAAGGAAAGTGTGCGGTCATTACGGGTTCAACCAGCGGAATTGGTCTAGGTATCGCTGAAGGCTTCGCCAAGGAAGGCTTGAACCTCGTCATTAACGGTTTTGGCGATGCAGCTGAAATTGAAACCATTCGTGCTGGTCTTGAACACAAGCATGGCGTTAAGGTTATTTATGATGGCGCTGACATGAGCAAGCCTGATCAAATCGAAGCCATGATGAAGAATGCAGCTTCTGTGTTTGGTGGTGTTGATATTTTGGTCAACAATGCTGGTATTCAGAACGTTGCTCCTGTTGAAGAATTCCCCACCGCAAAATGGGACGCGATCATCGCGATTAACTTGTCTTCTGCATTCCATACCACCCGTTGCGCAGTGCCTTACATGAAGTCCAAGAAATGGGGCCGTATCATTAATGTTGCTTCAGCTCACGCATTGGTTGCTTCGCCTTTTAAGAGTGCTTACGTGGCTTCCAAGCACGGTATTTTGGGTTTCACCAAAACCATCGCGCTTGAGTTGGCTGAGTTCGGTACCACTGTAAATTGTATTTGCCCTGGGTATGTGTTGACTCCCTTGGTTGAAAAGCAGATTCCTGACACCGCAAAAGCACGCGGTATTACTGAAGAAGAAGTGATCAAGAACGTGTTGTTGGCGGCACAGCCCACCAAACGCTTCGTAACTACCGAAGAATTGGCTGGCACCGCATTGTTCTTGTGCTCTGATTCCGCTGCTTCAATTACCGGAACTTCCATCGCCGTTGAAGGTGGTTGGACCGCGCACTAAAAAATAATCTACCAACTAGGGGACGCACCGTGGCAAAAGCAAAATCAAGTTCAAGCAGTGGCGTGAAAAAAATCAACCTTGCACTGCAAGGTGGTGGAGCTCACGGAGCATTTGCATGGGGCGTCATCGACAAATTGTTGGAAGATGGCCGTATTGAAATCGAGGGCGTATCAGGCACCAGCGCAGGATCCATGAATGCTGTGGTGTATGCCTATGGTGCGATTCGCGGACCGGAAGCGGCTCGTGAAGCGCTGCATGATTTTTGGAAGGCAATCTCTGATGCGGGCGAGCGTTATAGCCCCATCAAGAGAAGCCCTCTTGAGAAAATGATGCAAGGCCATAACCTTGATAACAATATGGCTTCTAATTTTTTCAAAATGGTCACGCAGTCTTTTTCTCCTTATCAGTTGAATCCAAGCAATTTCAATCCCTTGAAAGAGGTATTGGAGGCCTGCGTAGATTTTGAAGAATTGGATAAGAACTCAGTGACCAAATTGTTCTTGTCTGCGACGAATGTGCGGACGGGTAAGGCAAGGATTTTTGAGACATCAGAAATCACTTCTAATGCCGTGTTGGCCTCGGCGTGCTTACCTTATCTTTTCCAGGCTGTTGAAATTGGTGGTGAGTACTACTGGGATGGCGGTTTCATGGGTAACCCCGTGTTGTATCCCTTGTTTTACAACTGTGAAACTACAGACACCATGATCGTGCACATCAATCCTATTGAACGTGCTGGCCCGCCCACCTCTTCGCAAGACATCCATAATCGCATCAATGAAATCACTTTTAACTGCGCGCTCATCAAGGAATTAAGAGCGATTCATTTTGTTCAGAAATTGATCGAAGAAGGTTGGATCAAGGATGAGCACAAAGGCAAGTTGAAAAATATCCTGATTCATTCCTTACGTGCAGATCAAGCATTAAGCGACTTGTCTGTATCCAGCAAATTCTTGAATGACTGGGATTTCTTGGTGATGTTGCGCGATCGTGGTCGCTCTGTTGCTACGGATTGGCTCAAAGAGAATTTTGATCATATTGGCGTGCGCTCCTCCGTGGATCTTGAGAAAGAGTTCCTGTGATTGTTAGATCGCTCTGATTGTTAGATCGCTCTGATAGCTAAATAAAGCTGACTTTAAATACTGTAGTTAAACGCAACCAACTCACTATTTTTTAAAAGGTAGATCGAATGAAAGTCGAAGACATTCTGAAGCTTCCCTCAATGCCCGCAGCAAGCCCCAGCTACCCTATGGGCCCTTATCGTTTTGTGAATCGTGAATACATGATCATCACTTACGAAACAGATAAAGATTTGTTGCGTGCTGCAGTGCCTGAGCCCTTAGAGCCCAATGTTGATGGCCACGTTTTGTATGAGTGGATTCGTATGCCCGATAGCTCAGGTTTTGGTGATTACACCGAGAGTGGCGTGGTGATCCCTTGTACTTACAAAGGTGAGCCCATTAATTTCACCGCGCAAATGTATCTGGATGACGAGCCACCTATTTCTGCAGGCCGTGAAATCTGGGGCTTCCCCAAGAAGTATGCCCACCCCAAGTTAGAAGTGGCCTCTGATACCTTAACCGGCACTTTGCATTACGCAGGTCAGATGGTTGCAATGGGTACGATGGCGTACAAGCACCAGGAAAGCCCCGGTGGGATTGAGGCCGCTGCAAAAGGTATGACCAAGACTCAATGCAATCTCAAAATCATCCCTGATGTGGATGGCTCGCCCAAGATTTGCCAATTGGTTGCTTACAACTTGACCGATATCACCATTAAAGGCACTTGGGTTTCCCCTGCGCGCTTGCACCTGATTCCTCACGTGAATGCACCTGCAGCGGATTTGCCTGTAAAACGTATCGTGGGTGGTAAGCACTTCATCGGTGATTTAACCTTGCCTCACGGCCGTGTCTTGTTTGATTACCTGAAAGAGGCTTAATTCTATGAACAAGCAGGATGTAAAGTCATTATCATCGATGCCCTTGCAAAGTCCCACTTATCCTCGTGGGCCTTTCAAGTTCTTTGATCGTCAGTACATGATCATTCGCTATACCACCGATGCCGCTGCGATCCGTGCCTTGTTACCTGAGCCCTTAGAGCCTGATGGTGATGTGGTTGCTGTACAGTGGTTAGACTTGCCTGATGGCGAGGGTTTCGGCGCTTATGGTGCCGCTGCCCAGACTATTCCTTGCACCTACAAAGGTCACCCTTGCACCTTTGTAAACCAAATGATTGTGGACAACTGCCCTCCCTTGGCAGGCGGACGTGAGATTTGGGGTTACCCCATGAAGCATGGCAAGCCCGTACTGCATGTGACCGGCGATACCCTAACGGGGCAGCTAGACTACGCGGGTCAGCGTGTGGCCAATGGCACTATGGTGTACAAGCATGATGCATTTGATCATGGCAATATCGCGCGCGCTGAAGAGATCTTGAATCGTACCCAGGTTACCCTGAAGTTGATTCCGGATATCGATGGCCGTCCTGCGATTGCTCAGTTAGTAGCAGTGAATTTCACAGATATTCATGTTAAAGGTGCTTGGACGGGTAAGGCGCGTTTAGAGTTAATCCCCGCCGTGAATGCCCCTTTTGCTGATCTACCTGTGCATCATGTTTTGGGTGGTGAGCAATTCGTCACTGACATGACGCTTCCTTATGGGCGCGTTTTGCATGACTACTTGGCGGGTTAAGTTTTAACCTGCTGATGGGTTAAGTTTTTGAATACGGATCCGCTCAACGCCTCCTCTTCGGAGGCGTTGTTGCGTTCAGCGCTTGTGGAGTATGGATTACGTTTGGGCTCCTCTGGTTTAAGTGAGGGCAGCACAGGTAACCTTAGTGTTCGGGTGCCTGAAGGTATGCTCATCACGCCCAGTGGGATGGCTTATGATTTGCTTCGCCCTGAGAGCATGGTGTGCGTTGGGTGGGATGGCGCTTTTAGTGGTTCGCTGAAGCCATCTAGTGAATGGCGCTTTCATCGGGATATTTATCTTGCCCGCCCCGAAGTCGGCGCTATTGTGCACGCCCATCCGGTTTATTCGACGGCGCTTGCCATTCGTAGGACCCCTATCCCGGCTTTGCATTACATGATCGGTGTGGTCGGGGGAAAAATGATTCCTTGTGCGCCGTATGCTACTTTTGGCTCTGAAGCGTTATCCCATCATGCACTAAAAGCTTTGACGGGACTTAAAGCCTGTTTGCTGGCGAATCATGGAATGATTGCAGTAGGCGAAGATTTAGCCGAAGCCATGCGTATTGCCATTGAGGTAGAGGTCTTGGCCAAGCAATATGTCTTAACCCTGCAATTGGGAGGGCCTGTTTTGTTAGATGATGAGGAAATGGATCGCGTGTTAGAAAAGTTTAAAACTTACGGTAAGCAAGACCTTTAGGCCCTTCGCCATGGATATGAATATTCCGGTTCAAGGTTTAAGAGAGATTGCTGATCGTTACGATGGCTTCCTCATTGATCAATGGGGGGTGTTGCATGATGGTGAGAAGCCATATCCAGGCGCGGTAGAGGCACTGGCGCGGATTAAGGCCGAGGGGCATCGCATCGTGATTATCAGTAATTCTGGTAAACGTGCTGCAGTGAATGCTGATCGCTTGGCTCGATTGGGTTTTCCGCCTGAGAGCTATGATGATTTGGTGACATCGGGAGAGGTGGCTTGGCAAGCCTTGGCCGAACGTACCGATCCCATTTATTCCCGCTTTGGAAATCGCTGTTTATTGATCACAACCGGTGGCGATGCTGGATTTTTGGATGATCTGGAATTGGAGTCGGTAGAAACCCCTGAAAAAGCTGATTTTGTGCTGCTGGCCAGCATTGATTCCACTACAAAAGAAGGCGAGGTCGAGGCGGTGCTGCATAAAGCCTTGCTAGCTGGCCTACCCTTGATTTGCACCAATCCTGATCGTATTCGCATCACCCCAGAGGGCACGGCCCCAGGAACGGGTGCACTGGCTGAGCGTTATCAGAAGCGCGGCGGCACGGTGAGTTTTATTGGCAAGCCTTTTCCTAAGGTATATGAACATTGCCGGCGTTTGATGAATGACCAAGGTGATCGTCAACTATTGTGTATTGGCGATTCCTTGCAGCACGATATTCGTGGGGGCCGGCGTGCGGGCTACCACACTGCTTTTGTGCTCGGGGGGATATTTGCCGAGCACTTTGCAGGCCTGAGTGGTGAGGAATACAAGCGCACGCTCAATCGTCTCATGGAAGAACACGAGGCCTACCCCGACTGGGTGCTCGAACAGTTTGCTTGGTAGGGCTTGATCAGGCCGCTTAGTTTTTGTTGCTCGCTTAGGGCAGCGGATCAGAGTTGCTCGTCTTCGCAGAGGGTGGTCTGTCGCTGAGCCAGCAGACCCCGAAAAGTAATCCATGGTTATGATTTTAAATCATAAGATAGATCTTTTAGACTAAGAAAACGAATTTAAATCTGTTTAACAGAATCTATTAATCAGAATATAATGAATCATGATCCACTCATTTAAATGTCCTGAAACCCGACTTTTATTTGAATCTCATCCTGTAGCTAGATTCAGAAATATTGAACGAGTAGCCAGAAGAAAGTTACTTCAGCTTCATGCGGTTACTCTGATAGCTGATTTACGTATCCCTCCTGGTAACCAGCTAGAGGCATTGAAGGGGGATCGTAAAGGGCAATTTAGTATTCGAATTAATGATCAATGGCGTATTTGTTTTTTTTGGAATATAGATGGGCCTTATGAGGTTGAAATCGTCGATTACCACTGATATTTCAAGGTAAAAATCAAATGACTGAACTTCTTGAAGAGATACATCCTGGGGAGATTTTGTTAGAGGACTTTATGAAGCCCATGGGGATTACTGCGCGGCAACTGGCTTCCGATATTGATGTGCCCCCCAGTCGCATCAGCGACATTGTGCATGGACGTCGCCAAATTACCGCGGATACGGCAGTGCGCTTGGGATTATTTTTTTCAATGGAACCCCGATTCTGGATGAATTTACAAACAGAGTATGACTTGAGGATTACGCAACGCGAGTCATCAGTGCAGATGACTTCCAGAATTCGGGTATACCAAGCCGCTTAGTTTTTGTTGCGAAGCAGGCGTTGGCGTTCACGCTCCCACTCGCGCTCTTTTTCGGTTTCGCGCTTGTCGTGCTGCTTCTTCCCTTTGGCTAGGCCCAGTGCCAGTTTAATGCGGCCGCGTGTGTAATGGAGATCCAGCGGAACCAAAGTATAACCCGCACGCTCTACCTGGCCGATCAGCTTAGAGATCTCTGCTTGATGCATGAGCAGATTTCTGGTTCTGACAGGGTCAGGAGAAATGTGGGTGGAAGCCGTGGGAAGAGGGCTAATGTGAGCGCCAATCAGCGTTAAGGCGCCGTTGAGGATCACAACGTAGGCCTCCTTCAACTGGGCGCGCCCAGCGCGGATGGCTTTGACCTCCCATCCTTCTAGCACAAGGCCGGCTTCAAACCGTTCCTCAATAAAATAGTCATGGAAGGCCTTGCGGTTCTCAATAATACTCATGCCGCGTGCGGTCTCATCAAATAATCGTGTATTTTACGGCATTATGATGTTGGCAAGGAACTCATACTCGGATGGCACAAGTCCATAAAACAGTTTTGGTGGAATATTCCGCCGCCCACATGCGTGATTTGGTTGAGGATGTGCTCGCTTATCCCCAGTTTTTACCTTGGTGCGGAGGCTCGGCGATCCGCTCGCAAGAGGATTTGGTGACGGTGGCGTCCGTAACCATTGATTTTCATGGGGTAAAGCAGACCTTCACCACACGTAATACGCGGGTGACCGATTCACTCTTGAATATTGCTTTGGTGGATGGGCCTTTTAAGCGCCTGGAGGGGCACTGGAAGTTTGTGCCCTTGGTGGAACCGGGGGAGGGCGGGGCGGTGCTGGGATGCAAAGTGGAGCTTGCATTGGAATATGAGTTTTCAAGTCGAATTCTAGAACGGTTGATTGGCCCCGTATTTGCGCGGATTTGCGATACCTTTGTGGATTGTTTTGTGTCGCGGGCCGATCAACTCAAAGCTGCGGATAAACTGAACACATTGAATGCCTTGTGAATACGTGCAGCCCACTCAAATCTGACACGCCTCTGGCGCCTGGCAATCCTTCAGAAGTAAAGAGGCGCTGATGCGCGTCTGTGTGTGCATAGATCAAGTGGGAGAAATGCGGCGGGATTGGCTGGAGCTGCCGGATGGCTGCCTTGTTCGCGAAGTACTGACGCACTTTGGAATCGTTTTTGGGGATGGGGCTTTACCTGCCGAGATTGCGGTGGGGGTGTTTGGCCAGTTGGTAGGATTGGATCACGCCTTATCGGATGGCGACCGTCTGGAAGTATATCGCCCCTTGGCGATTTCGCCTGCCGAGCGGCGGAGACAGCGCGCAGCGCAGCGCAAACAATAACATTATTTGTATATCCCATTGACATATCCCTGGTGGCAGAATATAGTTTTAGTCAAGATATAAGGCCTTAGTCTAGGAGCTTAAATGGTGGCAAAAACAACGTTGTTTCTGAGTAATCGTTCACAAGCAGTGAGATTGCCCAAAGAGGTTGCCTTTCCTGCTGAGGTGCATGAAGTCAGAATCACTAAGGAAGGTAATCGAAGAATCATTACCCCTTCTCACTTGAGCTGGGATGATTTTTTTGATGCACCAGGTGTGGATTTGGGTTCGCGTGATCAACCTACAATGCAAGAGAGAGAATCCTTTTAATGTTGAGATACATGCTCGATACAAACTTATGTATCAGGGTATTGAGGGATCGTCCTAAAAATATTCGAAAGAAGTTTAATGAAGAGGCATCGAGCCTGTGTATTTCTACCGTTGTTCTTTATGAACTGCTCGCTGGCGCCAGAAAGTCAGCACGTCCTGAGCACAACCTGTTGCAAGTTGAGTCGTTTGCGTCACGCCTTGAGGTTCTTGACTATGACACTCCTGCATCGGATCACACTGCTGAGATTAGAAATTCACTAGAGCAGGCGCGTTGTGTCATTGGGCCTTATGATCTGATGATTGCAGGGCACGCCCGCAGCAGAGGGCTATGTGTGGTAACGGGAAACCTGGGGGAGTTTTCCCGCGTGAAAGGATTATTATGCGAGGATTGGATAGGCTTCGAGTGAAACCGCTTGGGCTGTAACAGCACCTTGCGTATAATGCGGTTTTGCAAAGAGGGTCTTTTCCTATGCGCGTAGTTGAGAAAGCGCTCACCTTCGACGACGTTCTGCTCGTCCCCGCCCACTCTGTCGTGCTCCCGCGCGATGTTTCCCTTGCCACTCGCCTCACACGCCGAATCCAACTCCAACTTCCCTTGCTGTCCGCCGCTATGGATACGGTCACCGAGGCGCGTCTTGCGATTGCTTTGGCGCAAGAGGGTGGGATGGGGATTATTCACAAGAATATGTCTTCCAAATTGCAGGCCGCAGAAGTTGCCAAGGTGAAACGGTTTGAGTCAGGGGTAGTGAAAGACCCGATTACGGTTTCGCCGGAGATGACCGTGGGGGCCGTGATTGCATTGACTAAGCAACATCGTATCTCGGGTTTGCCCGTTGTTGAAAACGGCACCGTGGTAGGCATTGTGACCAACCGCGATACCCGCTTTGAATTTAATCACGATCAGCCGGTTAAAAACATCATGACTCCACGGGATCGCTTGGTGGTGGTGCGCGAAGGTGCTAGCCGCGATGAGGCCATGGGCCTCATGCACAAGCATCGTTTGGAGCGCGTGTTGGTGGTGAATGAAGCCTTTCAGTTGCGCGGTTTGGTCACGGTTAAAGATATTTTAAAATCTAGCGAACACCCTCACGCTGCTAAAGATCAATTTGGTCGCTTATTTGTAGGCGCAGCCGTAGGCGTTGGCGAGGGCACCGAAGAGCGCGTGGAGTTATTGGCTGAAGCAGGTGTAGATGCGATTGTGGTGGATACCGCTCACGGCCATTCTCAGGGTGTTCTTGATCGAGTCAAATGGGTCAAGCATCACTTCCCATCCATTGATGTGATTGGCGGAAATATCGCTACCGCCGCGGGGGCGCTGGCCTTGGTTGATCACGGCGCCGACTGCGTGAAGATTGGTATTGGCCCCGGCTCGATTTGTACCACGCGCATCGTGGCTGGGGTGGGCGTTCCCCAGATTAGCGCCATCCATAATGTGGCCTCTGCCTTGATTGGCTCCGGTGTGCCTTGTATCGCCGATGGCGGTATTCGTTACTCAGGCGATATCGCCAAGGCCTTAGCCGCCGGCGCTGACACCATTATGGTCGGTGGGCTGTTTGCGGGGACCGAAGAAGCGCCAGGCGAGATTGAACTCTTCCAAGGCCGCTCCTACAAGTCCTATCGCGGTATGGGCTCTTTGGGCGCCATGCAGCAGGGTTCTAGTGATCGTTATTTTCAAGATGATGAATCCCAAGCCGACAAGTTGGTCCCTGAGGGCGTGGAGGGCAGGGTACCTTACAAAGGTCCCGTGACCGCGGTTATCCATCAACTGATGGGCGGGGTACGTTCCAGCATGGGCTATTTGGGCTGTGCAACGATTTCTGCGGTGCATGAGCGTGCTGAATTTGTACAGATCTCAAGTGCCGGTATTCGTGAATCCCACGTGCATGATGTCCAGATCACCAAGGAAGCGCCGAACTACCATGTCGATTGAGGCTTTAGCTTTAGAGCAAGACCGTATTCTGATTCTGGATTTTGGTGCGCAATACGCCCAATTGATTGCTCGCCGAGTGCGCGAAGCCGGCGTGTATTGCGAACTGCATCCATGGGATGTGACTGATGCGTTTGTTCGAGACTTTGGTGCTTCTGGGGTGATCTTGTCGGGCGGGCCGGAATCTGTGCCTGCTGCGGGTTCGCCGCGCGCACCCGCTAGTGTGTTTGAACTGGGCGTTCCGGTATTCGGTATTTGCTACGGCATGCAAACGATGGCCGAACAGTTAGGCGGGAAGGTTGAAGCCACCACCGGTGCCCGTGAATTTGGCCATGCGGAAATCCGTGCCCGGGGTCACTCCGCTTTATTCCGTGAGATTGAAGATCGTCGAAATGACGAAGGGCATGGTTTATTGGATGTGTGGATGAGCCATGGCGACAAGGTTGTTGCCTTGCCTTCTGGTTTTAAAATCATCGCCAGTAACGACTCCACGCCCATTGCCGCAATGGCCGACGAAGACCGACATTTTTATGGGGTGCAGTTTCATCCTGAAGTGACGCACACGGTCTTAGGGCAGCAAGTGATCGCGCGTTTTGTGCATGAAATTTGTGGCTTGCCTGCCACGTGGACCATGCCCGATTTTCTGGACCAATCGGTTGCGCGGATTCGGGCTGAGGTGGGTTCTGAGCAGGTCATTCTGGGTTTATCGGGTGGGGTGGATTCTTCGGTTGCGGCCGCGCTGATTCATCGCGCTATTGGTGATCAGCTTACCTGTGTGTTTGTGGATCATGGCCTGTTGCGCTTCCGTGAATCCGAAGAAGTCATGGCCACCTTTGCGGTGAACCTGGGCATGAAGGTGATTCGGGTGGATGCCCGCCCTGAATTCTTTGCTGCACTTGCCGGAGTGACCGACCCCGAAGCCAAGCGCAAGATCATCGGCCGTGAGTTCGTGGAAGTTTTCCAGCGCGAAGCCGGTAAACTCCCCGCTGCGCGTTGGTTGGCACAAGGCACCATCTACCCAGATGTGATTGAATCGGCTGGTGCCAAAAGCAAGAAGGCCCACAATATTAAATCCCACCATAATGTGGGGGGCTTGCCCGATACCTTGAATTTAAAGTTGCTTGAGCCCCTGCGTGAATTATTTAAAGATGAGGTGCGATCATTAGGCCTTGAGTTAGGCTTACCCCGAGAAATGATCTTCCGTCACCCGTTCCCTGGTCCCGGTTTGGGGGTGCGGATTTTGGGTGAAGTTCAGGCTGAATTTGTGGACTTATTGCAACGCGCCGATGCCATTTTCATTGAAGAGCTTAGAGCTGCAAACTGGTACGATAAAGTTGCACAGGCATTCACCGTATTCCTCCCCGTAAAATCGGTGGGTGTGATGGGTGACGGAAGAACCTACGAGTATGTGGTCTCACTCCGCGCTGTAGAAACCCTCGATTTCATGACCGCCCGTTGGGCGCATTTACCTTATGATCTTTTGGGCCGGGTTTCCAACCGGATCATCAACGAGGTACGGGGCATTAACCGCGTCGTGTACGACATCTCGGGCAAGCCGCCCGCGACGATTGAGTGGGAATGACGGGAATTTTTAAGTGATTGATTGGTAAAGATTTTTGATTTTTGAGTGGGATTAATTTATCGACGTAAGTTCATGATTTATATATTTTTTTTTCTAAAAAATAATGATATTAAATATTTCTTCATTTTATAATTGAGTCTTAGCAATAAAACCAGTTGTAAATCCTTGTAATTGATTGCATAATATGTATAGATACGTAAATTACGAGGTGCTTAAATGCCTACAATTAATGCAACTGAACTTGCTAGAAACACTAGAGAAATTTTGGACCGTGTAAGTAGCCATGGAGAAACAGTAACAATTCTGCGTAATCAAACCTCGATTGCTCAAATT
>CAIPTD010000104.1 GCA_903867885.1 uncultured Ferrovum sp. | reverse complement strand
GAAATCATGGATTCTCAAGCCGCCTGTCGCACCTACAACATTTTGGTAGGAGAAGGACGTCAAGTTCTTCTGGCGTTAATTGTGGAGCCAAGCTAATGCAATTTGGAGAAATTCGGCAATCCTCTGCGCTTCATCCCGGCAAAATTTTATTGCTTGCCATTATTTATAGCTTGATCTGGTTTGGCACGCTGAACTATCGCCACCTCATTCCATCTGATGAGGGACGTTATGCAGAAATAGCAAGGGAGATGTTGGTCACAGGCGATTGGGTTACGCCACGTTACAACGGCTACAAGTATTTTGAGAAACCACCATTACAAGCTTGGGCAACTGCTGCTGCATTTCAAGTTTTCGGCATCGGTGATTGGCAAGCACGTCTGTGGACTGGGCTTACTGGCTTTCTCACTATTTTACTCATTGGCTTTACTGGTGCTCGCATTTTCAGCGCTAGAGCGGGATGGTTAGCTGCTGTCGTACTCGCATCAAGTCCGATGTGGGTCATTAGCGGCCATTTCAATTCTTTAGACATGGGGCTATCATCTTTTTTAGTGGCGGCGTTGTGTAGCCTATTGCTAGCCCAAACTTCGCGCAACAAAATCCCCTGCCGAAATTGGATGTGGGCTTGCTGGATCTTCATGGCGCTTGCAACACTTTCCAAAGGAGTGATTGGTGCTGCCATTCCAGCAATGGTCTTTGTTGCTTACTCCATCACTTCTTGGGATTGGAAAATCTGGGCACGTTTACGCTTATTCAGCGGCACGATTTTATTTCTAGCAATTACAGCGCCATGGTTTTTCTTGGTTGCACAGCGTAATCCTGAGTTCTTGGAATTCTTCTTTATTCATGAGCATTTGCAACGCTTTACTCAAGATGCCCACAGCAGAACAGGTCCAATCTATTACTTCGTACCCTTGCTATTCATTGGCTTATTGCCCTGGGTGCTACAAATTCCTGGTTCGATTGTGCAAGCATGGGGCGAGCGTCGTCGGGATTTCTCAAGCGGCTGGTTATTAGTGTGCTGGTTCGCAGTAATCTTTATTTTCTTTAGCGTTTCGCGCTCCAAACTTCCGGGCTACATCATCCCTATTTTTCCTGCGCTCGCATTGTTAATCGGTAATCGCCTGGACCAACTGTTAGCGCACACCAATTCGATGGAACTCTCTTGGAAACTACAAACTATTGGATTTGCAGTCTTAGGATGCATTGGATTTTTCTTCTTATCCGACATTGGCAAACAAGCAAGGCCAGATGAGATCGCAGCCTACGCTCAATACACTTATTGGATTGTTGCCGCATTAATTGCACTTATCACCTTTAGCCTATTTGCAGCATGGCAAAGTAAACGAAACGGTATTCAAAGTATTGTGAGCTTTGCTGGCGGATTTTTTCTCTGCGCCATCATTGCCGGTACAGGCCATGAGACATTGGGTCGGGCCGTTTCTGGTATTGATCTTGTCAACCGAGTCAAAGTATCCATCCCAGAAAAAGTGAACTTCTACTCCATTCGACTCTTAGATCACACTGTGCCGTTTTATCTTGGCAGAACCATGATCATGGTCGAGTCTCCCGATGAACTAGAGTTTGGCGTTCATCAAGAACCTGAGCTCTGGATGCCCACTCTTGATGCCTTCATTGCTCGCTGGCAAGAGGATCAAGCCGCTTATGCCCTAATGGCTCCAGAGCAGTTCAGTGCGCTCCGAGAGCAAAAGCTACCAATGCAGGAAGTAGACCGCGACTCCCGTAGAGTGATTGTGAAGCATCCTGATACACCAAACGCGGCACGGTAAGGCAGTAAAGTAATATAAGACATCATGTCAAATAACCCTTCATTTATACCCTTCACGCGCCCAAGCTTTAATCAAGAAACCATTGATGCTGTTGCAGATGTCTTGCGTTCTGGTTGGGTGACCTCAGGACCGAAGTTGGCAGAGTTTGAAGCAACTCTCAGTGAATACTTTGGTGGTCGTCCTGTGCGTTGTTTTGCCAATGGCACAGCAACGATGAAGATTGCATTACAAGTTGCTGGTATTGGCCCAGGTGATGAAGTCATCACCACACCGATTTCTTGGGTGGCAACATCCAATGTTATTTTGGGAGTTCGCGCTAAACCTGTCTTTGTGGATATTGATCCTGTTACACGCAATATAGATCTTCATAAAGTCACTGCCGCAATCACATCCAAGACTCGCGCCATCAT
>CAIPTD010000103.1 GCA_903867885.1 uncultured Ferrovum sp. | reverse complement strand
CCTCCCTAGGATTGATAACGAACGCGATCAATCAGTAGCATATGTGGCACTGTCAAAGCTGCTAAACCAACAAATACGAATCTTAGCAATCGCTCATAGTCAGGTAACTCTGGAAGATAAAACCAGGCCAATACTGCAATGAAAACTACTCCCATCATCGGAGCCAAGGATATCAGCCCCAATTTCATGAAAGGCATATCCGCATAGGCTTTGGTACGCAAAATATGTCTTAAGCTGTGCATCCCACAAAAGTACAGTGTAAAGGCGACTAATGGCGGAGCTAGGGTTGCCAAAAGCGTTACGGCGATTAACTCCAGCCCAACAAGCCATTCTTTTATAAATTCAAGATAAATACTGATTAGGCTAGCTATTAACCAGGGCCAAACTAATACATGCAAGAACTTTGTAATCTGCAATCCAGCCTCTTCATTCAGAATCAAAGAGAACAGTGTTTGCATCTCTTGGAAATGAAAAAATGTCGGCAGAATAATAATTGAGCCACCGTATACAAGTCGGATAATTTTGGGGACATGGTCATTTAAGTCCCGAGAGAAATGCATTACGGAAAGCAATAAAAAGCTAGTCATAAAAAGTAATGGGAATTGCCACCAAATACACACTACAGATGTTGATAAGGCGACATACACAATGACGAATTTTGACCAATCTTTCCAGCCCTGAAGAAACAGTAGTTTTTGAGCGAATACCGGATCTAGCGCGCCATGAGGGACACCGAGAAAGAAAATCAAGATAGCCAACATCAATAGAGAAAGCGCAGGGTTCGCTGGCGCCAATAGCGTAGAAAATAAGCCAACTGAAATAGCGATCACGCTAAAGAGCAAGCCTTGAATCTGAATTCTATTCATCAAAGGGAGGAAAAGTTAAAAATATCTTTGAGAAAAGGAGCTGCTGGCAAAGCCTTAATCACGGCAAGATAATCTACCCAATGTCCCTTATCTGACAAGAAGCGTACCAACCTTTTACTCTCCACTTTTGCAAATAAATCCATAAATAACTCGGGTCCCAAGTCTGGATGATCGCGAATCACATTTAGAAAAATATCATCCATTTTTTTGAGTAGATACGAATCGTTTGCATGCGCTAAAGGAAGACCGGTTTCTTTCATTGCACCCGCACATTTTCTTGCCCATTCCTGAATTCTCTGAAAAGCATACCCAGTCGCAGGTCTTGCTCCTCCCGCCGTTAATCCAGCATAGACATAACTAGGATGATCAACCTTTACAACAAGGGAATTATCAGTAGCAAGCCCCATCGGAATGAGCCCAGACTCCGTCCTGATTATTTTAAAATCCCCACCCTTTAGGTATTGCGCTACTGATTGATCTAGCTTACTCTGCAATTCATTCGGAAAGTAGGGCCTATGAGCAAAAGTTGTAAATTCAATTAAGGCTCGCTTCTCGGATTGTGGCAATACATAGTTAAATCCCACAAACTCTGAATTAGCTGGATAAAAATCCATCAAGCGAGCGGTCAGAGGGTCAAATATCGCTTCTTTACTTTCAATATCGTAGCCCAAAAAAGATTGCCACAACGTTGTATTCTTCAAAGACTCCATCGATTTGGGTCTAGTATCAACAACAGCTCTTGCTCGGATGGGACCACAGGAAGTATCTAGACGCCACCAACCTTCTTGATATTGAGGCTCTTGAAGTACAACACTACCCATCCTCAGATCTAGTAAAGCGTTCTGTGCAATAGATTGCACAGCATAGTCATAAAAAGTCTGGGATGCCAAGATTTGATAAGGTGCAAAAGCGCATTCAAATGACACCTTTTCTTTTGCAGACTGAACCGTCAATTGTGTCCATTGATGACTGGCCATCTCCGAATACGCAGCGCCAGGTTCCCCCCAAAAACACCAAGTACGATCGTTTTCATAAAATTTTCTTGACTCTAGTAGAAGTGTTTTTGGAACAGTGCCATTCATTTTTGCTAGCTGCACCCCCAAACTCAATCCAGCACAACCTGCCCCAATAATGATTAAATCGAATTCAGCTTGCATAGCTTTTAAATGGGCTTAATTCTGAATCAACTGTATTAATGAGATCTCGATGAAGAGCGGCATCATGCCTCTTGGGGTGCCTCCAAAAGCTCAAAGTAAACATTGCAGATAAAAGAGATTGCAAAGTAATTAACATCTTTCTGGGCATTGATACCGTAATACGGTGATGCCAATACTCGCAGTTTTGCCTTAAAAGTTGCCTACCAATTTCTCGATAAACCCGCGCCGCCACCAGAATAGATAACCTTGCTTGTAGCGGAAGATAAGATAGCCCTTTTTCTCCACTTTGATAGTATTTCTCAGCACTAGCCAATAATTTTGCAACGGCTGCTACCACTAAATCTTTTTGCTGATCGTTGGGATTAATTAATGCAATCGGCTCGAGATCATTCACTAAATTAGCAGGAATGTAGCGTCGATTAACTAAGGCATCCGCTTTGATATCGCGACAAATATTCGTGATTTGCATCGCAATGCCTAAATCAATTGCAAAAGGATAAGCAGCTGCATCGTGAGTATCTAGAACCTTGGTCATCATCAAGCCAACTGTTCCGGCGACTTGGTAGCAATACCTCATTAATTGGGCTTGATCTTCTATTCTGACCAATTGCGTATCTGAACTAACTCCTGTAAGCAAATCCAAGATGATCGCTTTATCAATGTGACATTCATTCAGGAGATTTAAACCATCAATGAGAACTTCGTTGTCTGCATGACCT
>CAIPTD010000102.1 GCA_903867885.1 uncultured Ferrovum sp. | reverse complement strand
CCTTCCTTCTGTTGCATTGGCAGAGCAGCAACTTGCATTAGAAGTGAATCGTGCAGTGGTGTATGCCATGTTTGGTGAGGCTCAGATACAGGCCGCTTTGGAAACAGCCCAGCAAAGATCCCCTCTCGCGCCCTCTGAGTCGCAACGGGTTCATGTGCGTAGCCTTCTCAACGAGTCTGATATCCAATCCCTGGGTTTATGGGACTGGGCGCACACCTAGCCCCCGTTGCCAATCCACTACGGGAAAAATACCCCGAGTAAATAAACGATAGGACTGGCCGTTTATTCGATTGCTCAGGTATTCTTACCGACATCTGTGCCTGGGTCTTCATCAAGGGCCCTTAGGCGCAACAATTCAATGCCCAAAAGGAGAATTTTATGTCGGCACTACCCGACTTCCCCGCAGACCCCGATGCGCAAGAAACCCGCGAATGGCTTGAAGCCCTAGAAGGGGTCATTCGTCAGGAGGGCCCGGCCCGCGCTAGCCAACTGATTGAGAAACTGATTGAAGCGGCCCGTAACCGTGGATCAGAGCTTCCTTTTTCAGCCAATACTGCCTATGTCAATACGATTCCTGTTGAATTGCAGGCAAAGATGTCGGGTAATCCGGCGTATGAGCAGGTGGTGAGTTCTTATACCCGCTGGAACGCCATCGCGATGGTATTGCGCGCCAACAAAGATACCAACGTTGGAGGCCACATTTCCTCCTACGCTTCTGCGGCGACCCTGTATGACGTAGGGTATAACCATTTTTGGCATGCGCCCTCTGAGAAGCATGGCGGCGATCTGGTGTATTGCCAGGGGCATTCTGCAGTCGGTATTTATGCGCGCGCCTATCTACTCGGTCGTTTAACAGAAGAACAAATGAATCACTTCCGTCAGGAAGTGGATGGGAAAGGTATTTCGTCTTATCCCCATCCTTGGTTGATGCCCGATTTCTGGCAATTCCCCACGGTATCCATGGGCTTGGGCCCCATCATGGCGATTTACCAAGCGCGTTTCATGAAATACATTGAAGACAGAGGCTTGGCTAAAACCGAAGGCCGCAAGGTTTGGGCGTTCTTGGGCGATGGTGAGACCGATGAACCCGAGTCACTCGGGGCGATTGGCATGGCGGGCCGGGAACATTTAGACAACCTGATTTTTGTGATTAATTGCAATTTGCAGCGTCTGGATGGCCCGGTGCGTGGCAACGGAAAAATCATTCAAGAACTGGAATCTGAGTTCCGCGGTTCAGGTTGGAATGTGATCAAAGTCTTGTGGGGTACCCATTGGGATACCTTATTTGCGCGGGATAAAAAAGGGGTGTTGGCCAAACGCATGATGGAAATCGTGGATGGCCAGTACCAAACCTTTAAATCAAAAAATGGGGCCTATGTGCGAGAGCACTTCTTCAATTCGCCCGAACTCAAAGAGTTAGTTGCAGATTGGACGGATGACGATATCTGGGCCCTCAATCGGGGCGGCCATGATCCTTTTAAAGTATTTGCGGCTTACCAAGCTGCTGTGAACCATACAGGTCAGCCAACCGTTATTTTGGCTAAGACCATTAAGGGCTATGGCATGGGTTCGGCTGGCGAAGCACAGAACATTTCGCATCAGCAAAAGAAAATGCCCGTTGACTCGCTCAAGCGCTTCCGTGATCGTTTCAAGTTGCCTATCACGGATGATCAGTTGGAAGAGGTGCCTTTCTTGCCCCTACCGCCTGATTCGCCTGAATTGGCTTACATGCGCGAGCGCCGCGAAGCATTGGGTGGCTACTTGCCTACCCGTCGTGGAAAGGCGGAGCCCCTTGCCGTTCCCAAGCTCGAAGCGTTTGATCGTCTGCTAAAGAGCACCGAAGGTCGTGAAATTTCAACCACCATGGCCTTTGTACAATTGCTGCAAATTCTATTGCGCGACAAGACCTTAGGTAAACATGTTGTCCCTATTGTTCCAGATGAATCTCGCACATTCGGTATGGAAGGTTTGTTCCGTCAGTTAGGCATTTGGAATCAACTGGGCCAGTTGTATGAGCCCGAAGACCAAGATCAGCTGATGTTCTATCGGGAAGATAAACACGGTCAGATTCTGCAAGAAGGGATTAACGAAGCGGGCGCGATGTGCGACTGGATCGCCGCCGCCACGAGTTACTCTACTCATGGCGTGCAGACCATTCCCTTTTACATTTTTTATTCTATGTTTGGTTTCCAGCGCACGGGTGATTTATGCTGGGCCGCCGGGGATATGCGCTCACGCGGATTCTTGCTGGGCGGAACTGCAGGACGCACTACTTTGAACGGAGAAGGTTTACAGCACGAAGATGGCCATAGTCATCTATGGTCAGGTGCGGTACCGAACTGCGTAAGCTATGACCCCACGTTTGGCTATGAGCTGGCTGTGGTGATTCAAGATGGCTTACGTCGCATGTTCCAAGAACAAGAAGATGTGTATTACTACATCACCTTGATGAACGAAAACTATGCGCACCCTGAGATGCCTCAGGGCGCTGAAGCAGATATTTTGAAAGGCATGTATCTCTTCCAAGAAAGCAAGAAATCGGCGAAGAAACCGCATGTGCAGTTAATGGGTTCTGGCACAATTTTCCGCGAAGTCATTGAAGCTGCAGCGTTATTAGAGTCCGAGTGGGGTGTGCAGGCGGATTTATGGAGTTGCCCATCCTTTACCGAATTGGCTCGCGAGGGGCAGTTGGTGGAGCGCTGGAATCGCCTTCATCCTACCGATCCACCTCGCACCAGCCATGTGGTGCAGTGCCTAAAGGATCGCAAAGGTCCCGCGATTGCGGCCACTGACTATGTTCGGTTGTTTGCTGAACAGATTCGTGCCTATGTGCCCACTCACTACCATGTTCTTGGAACCGATGGTTTTGGCCGTTCGGATACCCGAGAAAAACTGCGCCGATTCTTTGAAGTCGATCGCCAGCATATTACGGTGGCCGCTTTATCGGCCTTGGCAGACTTGGGTGAAATTCCTCGCACCAAAGTGGCTGAAGCAATCAAGCGCTATGGCATTGATACACATAGGATTCCTCCTATGCATGCTTAATTTAAATAGAGCATAAGCGGATTCAACCGTCCCAGCGGGCCGCAGGTGGCTTACAATGCCGCCGCCGGCCCGCTTTAATCTTATGAAGGACGTCCCTTTTTGTCCAAGAATACCTATCAAGAATCCTCCATCCGTGTACTGAAAGGTTTAGAGCCTGTTAAGGAACGTCCGGGTATGTATACCCGAACTTCGGATCCCACCCATATTATCCAAGAGGTCATCGATAACAGCGCAGACGAGGCCCTTGCCGGCTTTGCCAAGAGTATTGAGGTGACTTTGCACGCAGATGGCTCTGTGACCGTCAAAGATGATGGTCGCGGTATTCCAGTCGGAATGCATCCAGAAGAGGGTGAGCCAACTGTTCAACTGGTGTTTACCCGGCTCCATGCGGGGGGTAAGTTTGATAAGACGTCTGGAGCCGGTGCCTATGCCTTCTCAGGCGGTTTGCATGGTGTTGGTGTATCGGTCACGAATGCCTTGTCATTGCGACTGGAAGTGGATGTCAAACGCGAAGGCAAAGCCCACCGAATTGTGTTTGCAGGGGGGGATGTGATTGAACCTTTAGCGGTGACCGGCTCCGTGCCCGCAAAGCACAGCGGTACCTGCGTGCGCGCATGGCCTGACCCCAAATATTTTGATAGCCCTGGCGTTTCTTTGCCAGAGCTAGAGCGGACCTTGCGCGCTAAAGCGGTGTTATTGCCGGGTGTCCAAGTGACGCTTCATCTTGAAAAATCGGGCACATTGCAATCCCAAACCTGGACGTACCCCGGTGGCTTAGCGCAGTACTTAGAAGAACTTGCGCAGGGCGCAGAACCTGCTGTACCCATCTTTACCTCAGAACGCTTCCATGCCAAGCCGGCAGAAGGGGATAGTTTTGCTG
>CAIPTD010000101.1 GCA_903867885.1 uncultured Ferrovum sp. | reverse complement strand
GGGCGGCGCACTCCCCGTTGCTCCCTCTGCGATTCAACCCAAAGGCCAGGCTTACACCACGGAAGGATTTGTTGATCTTGAGACCCCTCGCGCCCTAGAAGCCAGCGAAATTCCCGCAATCGTCAAAGCTTATGCAGACGGTGCAAACAATGCGATTGCAGCAGGTTTTGATGGCGTAGAAATTCATGGTGCTAACGGCTATTTAATCGATCAGTTCTTGCGTGATGGCTCCAATCACCGCACGGATCAATATGGTGGCTCGATTGAAAATCGTTCGCGCTTCCTCTGCGAAGTCATTGCAGCAGTCACCGCAGCAGTAGGCGCGGACAAAACAGGCTTAAGAATTTCCCCCGAACAAGCCTTTAACGATATGTCTGATCGCGCGCCCCAATCCCTCTTTGAGCATGTGGCAAAACTAGCTAAAGATGCCAAGCTGGCCTTCTTGCATGTGCTAGAACACGACCAAATGGGTGGCCCAGGAGCAGGCGTAGATTACGCAGCAATCAAGAAAGCGTTTGGTGGGGTCTATATCGCCAACCTGAACTACGATAAAGCCAAGGCAGAATCCGCGCTGGCCCAAGGAAGAGCGGATGCCGTTGCATTTGGCCGCGCCTTTATTGCCAATCCTGATTTGGTCACTCGTTTACAACTCAATGCTCCACTCAATGAAGGGGATGCGAATAGTTTTTATGGCGGCACAGAAGTGGGATATACAGACTATCCCATTCTGAACAAAATCTAAGTCGGTCCTCACTGCAGCTTAAACGGCGCGCCATTCGTGATGCGCCGTTTTATTTTTAAGCAACGCTTTAAACTTGTTTACCTGCAGTCATCTAGGCAGTCACTATTCGTTTTTCCTTAAATGCAGGCAGGCACCATACTGCAGCCCCAATGGCTGCAAACAATCCGCATCCCTCAAACACAGGAGCGAAACCCAATACAGGGATCAAAGAACCTGCTGCCAAAAAATAGTAGCCACTGGATAGCGCACGTTGGCCACCTTCCATCGTAAATCGTGCTTTAAAAAAATGTTTAGGCCAATGGCTTCTGATCCAGATCAAACTTGCCGGATAAAACACGCCAAAACTTAGGGCATGCACGCTTTGCAGAGCTGCGGCACAGACCATAGAGGAACAACTTGGCGTTAGGATCCAACGCACAGAAGAGATCAAACAGCACCAAAACATCACGCGCTGAAGCGGGGCACGCTCGAGCCATCGGGTAGATGCTCCCATAGCAAAAAACTCTGCCAATACAGCCCAAGCACTCAATAAACCAGCCTGTGTGGCAGAGTGTCCGCCTGCCATCCACATCGCTCCAAACCAAGCGGTGGATTGATTTTCAGCAACACGTTGAAAAGTAATTCCGATCAGCGCTAAGGCTAAGGCCCATTGTGGAATAGCGCGCAACAACACCGACTTCTCGGGCTGACTTTCCCGTACCGAATGAGCAGCCAATAGATCTTCTTGGCTTTGTCCCGACATTGCAGAGAGCGTAACGGGTTCAATTTCACCCGCATCGGGCGCGTTTAATACTGAAGAAGTTCCTGCAAGTTTTATTTGACCCACGCCGTGTGATCGCTCATAACGCATCAGAATCAAGCTACATAGACCAAAGCCCACCGCAACCACAGCGAGAAGAATTTCCAGCGAAGAAATCCCTCCCATCCTATCCAACAACATTCCACCAAAACCCGCAGCGAGCAAGAATCCTAATGATCCCCATTTGCGCGAAGCACCAAACTCATGCGCACGCCCTTGAGTAGTCAGCTCCTCAATCATATAGGTCTCTGCTAGGCCATAAGACCCTGCTGCAGCCATCGAACCCACAGGCAATACCAAGGGCAACAAAGAAGCATCCAATAAAGGTAAGGAATACGCTAATACAGTCAACAGCGCCCAAATGCCCAGCGCAGTCGTAAAGCCAAAATATTTCCATGTCCATTGCGCTAAGGGCAACGCCACAAAATAAACCAAAGATGAGAGCGCAAGACTCGCAGCAGCCCAATTTGGAGATGACTGCATTAAGCGCGCAGGGCCAAAGGTCACCCACAAACCATAGATGGCAAAGAAGCTTCCATAAAATAAACTCCAAGGCGCCATCTTTTTATTTCATCTCACTCGTACTAACACGCGATACGCTTTCTGGGGGCAATGGCACTTCAAGCAAAATCCACATCATTGTCACTAATCTCACATTCTAAATTGACGCTGATCATAGTCCAAGGCTACATTGCAATGCATATTAGGCATAGAGAGAAAAATGAATGACCACCGAGATCTCGGAAAAAGATGTAGCGCACAACCTAGCCATGAAAGCGTTAAAAGAAGAACAGGATCGCAAGGTTGCCGAGGCGAAACCAAGTGGTGGTTTATTGATGGTGCACACTGGAGACGGTAAAGGTAAATCCACCTCGGCCTTTGGTATGGCTATCCGCGCCCTAGGCTGGGGGCATTCAGTTGCCATCGTGCAATTCATTAAAGGTAACTGGGAAACCGGCGAGCATCGTTTTTTTCAGTTGATGCGTGATCAGATTCAATTCCATGTCATGGGTGAAGGTTTTACCTGGGACACACAAGACCGTTCGCGCGATATAGCCGTTGCAGAGAAAGGATGGGAAACAGTAAAAACACTTCTTGCCGATCCCTCATTGAATCTGCTCGTGCTAGATGAATTAAATGTCGCAATTCATTATGAGTACCTCAACATCACAACCGTATTGAATGATCTGAAAGCGCGCAGCCCTCATCTACACATCTCTATTACAGGTCGCGATGCCCACCCAGACTTAATAGCAGCAGCCGATCTGGTTTCTGAGATCAAACCCATCAAGCATCCTTTTGATAAAGGCATCATGGCTCAAGCCGGAGTAGATTATTGATGTTGCGCTTAAGACCATGGCGTGCCTTTGCACTCATGGTCATTTCCATAATCATAGGGTCCAGTCAATGGAGTTACGCTGCCCCCACCCGCATCGTATCGATCAATCCTTGCCTTGATCAAATTCTGATTGAAGTGGCAGACCCCAAGCAAATCTCAGCACTCAGCTACTACTCTCTCGATCATCGCAGCTCATTAATTACAGAGCGCGCAAAATATTTCCCCAGCACATATGGAAGCGCAGAAGAGGTTATGGCTTTAAAACCAGACTTAGTGCTCGCTAGTACCTATTCGTCTAAATCAACGCTTCGAACTTTAAAAAAACTTAACGCAAACTTAGCGCTGTTTGCTCTTCCCAATTCGATTGAGATCAGCGCACAACAAGTCACACGTATCGCAGAATTGGCAGGACACCCTGAGCGCGGCATCGCACTGAATCAGCGCATCAACGAAGCCCTAGCAAAAGCCAAAATACAGTCTCTTAATCCACCGATCAGCGCCTTGGTTTATCAAGCAAATGGTTTTGTCCCGGGTGAGAAAACGCTCATCAACCAAGTGATGAATCACTCTGGATTCACGAATCAGGCCTCGGCTTATGGGATCAAATATTGGGGCATCGTTCACCTAGAAGACCTACTTCACTCCCCCCCTAAAGTATTATTTACTCCCACTACCCAGAACGAAGTGGGATCATGGTCATCGAGGATCGTAACGCATCCCGTGTTCACCAAACTTCCAACGAATATCATGCGCGAGTCCCCATTTCCTGAAGCTTTGATGTCATGCGCAGGCCCAACACTCATCCCATTAGCAGAAGCTTTGAGTGCAGCACGTAAAAGCAAGCAAGTACCCGAATGAAATATTTTTTGTCCCAAAAAAAATTGATTGCTATGCTGAGCGCAGTCGTGACTATCTTAGGGATCGTATCGCTTGCAAGCGGGCGAGTATGGATAGGACCTGAGCAATGGCTCTCACTTGACTCGCTGAGTCAGACACTCATGTGGGATTTGCGTTTACCTCGCACTTTGCTAGGTTTAATGGTGGGCGCTTCCCTAGGCTTATGCGGCGCTGCACTTCAGGGTTTCACGCGCAATCCTTTAGCAGACCCAGCACTACTCGGTATCTCCGCAATGGCAGCGCTAGGTGCAATTCTGTCTATCTATCTGGGCTTATCCGGCCTTGAGCCTTGGGTACTCGCTGCAGCAGCGATTACAGGGGCTTTTGTAGGCATTGTGTTGCTCATTCTGCTTTCAGGACTCGCTCATACCATCACAAGTTTTATCCTTGTGGGTGTGATATTGCAAACACTTGCCAGCGCAGGTGTCGCACTCACCTTGAGTATGTCTGATAACCCTTGGGCCTCTGATGAAATCATCAATTGGTTGCTGGGGTCTTTACAGGACAGAAGTTGGGAAGATTTTCTCTTTGCGCTTCCGGGTGTGCTAATCGGATCAGCGTGCATCTTACTCACTCGCCCTGCACTCGATGCGCTGAGCTTAGGCGAAATCGGTGCGCGCGCATTAGGTGTCAACCTGCGCAATACGCAATGGCTTCTTGCTCTAGGCGTGGGCCTCGTTTCTGGGAGCTGTGTTGCTGCTACGGGAGAGATTGGTTTTGTTGGCTTCATCGTCCCACATCTTCTGCGCCCGCTCGTAGGCAATCTACCCAGCAAGCTACTCATACCCAGCGCATTTGCTGGTGGAGCGATGGTGTTGGCTGCTGACATTGCTGTTCGCTTTAGTCCAGGCGCTCAAGAACTGAAGCTAGGTGTTGCCATGACACTCATCGGCGCGCCTTTCTTTTTAATGCTGCTTCTAAAAATGAGAAGGCAGTCAGCATGAACACTGATAAAACTATGAGCAGCGTGCTCTCATTAAAAGACATCGTTCAGATCAAGGGAGAACGTCTTGTCTTGGATCATCTATCGATTGATCTGCACCCCGGAGAATTGATTGCCTTACTTGGCCCGAATGGCGCAGGAAAGTCATCATTACTAGAAATTGCAGCAGGTCTTGGCGCATCGCATCAAGGTGAAATCTCTTTCGGCAATGTATTACTTCATCACATGAGCGCCGCTCAACGTTCACAACGCATAGGGTTTCTGCCACAACGTGGCGAAATTGCTTGGCCTTTAGATGTCATCACGTTTGTAGGCTTAGGCAGACTTCCACATCAAGGAAGATTCACCAGCCAACGCTCAGAAGCAGATCACCATGCTATAGCTGCTGCATTAGAAGAAACGGGTGTAGAAATGATGCACGATAGAGGTGTGGATACGCTCTCAGGGGGTGAGCTCAGTCGAGTCCTTTTAGCAAGAGTCTTAGCTGGCGAACCAGAATGGCTGATGCTAGATGAGCCCATGACCGGCCTCGACCCAGGGCACCAATTCGAACTGTGTGACCTGCTTCGCAAACTCACTTCAGATGGAAAAGGCATCATCGTGACCCTTCACGATCTTTCGCTTGCTGCGCACCTTGCAGACCGTATTATTCTCTTAAACGAGGGCAAACTCATTGCCGATGGCACTCCGCGCGAAGTGCTGACTGCATCGCGCATCCATGAAGTGTATGGCGTGGCCTGCGATGTTCAGGATTCTTCCTCTGCCGGACTTTCTCTTACGCTAAGACCGGAACACCGTGCCAAAGTCTTCTCATCATAAGTACGTGTTACACAATGCCTACTCAAAGGAATAGCGAATACCTGCGAAACCATTGAAGCCAGGCATGGCATAGCCATAGGCTGTTTGATACTGAGTATTCAAGATATTGTTGAAGCGCGAGAACACCGTCCAGTTCTTATCCAATTTATAGCTACCGTATAGATTGAAGAGCACAAAAGGAGTGTTTATTGTAGAAGGGGTGTTTTTAATATCATCATAAGTTGCCCCGGCAGAGGTCATCACTGCACCCAAATCTAATCCGCCATCGTGATAATTCAGTTTCCAATTAGAAGCAAATTTAGCAACCCTGGGAAGTTCGCGACCTGTGTTTTCATCAGTGGCCTCTATAAAGTCTAGGCCCATACTAAAGCTAAACTTTCCTGGTTTGATATCTATGCCGTATGAAGCGCCTTTTAAACGCACGGATC
>CAIPTD010000100.1 GCA_903867885.1 uncultured Ferrovum sp. | reverse complement strand
GTCCCTGCAGAAAGCGCGAACAGCTGCTTTTTTCTCCGCCTCCGCATCTACAAATGGGTATAGTGCTTACTCAGCATTGGGCAAGATGAATACAGTCCAATACTTTAGTTCTACCTCTGGCTCTTTGGGTTCTACAACCATTACCTTATCCAACTACGCTACAGCATCATCAAGTTTTGCGAGTTCGGCATTGGATGGAACATATGCCTTTAGCACGAGAGCGCTGGCTGATGTAAGTCGTCCTTTCTATCCAGATGGAATTCAGACTTCCGCTTATTCGGGTCCTTTGAGCAAGTCTTACAGCAGTTGGAGTGTGTTTAGCACCGGGATTCAGCTAGATTCCATTTATTCCGGTCTCGTTACTGCAATCCTGAATGCAACGTCTATCCCCGGCGGTGGAAGTTTGCCTAATTACTGCATGAGCCCAACCATAAGCAGCTCACCTGCTGCAGGCACAACTACAATGAAAAACGGTCCGCAAATTTTTGCGGGTGGCACCCCGATCTATCGCAATGGCGTGATGATCGGCGCTATTGGTACCTCGGGTGACGGCACCATCCAAGACGATATGATCAGCTACCTCGGTGTGAAAAATGCAGCTGCAGCGCTTAACGAGGGATCCAATACGTTTGGTCTCGCGTCTTCTTCAATCTGGGCAAGTAATCTCAACCCAGGGAACCTCAACCCCGCTGTTCATCCTACGTTTGTGAGCTGTCCTTATGCTCCGTTTATTGATGGCAGCACTGAGACCTATCCTTGCCCCTGATATGAATAAGATCAATCTCATTGTCCGCGCGGTAATTCTTTCGGCAGCTCTTTCTTTGGTTGAAGCGCAGGCAGAGACCTTGCCTGTTGGTTACCAGTTACAGGTCAATGCAAATACCATCAAGGTGTATCCCAAGCCGGATGAAGCTGAAATCGCTTTATTCGAAATCCCTAAAGGTAACTTGCTCGATGTAATCGAAAAGCAAGGTGATTGGTATCGCATTAAAGTCAGCTCAATAAACGAATTAGGCTGGGTACATAGCGTTCCTGCTGAATATGGTGAAATGACCGTTTCGCTTTTGTCTAATCGCGGTCCAGTGGGGTATGCGTTAGAAAGCATTGGTAACGGCCAGCTCATTGATGGCACTGAAACCTTGCTGTCTAAACCTATCGCCACCCCACAAAAACTGGTCACCTTACCGCCCATTGATCCCTCACAAATTCCTGCTCCCGAAGCAAATTTGCCACGAGACTTTATTCCGATTGAGGATAGATGGCGCTTGATGCAAGCCTTGGGTTTCAAATTCCCATGGTATGACCCTTACCATCAGAATGAGTTGAAAGGTGATTTGCCCGTTTTTCACGAGTGGGGAGAAGAGCTCTTTCTGAATCTTGGGGCCATTTCAGACACCATCGTTCAATATCAGCGCGTACCCTTGCCCGTGGCTTCTCAGGGCAGTTCATATGTAGGGGCAAACAATACCTTTGGGCGTAACACCCTGCATGCGGGTGTACAGAACATTATCCTCAGTGCCGATCTATCGAAGGGCGACACCACCTTTAAGCCCCCAGAGTGGGAACTCAAGTTTTCTCCTGTTTTAAATCGTAGTTATGTGAAAGCAGCTGAACTGGGTGTGCTGAATGTTGATCCCAGTCATGGGGATACCCGATCAGATGGATATGTGGGTGTGCAGGAACTCTTTGCTGACGTGCATTTGCGCAATGTCTCTGATCGTTATGACTTTGATAGCGTTCGAGTAGGCATTCAGCCTTTCACCAGTGATTTCCGTGGATTTTTGTATCAAGACGTTCCGTTTGGTGTGCGTTTTTTTGGAAACCGCGATAACAACCAATACCAATACAACTTGGGCTGGTTTAAGCGTATCGAGAAAGACACCAATAGTGGTTTGAATGATTTGTCACAAGGATTCCGTAACGACGACATCATTACGGCAAACCTTTACATTCAAGACTCCCTGGCTAAAGGTTTCACTTCACAATTTTCTTTGACCTATAACGTCAATAACGAAACCGAACAACACTACAACAATAATGGATTTTTAGTTCGTCCATTAAATGTGGGTGATATTCGCCCC
>CAIPTD010000099.1 GCA_903867885.1 uncultured Ferrovum sp. | reverse complement strand
CTGATGGGAATCAGTATCATTCTCTACGGCACAGTGCGAGGCTTAGATAAGCCTTGGCAAGGGGGTTTGTGGACCGGCCTCGGCATTGCGATTACCGCTCTATCGAGCAATCTAGCCTTAAGTCTTCTTTTGGTTGCTTCTACCATCATTGCCGTGATTGCTAGCAATGCAAAGTTGCGTTTTCGTTGGACACTCGCCAGCACTATTTTAGGTTTGATCGGTTTTGCGATTTGGCCTCTGATTTGGTATCTAGCTGATCTGCCAGTGCAATGGCGTCACATCGCTGAAGAGGGCTGGCGCAATGTACCAGAAATGCGCGCTACTCCATCAATTGAGTCGCTCAGTTTCTTGAGTGTGAACTTCTGGGCTTACGCGTGGCCTGTCTGGCCCCTCGCAATCGTTTCCCTTGCGCACTGGGGTCGCATTAAAGAATCAGGCGCATGGCGCGCGCCCCATCTTTGCATTCCTTTGAGTTTATTCATCGGTAGCTTAATTTATGTTTTGTTCCGCCTAGAAGCAAATGAACATGACTTAATGATCTTAATTCCAAGTCTTTCCATCATTGCCGCATTTAGCTTGCCCGTTCTCAAGCGAAGCGTCATTAGCTTTATTGATTGGTTTGCGATGTTTAGCTTTACGCTAATCGCCCTGGCTATTTGGATTATTTGGCTCGCCAAAGTAACTGGCTATCCAGAATCTACGGCCGCCAATATTGCACGCCTACTACCTGGATTTACTGGTCAATTTAATATCTTGGCATTTGTCGTCGCCCTTGCTATTACAGGCTTGTGGCTTGCGGTAGTTCGTTGGAGAACTTCTCGGGCCCCAAAAGAAATTTGGCGCTGCCTCATCATCTCAGCATCAGGGACTACTTTGATGTGGGTGCTGCTGATGTCTTTATGGCTGCCAACTATTAACTATGCAAAGACCTATCGTCAGGTTTCTGCACGATTGGCCCAAGTGATCCCTGCTGGTGGTGGCTGCATAGACACTAGCAACTTGGGTTCTGCACAGCTCGCCTCTTTTGAATACTTCTCCAAGCTCAATTTGCGAGATGACCCCAATTGTCCATGGATGCTGACCCACAGCCAATCCGAAGCAAAGGCATATGCAGAGCTAAATAATAAAAAGCTCACACTGCTCTGGGAAGATCGTCGTGCTGCTGACCGCGATGAACGCCTGCGCCTCTACGAAGTTATCCCGGAATAATTCGTGCTGCACTTTAAAATATCGCGCCTTCGCGAGGACATCCCCTCTTTACTAAAACTAGCCGGACCTCTATTAGTGGGGCAGCTTGCCGTGATTACATTTGGCGTGCTCGATACCGCGATGACGGCGAGGTATTCAGCTGATGACTTAGCGGCTCTAGCAATGGCATCAGCTATCTTCATCAGCATTTACGTAGGTCTCACCGGCGTGATCTCGGCGCTTGCACCAATTGCAGGACAACTCTTTGGCGCTAAACGTTTTGGAGAAATCGGCGAAGAAGTGCGGCAAGCTGCTTGGCTTGCTTTAGGTCTCACGATTTTGGGCTGTTTCATTTTGCTCAATGCAGATCACTTGCTAGCTATTACCCGTGTCAATGATGTTATTGAAGGTAAAGCAAAGTTATATCTCAATATCCTAGCAATTGGCTTACCAGCCAGCATGGCTATGCGCGTATTGATGGCCCTACACAATTGAACTGACCTGATTTTTAGTACCACTCCAGAAGAGAGGATT
>CAIPTD010000098.1 GCA_903867885.1 uncultured Ferrovum sp. | reverse complement strand
CCCGTCAATCGTTCTGGTTATACAAAGTACGTGAACAAGTGGTGACCTATGGAACTAAAACACCGCCGAGCGAGCGTGAAGCCTTAGCCGAGACTTTTTACACCCAATATCCAGCACTACGTGAAAAAAGAGTGTTTCTGTTTTTAAGTCGCATCCAAGAGACGAAAGGCTGTGACTTAACCATTGAGGCGTTTGCTGAGGTGGCGAGCCATGACGCGAGCCTTCACTTAGTGATCGCTGGGCCTAGCCAACACAAATATCAAGAAAAGCTCCAAGCACTCGCAGAGCGCCTAGGGATCGCTGATCGTATTACCTGGACAGGTATGCTACAAGGCGACATGAAATGGGGCGCCTTTTATGCCAGCGAAGCTTATGTCTTATCTTCGCATCAAGAGAACTTTGGCATCGCGGTGGCAGAAGCGCTTGGTTGCGGGGTTCCAGTACTCATCTCGGACAAGGTCAATATTTGGCGAGAGATTGAAGCTGACGGGGCTGGCATTGTGAATCCGGATACCTTAGCGGGCACCAAAGAAAGTTTCAGGCGTTGGTTAGCCTTAGATAAAACCGCACGCCAAGAAATGGGGGCGAAAGCTAAGCGATGTTTTGAAGAACAGTTTACAGAACAAGCCATGGCGATCTCTTTGATAACATCCCTCCAGAAATGGAAGGAATATAAAGAGGACGCGAGTTCAAAAAAACATGAATAATTTAGGCCGGAATTTGTGGTTTGATTTGCTTCGGGGTCTCAGCGCATTTGTTGTTTGCTTAGGGCATCTCAGAAATGCTCTTTTGGTTGATGGTTCAGCGTTAATTCACCCAAACTTCACATTAAAGGCATTTATTTCATCACCGGATTTGGACATCAGGCGGTAATGGTTTTCTTTGTGCTCAGTGGCTATTTTGTAGGAGGATCTGTATTAAGATCTGGCGCTAATTTTAGTTGGCAGCATTATCTTGTCTCACGTCTAACAAGACTTTGGGTAGTTCTTATCCCATGTCTTTTATTGACTTGGGGTGTTTGTATGATAGTTGAACATTACGCATTAGAAGCGACATTGGGTGTAAGTCATGAGGTTTGGCACTCTGGGCCAAAGGTGGGGGAGTATTCAGTTAGCTTCAAAACATTTTTAGCGAATATTTTATTTTTACAAACAATAGCCTCTCCAGTATTCGGCTTAAATACACCGTTGTGGAGCTTGGCGAATGAGTTTTGGTATTACATGGTATTTCCCCTGCTAGCAATTGGGGTTGGATTGCTGGGTAAGAAGACAATTTTTTTGCACGGGCTAACCTTAATATTTGCGTTGGTCATTGCATGGTGGCTGCCCCCTGCCATTTTGAATGGTTTTTTAATCTGGTTAATGGGTGTTGCGGTCTACAGCTTACAATCGAAAATCAGGCCTAAAAATCTAATTTTCGCCCGTATTTTTTTGGGCCTTAGTGTTTTATTGTTTATATTAGCTTTGTGTAACGCAAAATTATTATTTGTTCAAATTTCAAACAATGAATCAGACTTTATTGTCGGTTTAAGTTTTGCTTGTCTATGCCTATTGCTAACAGACCAGCAAGCTTCTCAATATCACCATCCAATTTTTAATAAGTTTTCACTTTATTTATCTGAGATCTCTTACTCCTTGTATTTATCTCACTTTCCTGTTGTGATATTGATATCGACAACCATCTACCAATCTCAAAAAGTAATGCCTGAGGGTTGGACTTTGGCTCAGTTTACTGGTTGGGGGTTATTGCTTCTAACAGTTGCTAGCTTAATATGGTTCCTGTTTGAATCTCGAACTGCATTCATACGCAGCAAAATTTTGGTGCTGACTAATTTAATTTAGGATTTAACAATGATTGTTCAAGGTAATGATCCTTATACACAGCCTTCTTTTTCAATTGATAACCGTATAATGCGGGCAGTTTGGGGTGTAGTATGGTTAATCCTATTTCGCCCAAGTCCACGCCCATTTCATGCCTGGCGGAGGTTCTTATTACGCTTGTTTGGTGCAAAGCTTGGGTTACATGTGAATGTATATCCTAATGTAAAAGTATGGGCACCTTGGTTGCTTAATATTGGGGATTATGTGGGTGTGGCTGATGGGGTAAATCTCTACAATATGGCACCCATCAGGATTGGTGACCATTGTGTTATTTCACAGGGTGCCCACCTTTGTACAGGCTCGCACGACATTGATTCTGTTAACTTCCAACTCATTGCCAAGCCTATTTCGCTCGAGCACTATGTATGGATTTGTGCTGAGGCTTTTGTTGGCCCAGGCGTGTCCATAGCTGCGGGTTGTGTATTGGGCGCTCGCACTGTTGTTGTCAAAAGTATTGCTGAAGCTTGGACAGTTTGGGCGGGCAATCCGGCAGTAATGAAAAGATTACGTAAAAAGGTGATTGAATGAGCGGCGTATCTGTACTGATACTGACTAAAAATGAGGCGCAAGATCTGCAAGGATGTTTAGAGACGGTTGCATGGAGTGACGATATTCATGTGCTTGACTCTAAAAGTACCGATAATACTTTGCAAATTGCTGAAAATTTTGGAGCCAAAGTCACTGTCAGAGGGTTTGATGGTTATGCTTCGCAACGAAATTTTGGTTTGCAACTCCCTTTTAAATATCACTGGGTGATGATTTTAGATGCAGATGAACGTATTACGCCAACGCTCGCTTCTGAAATCAACGCTTTTTTACAGATTGCGGGTACGAATATTGCTGGTATTCGTATGCGCCGTCGTGACATTTGGTGGGGGCGTTGGCTTAAGCATGCGCAAATTTCTCCATTGTATGTCCGCATTGTTCGTGTTGGTCGGGCGCATTATGAGCGTGAGATTAACGAGGTGCTCATCGTTGATGGGGACATTGCTGACTTGTCATCGTCTTTTGATCATTACCCATTTTCTAAGGGTTTAGACCACTGGATCATTAAACACAATAATTACTCCACCATGGAAGCTGCGCTGGT
>CAIPTD010000097.1 GCA_903867885.1 uncultured Ferrovum sp. | reverse complement strand
AGGTACGCTTGCATTAATGTTCACGGGCATGCCGATAGCCTTTGCTTTAGGCTTGATTGCGGTGCTCTTTATGTTTGGATTTATGCCGCCTTCATCCCTAGACACTGTCACACAAAATGTCTACGAAGAGATGGCGAGTATTACCTTGCTATCTATTCCGTTGTTTATTTTGAAAGGCGCAGCCATTGGTCGATCAAGAGCAGGTGCGGATCTCTATTCGGCGATTCACGCTTGGTTGAATAAAGTCCCGGGAGGATTAGGGATCGCTAATGTATTCGCCTGTGCTCTATTTGCCGCCATGGCGGGATCAAGCCCTGCAACGTGTTCTGCAATTGGTGCAGCGGGTATTCCCGAGATGCGTGCAAGAGGTTATTCGCCTGGCTTTGCGGCAGGTATCATTGCAGCAGGTGGCACATTGGGTATTTTATTGCCCCCCTCTATCACCATGATTTTGTATTCAGTGGCTGCCCAGATATCACTGGGTAAACTATTTCTGGCCGGCATTATTCCTGGTGTGCTTCTGGTGGTGTTGTTTTGCATTTATACCGCATGGAAATTTACCCGCGAATATGCAGCAGCAAAACGAGCGTTTGACGAGACCGGAAAAGAATCCGCATATCTTGATAATCAAACTTACACATTCGCACAAAAGACCAGCATGTTGCCAAGGGTAGTCCCTTTTGTAACCTTGCTGCTTGGAGTCATGGTTGCGTTGTACGGAGGCTTTGCTACACCCTCAGAAACAGCAGGGCTAGGCGCAATTTTGGCATTAGGCTTGGTGGCGGTGGTATATGGCTTATGGCGGCCCAAAGATCTTGCCCCCATTATTGAAGTGACACTCAAAGAAAGCACCATGTTGATGTTCATCATTGGCATGTCCCTGCTGTATTCGTACGTGATGAGTTATTTGCAGATTTCTCAAAGCGCAGCTCAATGGATCGTAGCGCTACAACTCTCTAAATGGATGCTCTTAATCACCATATTGCTCCTCGTTGTGGTACTGGGTTTTTTCTTGCCACCTGTATCTATCATTCTGATGACCGCACCTATTCTATTGCCGCCACTGAAGGCAGCTGGATTTGATCTGATCTGGTTTGGGATTGTGATGACTATCGTGATGGAGATGGGGCTGATTCATCCACCTGTTGGATTAAATATCTTTGTGATCCGCAACGTAGCACCCGATATTCCACTTGGAAAAGTGATCTACGGTGTGCTTCCTTTTGTTGGATTGATGATGCTAGCCATCTTGATACTCTGCCTGTTCCCACAATTGGCAACGGGTCTGCCTGATCTGGTTTTTGGCGCCGCAGTGTGAGGGAATAAGCTGTGATGTTAAGGTCTGAGCGACTCAGCAAGATCGCCCATTTCCGTGATGGGCGACATATCCCTTCAAACCGAATGGTTGAAGCCTTAAATGCGCTGATCCAACCCGGTGATCGGGTTTGTGTTGAGGGAAACAACCAAAAACAAGCGGATTGGCTTGCTGAATGCTTAGCGAAAACGGATCCGGGAGTCGTTCGAAATCTTCACCTAGTTCAATCTGTTCTGGCGCTTCCGGAACACCTCGATATCATAGAGCGTGGTCAAGTAGATCGATTAGATTTTTCATTCTCTGGGCCGCAAGCGGGCCGCCTAGCACGCTTGCTAGAGAAAGGCGCCATCCAACTTGGTGCAATTCACACTTATCTAGAATTGTTCTCTCGGTACTTTGTAGACCTCACTCCGCAGATCGCCTTAGTTGCTGCACAAATGGCAGATCGAGAGGGAAATCTCTATACCGGCCCAAACACAGAAGATACGCCTGCCATTGTAGAAGCGACCGCATTCAAGCAAGGGATTGTCATTGCTCAGGTGAATGAGATTGTGGATGTATTGCCTCGAGTAGATATTCCTGCGAGTTGGGTACATTGTGTGGCGCAAGCTCCTCGCCCGCATCATGTTGAACCCTTGTTTACTCGAGATCCGGCTTTAATTACGGAGGTACAAGTATTGATGGCAATGATCGCCATTAAGGGCTTGTATGCGGAATATGGCATTACCCGACTCAATCATGGCATTGGCTTTGACACTGCGGCGATTGAGTTACTCCTCCCAACTTATGCGGCATCGCTAGGTTTGAAAGGGAAGATTTGCACTCACTGGGCGCTGAACCCACATCCCACCTTAATACCAGCGATTGAAGCAGGGTTTGTTGAGTCAGTGCATTGCTTTGGTTCAGAAGTGGGTATGGAAGACTATGTGGCGGCTCACCCTGATATATTTTTCTTGGGAGAAGATGGCAGCCTGCGTTCTAATCGTGCCTTCTGTCAGGCAGCAGGACATTATGCCTGCGATCTGTTTATTGGCTCTACCCTGCAAATTGATCTGCAAGGCAATAGTTCAACCGCTACCAAAGGCCGCATCACAGGCTTCGGAGGCGCGCCTAACATGGGAGCAGATGCAAGAGGTCGGCGCCATGCTAGTCCGGCTTGGTTGCGCGCAGGCGCTGAGAGTCGAGCCGAAGGTGGAATGCCTAGAGGTAGAAAACTGATT
>CAIPTD010000096.1 GCA_903867885.1 uncultured Ferrovum sp. | reverse complement strand
TCTAAGCCTATTGATGCAGTATTCCTTGCCGTTGGCGGGGGAGGACTGATTGCTGGAGTGGGCAGCTACATCAAAAGAATCTCCCCTCACACCAAAATTATAGGGGTGCAGCCCGTTGACTCTAATGCGATGACTCTTTCTTTAGAAAAAGGCGAGCGCGTTCGTTTGGATCAAGTTGGATTATTCGCTGACGGCGTTGCGGTGAAATTAGTAGGAGAAGAAACCTTCCGAATTTGCAAAGAAGTCGTAGACGAGATGATACTCGTTGATACAGACGCTATCTGCGCAGCTCTCAAGGACGTTTTCGACGACACCCGATCTATTCTCGAGCCAGCAGGCGCACTTGCGATAGCAGGTTTAAAAGCTTGGGTTGAAAAAACCGGTGTGAGCAATCAAACCTTGGTCGCCGTTGCTTGCGGCGCAAACATGAACTTTGATCGATTGCATTTTGTGGCTGAACGCGCAGAACTGGGCGAGCATCGCGAAGCTATTTTCGCTGCGACGATTCCAGAAACGCCTGGCAGCTTTAGACGTTTTTGCGAACTCTTAGGTAAGCGCAATATCACAGAGTTTAATTATCGCTATGCAGACCAACGCGAAGCACAAGTTTTTGTTGGGGTAAATGTGCGCAATCGCAACGAGTTACCAGAGCTACTCACCAACTTAAACGCAGCCCACATCGCCACCGTAGATCTTTCTGATAATGAAATGGCGAAATTACATATTCGACATTTGGTGGGAGGTCGCGCCCCTCAAGCCGGTGACGAATTACTCTATCGTTTCGAGTTTCCTGAGCGCCCCGGGGCCTTAATGGATTTTCTTCACGCATTAGGTCAGCAAAGAAACATTTCTTTATTCCATTACCGCAATCATGGCGCTGACACTGCAAGGGTTTTAGTGGGCTTACAGGTATCGCCTGATGATAAAGCAGCATTTCATCTAGCCTTGAATCAGATGAGCTATGGATGGACCGAAGAGACCTTTAATCCTGCTTACCGCTTGTTCTTGGGGGCTTAGAAAAAACTCAATAGTTTAAGTAGGACAGTGACTAATCCAAACAGTGCGTGCTTGACAGAATTCACGTATCCCATGGAAGGAAAGTTCTCGCCCAAACCCTGAGGCTTTCACTCCGCCAAAGGGAAGACGCGGATCAGATTTCACAATACTATTCACAAAAGTCAGTCCCGCCTGAATCTCACTTAAAAGGCGCTCAGCCCGCTCAATATCCCTACTCCAGATACTTGCCCCTAATCCAAACCGCGTTTCATTAGCGATGCGCAAAGCATCGGCTTCGTCTTGCGCGCGAACGACGACCGCGACGGGGCCAAAGAGCTCCTCTTGGCGCGCAGGGGAGTGAGTAGGGGCATGATCTATCACTGAAGGCGCATAGAAATACCCGGGGCCTTTAATAGCCTGGCATCCCAGCATAGACACCCCGCCAAGATCAAGCGTTCTTTTTACCTGCTCGTGCAATTGGGCACGTAAATCCTCTCGCGCTAAGGGGCCAACAGTTGTTACTGCATCAAGAGGATCACCCACCTTAAGATTGGCCACTCGAGCAACTAACCCTTCAACAAAGCGCTCTGCAATTTCAGGGACAACAATAAATCGTTTAGCTGCAATGCAGGCTTGGCCCGCGTTGCTGAAGCGAGACTGTACTGCTCGATCAAGGGTAAATTCTAAATCAGCGTCAGCCATCACGATGAAAGGGTCCGAACCACCCAATTCCAAGACACATTTTTTAAGATAAGAACCCGCTAATGCAGCAACCGTTCTCCCTGTTCGCTCTGAGCCTGTCATCGCAACCGCATGAACAGACGGATGCGCTATGACCTGTTCCACAAGATCGGTTTCTATGGGTAAATTTAAAAACAAACCTTTTGGTAGTCCCGCTTCTACTAATAATTCCGCAAGTGATTGTGCACATTGCTGAACGTTAGGAGCGTGTTTTAAGGCAACGGCATTACCCGCCATTAAAGCAGGCGCAGCAAATCGCATCACCTGCCAGTATGGGAAGTTCCAAGGCATGATCGCCAGGATGATTCCTAGAGGTTCATAGTTCACATAGGAACGAGTTGCGTCGGTCTGCTCTAACTGGCGAGATAGAAAGCTTTCAGCATGGTCAGCATAAAACTCGCAAATCATGGCGCATTTGTTCACTTCAGCCCGAGACTCCTCAAGGGGCTTACCCATTTCAAGAGATGCCAGCTTTGCAAGTCTCTCTACCTGCGCTCTGAGTCGTTCGGCAATCAGTTTTAAAACTTTAGCGCGTGAAGTAAATTTCTGCACTTTCCAGTCTTCTTGACTGTGATGCGCTTGAGCTAATTTGTCTGCGAGCGTTTCAGCATTCCAACTCGGAAAGCGGGCAATGATCTGGCCGGTAGTGGGGTTATGACTTACAAGAGGCATGGCATTTCAGCGCAACATCTAGGTTGCATTCAGGCAAAAGATGATCCTACCACCCAAGACAACTCTATCGATAGCATTCATCACCGCGGCTGTCCTCAGTCGTTTGCTTAACCGATCACTAGACAGCATGAAGTCCGATAAAAAAATATTTTTAGTAAAAGCATCAGTTTTTGTTTTTACCGCCGTTAGAAGTTGTAGCGAACGTGTAACTTATTAGGAGCAAAGCCATGTCTAGTAGTCCAATTTCCTTGGGGCAAAGCCTCAATCAAGCCATTTTTGGTTCATCCAGTGCTTCAAGCGCTACCGCCTCAAGTGCTGGGAAAGTGCACCATGGCCATCATCATTCTAACGAGGCAGATGCAAGCGCAGCTTCTTCTGACCCCGCAACCGCACTGATGCAAACAATCCAGCAAGCATTATCACAAACTGGGGTGCAAGCTCCCACCTCAAGTGGCGCAGTAGATGCGGCAGCACCAACAAATGGAGTAAACAGTGCCTCTGGTCCCGCTGGCCCATCAGGCACCCCTGCCAGCCAAGCAGGTTCCGACACAGATGGCGACCACGACGGAAGCACGGGATTAGCCTCTAGCGGAGGCTCGCAACAAGCCATGTTTCAGTTTATACATACCCTGATGGGAGCCGTTAAAAGCGTCGAAGCAAGTGGTAACACTGCTAGAACATCCGGCACATCCAGTTCTGGCAATCCCTATTCTTCTTTGGCGTCTAACGTACAAAATCTGTTGGGGCAGTTAGTTAATAGCGGTTCATCTTCGGATAGCTCTGGATCACCGACCACTGCAAGCAATAGCTCTAGCAACCTAAGCTCAAACCCTGCCCTACAAGCCCTGAACAACGCCTTCCAGAATCTGCTGGATAACAATAATTCTGGTAACTCGGGGCCCAACACAAACGCCTTGGGCATACCCCAAGGTTTACCTGGCACGCAACCTACCTTGCAGGCTTTTCTTCAAAATCTTGCATCTGATTTAACCAAAGGTTCTGCCGCTAGCAGTCCTACCCTTGCCAGTGTGGGTGGTTTGGTCAGCGCAACCGCTTAAATTCTCAGTATTTACAAGACAAAAGGGGGCGATTCGCTCCCTTTTATATAAATATATTCACAGGGGTCCTAACGGCTTTGCGGGAGGAACCTCAGCAAAAGTGCAAATCCCGCGGGATCGGTTGTGCATAAGTTCTTGCAGCATTGGGGTCAAAATCAGCTGCATGGCCAATTCCATTTTCCCCCCGGGGACCACAATGCAATTTGGCCTGCTCATAAATGCACCGTTAATCATATTGAGTAGATAAGGGAAATCCACCATACCTTTTGGGTTTCTGAAGCGAATCACCAATAAGCTTTCATCCAGAGTAGGGATATCTCGCGTAACGAAAGGATTGCTGGTATCTACAATTGGGACTCGCTGAAAATTGATATGCGTACGCGAAAACTGAGGTGTCAGAAAGTGCACGTAGTCATGCATACGCCTCAGAATAGTATGTGTAACGGCTTCTAGCGAATACCCTCTCATACGTGTGTCACGATGGATTTTCTGGATCCATTCTAAATTCACTATAGGAACGACCCCAATCAACAAGTCTGCATAGTGTGCGACATTGGCTGTCTCAGTGACCACACCGCCATGCAAACCCTCATAAAGCAAGCAATCTGTTCCTTCTTGAATTGACTCCCATGGGGTAAACGAACCAGGCGGTAATTTATATATGGCGGATTCAGCATCATCGTGCACATAGTGGCGAACCCTGCCGCTACCCGTTTCTCCATAATGACGAAAAAGCGCTTCCAGCTCCTCAAATAAATTAGCCTCTGGGCCAAAATGTGATACGGGCTTTCCACCTACTCTTTCTGACTCCTCAATCGCAGCCTTCATCGCTTCTCGATCATAGCGATGAAAGCTGTCTCCTTCTACATAGGCTGCGTGAAATCCATCTCGACGAAAAATGTGCTCAAACGAACGCTTTACCGAGGTGGTCCCCGCCCCAGAGGAGCCGGTTACAGCGATAACGGGATGTGCGATAGACACTTTATTTTTTTTCTTTAGCGTAACGATCCGCCATTGCCTCAAGAGGCAATGGAACTATTTTTGATGCTTTTCCGGAGCAATTGAACGCGTCATAGCGTAGCTTACAAATCTGTTTTGCGGCGGCAGTTGCATCTTTCATGTATTTGCGGGGATCAAATTCAGAAGGGTCTTTGGCTAATGCACGGCGCAGGGCCCCTGTCATGGCCAAACGAATATCGGTATCAATATTGATCTTACGAACTCCATGTTTAATCCCCTCTTGAATCTCTTCAACCGGAACACCATAGGTCTCTTTAATATCCCCCCCATTCTCACGAATCACTTCCAACCAATCTTGGGGAACAGAACTTGATCCATGCATGACAAGGTGGGTATGAGGAATCTTGGCGTGAATCTCTTTGATACGCTGAATTGCCAGAATATCGCCGGTGGGTTTTCGGGTAAATTTATAAGCGCCGTGCGAAGTACCAATCGCAATGGCGAGCGCATCTACCCCTGTTGCCGCTACAAACCGAGCGGCCTCATCGGGATCAGTCAATAACTGATCATGAGATAACACCCCCTCTGCTCCGGAACCGTCTTCCTCGCCGGCCATACCTGACTCAAGTGAACCCAAACATCCTAGTTCCCCCTCAACAGAGACCCCTACGGCGTGTGCCATGCGAACAACCAAAGAGGTCACATCCACGTTGTAATCAAAGCTGCCGGGGGTTTTCATGTCTTCCATCAGGGAACCATCCATCATCACACTGGAAAAACCAGAGCGAATGGAGCGCTGACAAACGGAAGGACTGGCCCCATGATCCTGATGCATCACGATAGGCAAGTGAGGATACATCTCAATTGCAGCTAACAGCATGTGGCGCAGGAATGGCTCTCCGGCATATTTTCGTGCTCCTGCAGAGGCCTGCATGATCACTGGGCTATCTGTTTCATCTGCCGCTTGAAGAATAGCGTGGAACTGTTCCAGATTATTGACGTTAAAAGCCGGAACACCATAATCATGCTCAGCAGCGTGGTCGAGGAGTTGTCGAAGTGAAATCAGGGCCATGGGAAAGACGTCTCGTTAAGTTAAAATCAGATCAATTTTAGCAAGTGGCGCCAACTTAAGTGGCATCATCTGTATCAATTGAACCTATTTTGATGATTTTTTGATTGATCTGCAGGGCATCAAACCCCTATTATCCAATTAAGATTCAATATTAAAAGCATAAAAGCGGCGGATTCTGCAGTGCATTTTACATTTCGACAGATGCAAATCTTTGAGTCGGTAGCCCGACTCCTAAGTTTTTCTAGAGCCGCAGAAGAGCTTCATCTCACTCAGCCCGCCGTTTCTATGCAAATTCGCCAGCTAGAGGACACGGTTGGCCTCCCCTTACTTGAACAAGTCGGAAAAAAAATCCACCTGACTGAAGCAGGAGAAGAACTGCATCATCATTGTCGTGTAGTTGCAAGACAGTTGCGGGAAACCAAAGAAGCCATGGATAGCCTGCGTCAGGGCGTGCGTGGCCGACTCGACATCGCGATCATTTCTACTGCCAAATACTTTATGCCCATGTTGTTGGCCCGCTTTTGCGATGCCCACCCCGACGTTCAGTTACGTCTGAGCGTCGGCAATCGCGAGCGCATTCTTGAGCAGCTAGCCGATAATGATGTAGATATGGTGATCATGGGAAGGCCTCCTGGAGAAGTCTCAGTCATTTCTGAACCCTTTGCCAAGAACCCACATGTAGTGATTGCACCGCCCGGCCATCGCTTTACCCATGCCAAGCGCCTTTCTGTTCAGCGCGTCTCAGAAGAGCCCATGATTGTGAGAGAAAAAGGTTCTGGCACCCGTCATTTGCTCGAACGGCTCTTCGCAGATCATGGCCTGAAAGTTCAAGCTCGCATGGAAATGAGCAGCAACGAGACCATTAAACAGGCAGTGATTGCAGGAATGGGAATTAGCCTGCTGTCGATCCACACCCTGAAGCTTGAGTTGCAAACCGATTCATTGGTTATCCTTCCTGTTCAGGGTTTGCCTGTAGTGCGTGATTGGCATCTGGTTCATCTTAAAGAAAAACGCCTACCACCTGTAGCCAGAGCTTTTAAAAGCTTTCTTCAGGAACATGCTGAAGAAGTGTTGGCTGAGTTTTCTGGCACAGCGAAGTCGTAGCTTAGCTTTTATTTAGGAACAAAACCTGCTGCTTGCTCCGCACCCTGTCCAAAGAAATGTGCTTCCATTTGATCTTGCAAATAGCGGCGTGATCGAGCGTCCATCAGATTCAAACGGTTTTCATTGATGAGCATTTTTTGATGCTCTAACCAAGCTTTCCATGCTTCTTTTGAAACGCTTTCAAAAATACGTTTTCCCAGTTCTCCTGGATAGGGTGGCAGATCTAAACCTTCAGCTTCCCTTTGAAGTTTGATGCAATTCACGGTGCGACTCATACAATCATTCCTAAATTATTTATGCTGATGGGAGCCGTTAGAATGGCGCCCACTTGCTTGCTGAGGGGTGGGGGGTAATGCTGTGATTGGTGCCGCTTGAGGGGCGAGATTCTTTACATAAATTTTGGAACGTCTTTCAAAGTTATAGAGCCCCTGCTTACGCTGAGGTAATTGGTCCACGCCAGTTTCTTGAAAGCCACGTTCTTCAAACCATTGTCCTGTGCGCGTACTGAGTAAAAACAAGCGACGAATGCCCCTCTGTCTTGCTTGGTATTCCACGTGTCTGAGCAGACTATCACCGCGACCATAATTACGATGATCTGGGTTAATCGCAAGACATGCCAACTCCGCTGACCCCTCTTCAGTAAAAGGATAGAGGGCTACACTTCCAATAATTTCACCTCGATATTCCAAGACCCAAAAACGATTGATCTCTTGCGCTAATAAGTCTCGATCACGCCTAACCAGAATGCCATCTGCTTCTAAGGGTTCGATTAGGCTAATCAGTCCCGGGATATCTGCTGAAGTTGCTGCGCGTAAGACATCCGGGATATCGGGGCGAACCATGGTTCCCACCCCTTCCCGGGTAAAGAGTTCCTGAATCAAGGCCCCATCCACATGGCGGCTAATGAGATGCGTACGCCCTACTCCCGACTTGCAAGCGCGGGCGGCACAAGGTAAGAAGATTCTTACATCCTCAGATTGATTGGGGTAATCTTCTAAAAGCTGCAACGCACCGGACACGGACAATTCCGGCACTGATACGCCATCCCCATCAACCGCCCCTGAAGACTCACACAAGAATATAAGCTTCTCTGCCTCAAGGGCTATCGCAGCAGCGGTCGCAACATCCTCTAAGGTTAAATTAAAAATTTCACCTGTTGGTGAGTATCCCAGAGGAGGCAACACCACGATCTCATCATCCTCAAGCCGACGTTTAATCCCTATTGCATCCACTTTTCTTACAAAGCCAGTGTGCTGAAAATCAACGCCTTCCAACACGCCAACAGGTCGTGCAGTGATGAAGTTGCCACTTGCAACGCGAATTCCTGAGCCCGCCATAGGAGAATCGGCCACGGCCCGAGACAGTAAGGCCTCAATCTCCAGGCAGACGGCTCCGGCAGCCTGGACCACGCAATGCAGTGCCTCATCATCGGTAACCCGACGATCATCAACCATTGTAGGGACGATGCCACGCTCTTTGAGCCGCGCATCAATCTGCGGCCGAGCGCCATGGACAAGCACCAACTGGACGCCAAGGCTCTCTAAAAGATTAAGATCATGGACAAGATCAATAAAATGTCCGTCTGTAACGCACTCTCCACCAAAGGCAATCACAAAGGTGCGATTACGAAATGCATGGATGTATGGCGCCGCAGCCCGGAACCACTCAACGAAATTTTCTGAATAAGTCATAGCAAGATTATAGAGTGGTTGATCGAAAGTCGCCGAACCATGACTGCAAACTGGCAATCGCGGCTAAAGCTGCCGTCTCTGTTCGCAAAACGCGCGGGCCTAGAGATACGCTTACAAAGTTTGCGTCCTCTAGTTGATTTATTTCTGCGGGATCAAACCCCCCCTCAGGCCCCACCACCAAAACAATACCCAGACTAGGCGGAACAACATCTGCAAAGCTATTTTTAACATCCGGGGTTAAGCGCACACGAAGTGGGCCTAAAGGAAGATCGTCTATCCATTTTTCCAGATTTCGTAAGGATGCAACTCTAGGTATCTTGACTCGCCCTGATTGCTCGGCTGCGCCGATCACAACACCCTGCCAGTGATCTAGTTTTTTCTGGGCACGCTCCTGATCTAACCTAACAATAGAGCGTGTCATTTGGATCGGGTCGATGTAAGTCACTCCGAGTTCTACGGCCTTCTGTATGACCCAATCAAATTTATCATTTTGAGTCAGCCCCTGGCCTAAGCGAATAGGGATTGCAGATTCCACTTTAGGGAATACTCCTTCGCCCAAACGCAGAAGGCATGTGCCCCCTTCAATGAGATCAATGCATGCTGCATATTCAGCACCACTACCATCAAAAACCTGAACCGCATCACCCACACGTAACCGTAAAACACGAACGGCATGATGCGCAGCTGGGCTTGGTAGGCTTAATTGTTCGCCAGACGCCATGGGCACTGGCACATAAAAACGAGGGGTGTGCATGGCGAACGAAGAAATTAATAATCGCCATGTTAGCATGGTAGCTTGCCTTAATTAGGTTCTAGCGAATGGCGATTTCGCCTCCTCAAAGCCCCTCTGCCCCGCCCAATCCTTGGGACGAAGCAGCGATTCTTACCCTTCCCCGGGTGATCCATGCAGTAAAACGTGTTGCTGCACAGGAGGTCATGCCTCGCTACTTAAATGTAGCAAGACATCGCAAAAGTGACGGTAGTGTATTTACTCAAGCAGACTTGGCTGCACAAGATGCTCTGGTGCGCGAACTTGGGTTAATTTACCCCTGCCCCTTTCTGGGCGAAGAAATGGGTGAAGCCGAGCAACGCGCACTTTGGGAATCAGGAGACAAAGGACTATGGTGCGTTGACCCAATTGACGGGACTTCCAATTTTGCCAATGGCATCCCCTACTTCGCTATTTCTGTTGCCCTAGTGCAAGCGGGTCGCCCAATTTTAGGCGTAGTTTATGATCCAGTTGCTGATGAATGTTTTAGCGCAGCACGGGGTCACGGTGCTTTTTTAAATGATGAACCTCTTCCTATTCAAACGGGAGCCGCATCCCTTCATGAAGCGATAGGCGAAGTAGATTTAAAAAGACTGCCAAGGGCGTTAGCTACAATGTTGGGACAAGCTCCACCCTATTCTTCACATCGAAACTTTGGGGCAAGTACTTTGGAATGGTGCTATGTCGCAGCAGGACGTTTTGATGTCTACCTTCATGGTGGACAAAAACTCTGGGACTACGCGGCTGGCTCTCTCATTCTCAATGAGGCAGGGGGGCATTATTGTGGGCTGTATGAGGATGACTTTTGGTCCGGACACCCTTGGCAAAGGTCAGTCATTGCCGCGCTGCGCCCCAATGTGTTTAACGAATGGAAAACATGGTTACGAAACCAATTAGGACAAGACTAAGCTGGTACGCTAAGCAGTGAGCCTATCCAAAGCCTCTTGATAACGTGCAGCCGTACCAAGCGCAATTTCTGAGGGCAATTCTGGAGCAGGAGGTGTTTTAGACCAAGAAGTTGACTCTAACCAATTGCGTAGAAATTGTTTATCAAAACTGTCTGGACTTTTTCCTGGCTGATAAGTTGCTGTTGGCCAGAATCTTGAGGAATCGGGGGTCAGTGCTTCATCAATCCATACCAGTTGACCTTCCTTGTTGATACCAAATTCAAACTTGGTATCTGCAATGAGAATGCCTCTGGTCTCGGCATAATCGGATGCGGCTTGGTATAAGGCCAAGGTCGTGTCGCGAACCTGTGTGGCGCGTTCTAAACCAACCAGATCACAAGCTCTTTCAAAACTAATATTTTCATCATGGTCACCCACTGCTGCTTTAGTGGCTGGTGTGAATAAGGGTTTAAGCAGTTTAGCTGCACGTTGAAGATCGGCTGGCAGCGCAATACCACAAACTGATCCCGTTGCCTGATACTCTTTCCATCCCGAACCCTCAATGTAACCCCTCGCAACTGCTTCTAGAGGAAGCGCATCAAGTCGCTGAGCAACTACGCTTCTTCCTCGCACTTGATCGCGCTCAGCGCCTTTCACCACACTTTCAGGGTCAATATCAGTGAGGTGATTGGGAATAATGTGCGAAAGCTTCTTAAACCAAAAATTGGATAATGAATTTAAAATACGACCTTTTCCCGGGATAGGGGTTGGAAACACCACATCAAACGCAGACAAACGATCTGTCGTCACCAAAAGTAGGTGGGCGTTATCCACTGCGTACACATCTCTCACCTTCCCTCTTGCGATCAAAGGAAGACTTGGGATGTGGCTTTCAAATAGGGTCGACTGTAACTCGCTCATCAGATTTCCAGAACTTGGTCAGGCAATGGGTCGCAAAAAAGTGGCTTAGCCTTGGCTACCAATACGAATCACTTTCATCGTATTTGTGCCGCCTGGCTTTCCTATAGGCTCGCCAATCGTTAGGATAATCAAATCCCCATCTTCTACTGCCCCAAGCTCTTTCAGTCGTGCCTCTGCAAGTTGCATCACCTTGGCTGATTCTCTGGTAACGTGATCAAAGGCAACTGGATATACCCCTTTCAATAAAGTCACTCGGCGTTGCGTTTCCTCAGAAGGCGACATAGCGTAAATGGGGACGCCCACATCCATCGAGGACATATAGCGAGCGGTAGTGCCACTCTGTGTAAGAGCAGCGATAGCCTTGACGCCAAGATGGCGGGCGGTATAAACAACGGCATGAGCTATAGCCATTTCAACTTGGCTAATATTAGTAATGTATTGTGTGTTCCCTGCATCGAGATGAGCCAACACTTCCTTTTCTGCTTCCTGACACACCCTTGCCATAGCGCGGACTGTTTCCACCGGAAATTGTCCCACTGCTGACTCAGCAGATAACATCACCGCATCGGTTCCATCAATCACCGCATTAGCCACATCAGAAACTTCTGCACGGGTAGGCACAGGGCTGGAGATCATTGACTCCATCATTTGCGTTGCGGTCACTACCGCTTTATTTTTCAAGCGTGCGGCACGAATCATGCGTTTTTGCATCGCAGGCACGGCCGCATCCCCCACTTCAACTGCGAGATCACCCCGCGCCACCATGATGCTGTCAGAAGCATCAATAATGTCCTCAAGCATTTCCATCGCTTCTGCACGCTCAATTTTTGCCATTAACTGTGCCGTTCCTCCCGCTGCTCTGAGCAGGGTCCGCGCTTCGCGCATATCCTCACCAGAACGCGGAAATGAAACCGCCAGGAAATCAGCTTGCATGCGCGCAGCAGTTCGAATGTCTTCGTAATCTTTAGAAGTTAGGGCCGGGGCAGTCAGCCCTCCACCACGGCGGTTGATGCCTTTGTTATTAGATAAAATACCGCCCTGCATCACGCGGGTAAAAACGACGGGGCCCTCAACTTTGACTACCTGTAACTCAATTTTTCCATCATCCAGCAATAAAGTATCACCAGATTGAACATCATTGGGTAACTCGGGGTAATCAAGACCAGCACGCTCATCATTTCCCATCGTGCACTCGGCATCGAGCAAATACATCCCGCCTGTTTTTAGGTTCGCTTTACCGTTCTCGAACTTGCCCACTCGAATCTTAGGGCCCTGCAAATCAGCCAAAATACCCACCGTTTTTCCGAGTTTGGTTGCCACACTCCTGACCAATTCTGCGCGCGCCAAATGATCGGCTTCAGTTCCATGGGAGAAGTTAAGACGGAATACTTCAACGCCTGCTTCAATCATTTTTTCAAGAACAACAGGATCACTTGATGCGGGGCCAAGCGTTGCAACAATTTTTGTGCGGCGGGTCATGAACGTGTTCTCCGTTATTGTTATGGAGCCAAAAGCATTGGCAAGGGTCTTCCTGCCAAAACGTTAAAAATAAAATCGGTGTGCTTCAACATGTTTGAAGTTTTTTTGCTCGGGAGTGCAACATAGTAACGGCAGGAAGCGTTTTACCTTCAAGAAACTCCAAGAATGCGCCACCGCCGGTTGAAATATAAGAGATCTGATCGGTTACGCCAAACTTAGCGATGGCTGCCAAGGTATCGCCCCCACCCGCAATGCTAAAAGCAGAACTGTTGCCAATGGCTTGGGCCAATGTGGCCGTGCCATTGGCGAATTGATCAAACTCAAAAACACCCACCGGACCGTTCCATACTACCGTACCTGCGCGCGCTACAATCTCGGATAAATGCGCAGCCGTATGAGGGCCAATATCAAAAATCATATCGTCTGACTGGATATCTTGTATTGATTTTGTTGTGGCTGGGGTGTCTACAGAAAACTCTTTGCCAACAATCACGTCAACTGGAATTGGAACATCTGCACCTCTAGCCGCCATCATAGCGATGATGTCTTTGGCAATCTCGATTTGATCGGGCTCCGCCAAAGAGCGTCCAATTTTTCCGCCAGCTGCAAGAATAAAAGTATTGGCTATTCCGCCTCCAACGATCAGTTGATCCACTCTTTTTGCGAGTTCGGTGAGCACAGATAATTTGGAACTCACCTTAGAGCCACCCACAATAGCTACCAATGGTTTTGCAGGGGATTGCAGCGCGCGCTCAAGCGCATCTAATTCATTCGCCAACAAAGGACCTGCACAAGAGATAGGGGCATATAGCCCCACACCATGAGTTGAAGCCTCTGCTCTGTGGGCTGTCCCGAAAGCATCCATAACAAAAATATCGCACAAACCCGCATAGGTTTTTGCCAAAGCCTCAGCATCTTTTTTCTCGCCTACACGAAAGCGAACATTTTCTAGCATCACCACTTGGCCAGGATATGCACGCGCTGTATCCAGTTCGCCTTGGTGCAAATACACCGGGCCATTTAATAACTCTGATAAACGATGCGCAACCGGCGCTAATGATAAGGCCGGATCAAAGCTACCTTCGGTGGGCCGACCCAAGTGCGACATCAAAAGCACTGCAGCACCCCCTGAGATTGCATGTTGAATCGCAGGGAGGCTAGCCTTTATGCGCGTGTCATCCGTTATCTGACCATGATCAAGCGGAACGTTCAAATCAGCGCGAATCAAAACGCGCTGACCAGAAAGCGCGAGTTCAGTGAGGCGCAAAAACTCCATATTGTTAACTCGCTGCCATCCAAGCTGCAGTGGTATCCAGCATGCGATTGCTGAAACCCCACTCGTTGTCATACCAAGACAACACTTTAACCAAATTGCCCTCTGATACTTTGGTAAGACCTGCATCAAAGGTACTAGAAGCGGGGTCATGGTTAAAATCAACAGAAACTAAAGGCGCTGTGTTGTAATTCAATATTCCTTTCAATGCTGTACTTTCAGAAGCGGCCTTCATAATGGCGTTCACCTCTTCCACTGTGGTGGGCCGCCCTGCTTCAAATGTGAGATCCACCAAAGAGACGTTGATCGTCGGAACACGGACCGCAAAACCATCCAGCTTGCCGTTTAACTCTGGCAAAACCAGACCTACCGCTGCTGCAGCGCCTGTCTTGGTTGGAATCATGGACTGAGTTGCAGAACGGGCCCGGTGCAAATCAGAGTGATACACATCGGTTAACACTTGATCATTGGTGTAGGAGTGCACCGTGGTCATCAGACCTTTCAATACACCCAATTCACGATGCAAAGGCTGAACCAATGGGGCCAAACAGTTAGTTGTACAAGAGGCGTTAGAAACGACTGTGTGTGAAGCTTTGAGCACTGAATGATTCACCCCAAATACCACTGTTGCATCAACGTCTTTTCCGCCTGGGGCTGAGATCAAAACTTTTTTGGCGCCTGCTGAGAGATGCGCTGAAGCTTTTTCTTTTGAGGTAAACAAGCCGGTGCACTCGAGTACCACATCCACACCAAGATCACCCCATGGCAACTCAGCGGGATTGCGAACAGCAAACACTTTAATGCGGTCACCTGCAACCACTAAATCACCGCCTTCAACGGCAACAGGAAAATTGAAGCGGCCGTGAGCAGTATCGTAACGGGTTAAATGGGCGTTGGTTTCAGGGCTTCCGAGATCGTTGATTGCTACGATTTGAATCTGGTTTTGACGGCCAGACTCGTAGAGTGCCCGCAATATATTGCGGCCGATGCGGCCATAGCCGTTGATTGCGACTTTGATAGTCATATTTTCCCCTCAGGATAAAACAGCGCGAACAGCTTCTGCTACGCGCTCTGCTGTAAAACCAAAATGTTTAAACAACTCGCCAGCAGGCGCTGACTCACCGTAAACGTCAATTCCAATAACTTTGCCATCTAGCCCCACGTACTTGCGCCAAAAGTCGCTGATCCCCGCTTCAACTGCGACACGGGGCAATTCGTTGGGCAAAACATGCTCCTGCCACGCGGCATCCTGACGATCAAACACTTCGGTACTAGGCATAGATACAACCCGCACATCCACCCCTTGAGAGGCCAACATGTCTTGGGCTTGAAGAGCCAGCGTAACTTCAGATCCGGTTGCAATTAAGATCGCTTCAGGTTCATCTCCGCTATCGCGAACGATATAGCCTCCCCGACGAATATCTTTGCCAGTTCTTTCGCTCTCTTTCAAAAAAGGCAGGTTTTGACGACTGAAAATGAGCGCGCTGGGGCCATTGTTGCGCTCAACTGCGCATATCCAAGCGTATGCGCTTTCTAAGGTATCCGCAGGGCGCCATACATCTAAACCGGGCATCGCTCTCAAACTGGATACATGCTCAATAGGTTGATGCGTTGGACCATCTTCCCCTAAACCAATGGAGTCATGGGTATAAACAAACACCACCCCTAACTTCATCAAGGCGGCCATCCGAAGTGCGTTACGAGCATAGTCGGAGAAGGTCAAGAATGTGCCCGCAAAAGGAATCAACCCACTATGCAGAGCCATACCATTCAGAATGGCGCTCATCCCGAACTCTCGAACACCATAGTTAATATAATTACCCCCTTCTGCAGCCGTAAACACTTTCATTCCGGGCCAGTTAGTGAGGTTAGAAGCGGTCAAGTCAGCAGATCCCCCTACCAGTTCTGGCAATACAGAAGCCATGGCGGCAATCGCATTCTGGGAGGCTTTTCGGGTCGCAATCGTTTCGGCTTTTTCTCGTACCTTAGCGTCTAGAGAGACAACCGCCTCTTCCCAATGCGCAGGCAAGTCTCCCGTTGTTCTTCGTTGAAATTCTTTGGCCAGATCAGGAAAAGATTTTTGATACTCAGTGAATCGGGCATCCCACTCAGCTTCTAGCTTTGCTCCTCGAGCATTGGCATCCCAAGCCTGACGAATATCATCTGGAATCTCAAAAGGTCCCCACTTCCAACCTAGTGCTTCGCGCGTAGCCGCAATTTCTTTATCGCCTAAGGGTGAGCCATGAGCATCAGCTGAACCTTCTTTGGCGGGCGATCCTTTACCTATTTTAGTTTTGCAGCAGATCAAAGTGGGCTTATCAGCATGCTTAGCCATTTCAATAGCCACACTCACTGCATCAGCATCATGGCCATCTATAGGTGTAATTACATTCCAACCATAGGCACGAAAACGTGCGGGAGTGTCATCCCCAAACCAACCCGCGACATTACCATCAATTGAAATGGCGTTATCGTCATACAAGGCAATGAGCTTAGATAGTTTTAAAGTCCCTGCTAATGAACAAACTTCATGTGAAATGCCTTCCATCAAACAGCCATCACCCAGGAATACATAAGTATGGTGATCAACAATGGCGTGACCGGGTCGGTTGAATTCCGCCGCAAGAATGCGCTCAGCAATAGCCATTCCGACCGCATTGGCGATACCCTGCCCCAAAGGGCCGGTGGTGGTTTCAACGCCAGGCGTGATTGCATACTCAGGGTGGCCAGGCGTGCGTGAATGCATCTGTCGGAAAGCCTTGAGGTCATCTAGGGTTAGGTCGTAGCCCGTAAGATGCAACAGACCATACAGCAACATCGACCCATGTCCATTCGACAACACGAATCGGTCGCGATCTACCCAATGAGGGTTGTGCGGGTGGTGCTTGAGATGGCGATTCCAAAGCGCTTCAGCTATTTCTGCCATACCCATTGGCATTCCGGGATGACCCGAGTTGGCTTTTTGAACAGCATCGATGGCAAGAACGCGAAGTGCGTTGGCGAGATCTTTAGGGGAAGCAGCAGCAGTCATGGCTTGGAAAAGAACCTAAACAGGCGGAAGAGGAGCATTATCCCCGACCTAGCCCGCCCCATCAAATGGTGCTTTTTTTAGCCCAGGTTTACCAGCCAAGCTGGGCTGCCGCCATGCGTATAGAAACGACCAAAAGAAAAAGGGCAAAGACGCGCCTTAAGGTTTGAACCGGAAGCTTATGTGCGGCTCTAGCTCCATAAGGAGCGATGAAATAACTGGTTAACGTCACACCAAGAAAAGCGGGTACGTAAACAAAACCTAAACTACCCAAAGGTAAATGCGGAATGCCCCATCCGTTTACTATGTAGCCGATGGTACCTGCTAGAGAAATCATGACGCCTAGAGCAGCGGATGTACCTATGGCCTCATGCATACCCACGCTGCACCAAACTAGAAAAGCCACCGACAATGATGCACCACCGATTCCTACTAAACTGGAAAAACCACCGATCATCGCGCCCATCAAGGATAAACCTCTAGCGCCTGGTAAATGAGCATGAGCAAGCGGCTTGGGCTTTCGCAATAAATCCTGCGCTACATAAGCCAAAAAGCTTAAAAACAACCATTTTAAAGGTGCAGCAGGCAAGCGCGCTGCCAGAAAGGTTCCTGCTAGGCTTCCCACAAAAATGGCAGGGGCCATCCCTTTAACCACGCCCAGGTGGACTGCACCTTTTTTAAGATGGGTTCGCGCACTCGAAAAACTACTTGCCAGAATGCAAGCTAATGAGGTACCCAAAGCCATATGCATGGCGTGTTCTGAAGGAAAGCTTTCGGCCTGGGCAACAAGCAAAAACGCTGGCACCAGTATTGCCCCACCCCCAACACCTAGTAAGCCTGCAATGAAGCCCACCAAGGCCCCCATGGGGAAATACAGGAGCAGCAAAGTGAAATCCATCAAGATTTAAGCAGTTTTTGTATGGATCGCCACTCTGCTGGACTCACAGGGGTAATAGAAAGACGATTACCTTTAGCCAAGATTCTCATCTCTTGCAAATCGGGATGGGCGCGTATTTCTAAAAGCGTTAACAAGCGCGTTTTCTTCACCAACTTTACATCCACCTGATACCAACGCGGCACTTCTGCCGTTGCTTTTTCATCAAAATACTTACCTTCAGTTTCGAACTGAGTTGGATCTGGATAAGGGGCGCCTACCACCTCAGCGAGCCCAGCCACACCAGGTTCTGCGCAACTGGAGTGATAAAACAACACCCCATCACCGGGGCGCATTTGGTCACGCATAAAATTACGCGCTTGATAATTACGCACGCCATACCAACCGACGGTTTGATCAGGTAAGGCAGCGAGATCATCAATACTCACCTCGCTGGGTTCAGATTTCATTAGCCAATAGGCCATGCAGAAAAACTTCCATGATGAAAGTGGGGTGTCCCCCGACAGTGCCGTTAAGACCCGCATCTTGAACCCAAACCTAAATTAGGTGGGCGCCGGCCGATCGCCTCAGGTACGTCCGCGTGGGACGCGCGCACTAGCAATCTGTGGGCAAGCACCCGGGT
>CAIPTD010000095.1 GCA_903867885.1 uncultured Ferrovum sp. | reverse complement strand
ACTCTGGAACCCCGTATCCTTTGTGACCCGACTGATTCCCGATGAGCAAGCTGGTATCGAAGCCACCCTGCGGGAACTTGCGGATCAAGAGCAATGCTGTCTCATTCTCACCACAGGTGGGACCGGACCGGCCCCGCGCGATGTCACCCCTGAAGCCACCCTTGCGGTCGCAGATAAAGTACTGCCTGGTTTTGGTGAACAAATGCGTGCGGTAAGTTTGCAATTTGTCCCCACGGCCATTCTTTCGCGGCAAGTGGGTGTGATTCGCAACAAAAGTTTGATTATTAATTTACCCGGTCAACCCAAAGCTATTAAAGAAACACTGGATGGCGTATTTGCTGCTGTTCCTTATTGTGTTGATCTGATCGGTGGCCCCTATTTAGAAACACATAAAGAGCGGATTGATGCCTTTCGCCCCAAGACAGCAAGGCGCCCTGAACGGGCGGCATCAACAGGACAGTGAACTTTACGATTGCAATTCGTGCGCGAAACTTAAAATACGAACCGCATGACAAACAAACCCATCTCCCACCTTTAAAGGATTCCTCTGATGCGTCAAGCATTGTTACCTTGCCTGGAGTTTTCTACCGGCCTCAACCCCACTAAAAGTGTTATCTGGCTGCACGGTCTAGGTGCAGATGGCTGGGACTTTGTTCCGATTGTTCATGAACTGGGGCTTCCTGAAGAGCTTGCCATTCGCTTTATTTTTCCGCATGCCCCCAAGCAAGCCGTGACCGTCAACGGCGGGGCTGTGATGCGCGCTTGGTACGACATTGCCTTAGATGGGTTAGAGCGTAAAACCGATGAGCCAGGTGTGCGAAAATCTGCAGACCTACTGAACGCCCTCATCGCCAATGAACGTACACGTGGCATTGCGTCCCACAACATCGTACTAGCAGGCTTCTCCCAAGGGGGCGTCATTGCGCTTCACGCAGGATTACGCTACCCCGAGGCACTGGGCGGGATCATGGCGCTCTCGACTTATTTTGCTATGCCCGAAGCCATTTCTGCAGAAGCTCACAGCGCCAATCAAGCTATTCCTGTTCTGATGGCGCACGGCACGCAAGATCAGGTGGTTTCACTTTCATTGGCCGAACGCTCCATGCAGGCTCTAAAAGCGAATCACTATGAGGTTCAGTGGCTCACCTACCCCATGGCGCATTCAGTTGCCATGGAAGAACTCAAAGCAATAAAGGGGTTTCTGTTAAAAGTTTTCTCTTAATGCCTTAACATGACTGAAATGCAAGCTATACTCTTATCAATAAAAAACGAAGGGGGATGTCAGATGTCTACTCAGTTCATTGTTTCACGCGTAAGTGCAGCATTCGTAGGACTTCTGCTCATTAGTATGGGAGGAGTAAGCCTGGCTGCTGACGTGATCACCATTAAATTTAGCCACGTCGTGGCGCGCGACACTCCCAAGGGCCAAGCAGCCGATCTCTTTGCTCAGAAAGTCAATGAATACACCGGTGGCAAAGTCAAGGTAGAGGTATACCCCAACTCCACTCTCTACAAAGACAAAGAGGAAATGGAAGCCCTGCAACTTGGTGCAGTTCAAATGTTGGCGCCTTCGCTTGCCAAATTTGGCCCTTTAGGTGTCAAAGAATTTGAAGTATTTGACCTGCCTTTCATCTTTGATGACTACGATGACTTGCATACCGTTACACAAGGTCCTGTTGGAAAACTACTTATTAATAAGCTTGATGCCAAAGGGATTAAGGGACTCGCTTTCTGGGACAACGGTTTTAAATCATTCTCGGCCAATACCCCCATTCGCACCCCCGCAGATCTTAAGGGCAAGAAAATGCGTATTCAATCTTCTAAAGTTTTAGAGGAACAAATGCGCACCCTAGGTTCACTTCCTCAAGTGATTCCCTTTTCTGAGGTTTACCAATCCTTGCAAACTGGCGTCGTAGATGGCACTGAGAATCCTATCTCTAATGTTTACACTCAAAAAATGCATGAGGTACAAAAATATCTCAGCCTAACCCGCCACGGTTACTTAGGTTACGCAGTGATCGTAAACAAGCCTTTCTGGGACGGTTTACCTGCCGATATTCGCGGCCAGATAGAACACGCGATGAAAGACGCAACTTTGCAAGCTAACACTACAGCAGAAAAACAAAACGATGCAGATCTGGAACTGATTCGTAAGAGCGGCAAAACGCAGATCACCGTGCTCAGCAAAGAAGAACGTATGGCATTTAAGAAAGCCTTGATTCCGGTTCATCAAAAAATGGAATCAAGGATCGGCAAAGACATCATTCAAGAAGTGTATCGCGAAACCAAGTTCGATCCGAACGGACTATAAGAACTCCGCTGGATCTCTTTAAAGTGAACTTACTGAATCGCTTTCTTAATCGTTTTGAGGAAATCTTTATTTCCTTCCTGATGGCGGGCGCCACGCTGTTGATTTTTACTGCCGTGGTGCACCGTTATCTTTGCGGGCTGCCCATCCCCTATGTGCAGGACTTCATGCTGAGCCTAAACTTCAGTTGGTCACAAGAACTGTGCATCATCATGTTTGTTTGGATGGCCAAGTTTGGAGCGGCCTATGGGGTAAGAACGGGCATTCACGTAGGGGTGGATGTGTTGGTTAAACAGTTTGATCAAAAAAAACGTAACCTTTTCATTCTATTTTCCCTCATGGCGGGTGCATTTTTTACAGGCTGTATTGCCACCCTTGGCGCACACTTTGTTTGGCAAAACGGCGCGCACCACGCGTGGCTTGAACTGACCCATCAGCCTTTTGGCATTCTTCCCGAGGGCCCCACCACTCCGGATTTAGAGTGGCCCACTTGGATGGTGTATTCAGCGATTCCTTTGGGCTCTGGGCTCATGTGCTATCGCTTTTTACAAAATGCCTGGAGCTTCTATCACACTGGATCACTTCCCAGTTATAACCACGCCCATGTTGAAGGACTCCATGAAGCGCCTTCTGGAACTAAGGTTCACTAGGCCTTGAACGCGCTCATTATTTTTAGTTTGTTGTTAGCCTTGATGTTGACCGGCATGCCGATCAGCATCTCGCTGGGTCTGACGGTTCTGACCTTCATCGTCACGATGACGCAAGTTCCCATGGAGTCGGTTGCGCTTAAGCTGTTTACCGGAATTGAGAAATGGGAAATCATGGCCGTGCCCTTTTTCATTCTGGCAGGTAACTTTCTGACTCACGGCGGTGTGGCAAGGCGAATGATT
>CAIPTD010000094.1 GCA_903867885.1 uncultured Ferrovum sp. | reverse complement strand
GAGAGTCTAAAGGTGGGTACGTTTGAAAGAATGGGTTCTTCGCTGAGATAAAAGCGAATCATATCGGGCACATAAACATACGTGGATTTATCATCAGCAACACCTGTTCCGATGGCATTCGCTAGCGTTACATTACCCGCTTTACAGGCGCTTAGCAGTCCTGCCACACCGAGCATGGAGTCTGAACGAAAGGCTAAAGGATCAAGGAAGTCATCATCCAGTCTGCGATAAATGACATCCACGCGCTGCGGGCCTTCAGTGGTACGCATGTACACCACAGCGTTCTTAACGAATAAATCCTGACCTTCAACGAGCTCAATACCCATCTGCTGAGCTAAGAAAGCATGCTCAAAATAGGCACTATTAAAGGCACCTGGGGTGAGGAGAACGGCAACGGGCATGCTGGAACTAGAGGCGGGGGCCACTGCCTGTAAGCTTTTAAGCAGCATGTCGGAATAATGTTCTACGGGTGCAACTTGTATCTTGGAGAACAGGTCAGGAAACAATCGCATCATCATGCGTCTGTTTTCCAGCATATAGCTCACACCTGATGGGGTGCGCAGGTTATCTTCTAAAACATAAAACTCTTCATCGCTGACCTTAACGACATCAACGCCTGCTACATGCGCGTAGACATTTCCCGGTAAATCAATGCCTTTCATTTCGGGGCGATAGGCAGGGTTACTGAGAATTTGTTCTTCCGGAATAATTCCAGCTTTCACGATGTCTTGATTGTGATAAACGTCTTGCAAAAACATATTCAGGGCTTTGACGCGTTGAATGCAGCCTTTGCCTACCGTTTCCCAAGCTTTAGCTGAAATGATGCGGGGAATGATATCGAAGGGAATGGCACGCTCTACGCCACTTTCATCTCCGTAAACGGCAAAAGTGATCCCAAGCCGCCTAAATAGAAGATCCGCTTCTAAACGCTTCTGCTGTAGCATTTCAGGTGGCACTTCGGCCAACCACTCGGTATAAGCCCAGTAAGCTGGGTGTGTGGTGCCATCAGCACCGTGCAGTTCATCGTAAGCCATGCCCTTGATCTCTCCACTGCAGCGTTCATCTTTGATCTTCGTCTAGCTGGATTACCGAAGTTCTAGTGATAGTTGTATATTAGATCAAGCAAACTATGTGCCATATTTTGGCAAATACCTGATTGAAATGTTTAATTTCAACAAAACCAAGGCCTTGTTTGTTTTTTTGAGGGTGTTGAGGGAGAAGAAAGATTTCCGTCATTCAAATGATGCCTCACTAATGCGTAAAGCTTTTGTGCGGGTGCACATGCGTGTGCTCGCTTTTGGTGCGTGGTATGAACGCAGCTTAGTCTAGTATGCTTGTAGCTTATTAGGTTCGCTAAAGAAAGAGGATTGCTTCCCAAATGGTATCAAGGCTTTCTGACCAAGAAGCGCCCGCAGGGGTCCAAACTCCTCTGACGCGTGATCTTTTGCAAGCGTTCTTGGACCCTACTGGGTTGAGTGTTGACCCCGATAGGCATTGGGTGGAGGTATGCCAGCGCTGGTTTCAAGAACGGTTTTCTATCCAACTCTCATCGCGTGCTGAGCACGCTTGGCGCGTGGCATTCATGCTGGCTGAAATTGGCGCGCATCCCGCATGTGTTGCAGTTGCTCTATTGCGAAGTGTGCCCTGGGAGGATTTGCGGCCTCTAGCCATTGTAAAAACCTTGCCCGAAGATGTAGCAGCGATGCTCGCAGATCTTGATAAAGGCGATAAAGTATTAGCGCGTATATCCGGCTTTGAAAGCCTGGGTGAGGACGCTTCGGCTAAAAATAACGATGAAGCGGTACGTAAACTGATGCTCACTTTGGCCCAGGATGTAAGGTCGGTAGTGGTGTTACTTGCAGAACGCCTTGATAATTTGCGCCAAGCAAATCAAGCCAATTCGGCAGAGATTAAAGAACCACTTGCCCGACAAACCTTAGTACTGCACGCCCCACTCGCCAACCGTATTGGGGTTTGGCAGATTAAATGGGAATTAGAGGATTTATCTTTCCGCTTTCTTGAACCACAGACCTACAAAGAAATTGCAGGTCTGCTGGATGAACGTCGTTCAGACCGCGAACGTTGGATTGAGGCTGTGATCGCAGAGTTACGCGGTGAGTTAGCGGGCTTGGGTATTCAAGGAGAGGTTCAGGGTCGTCCCAAGCATATCTATAGCATTTGGAAAAAGATGAAGCTGAAAGGTTTGTCGTTTTCCCAATTGATGGACGTCAGGGCGGTTCGTGTTGTAGTGGATACCATTGATGATTGCTATGTCGTGCTCGGTGTCGTTCATGATAAATGGACACCTATCCCCGGGGAGTTCGATGATTACATTGCGCAGCCCAAAGGAAATTTTTATCGCTCCTTGCATACCGCAGTGTTAGGGCCTGAACAGAAACCGCTTGAGATTCAAATCCGAACCCAAGAGATGCATCAAGAATCTGAACTGGGGGTTGCAGCGCACTGGCGTTACAAAGAGGGGACTAAATCCGATCGGCGTTTTGATGAGCGCGTAGTGTGGTTGCGCCAAATGCTGGATTGGAGCCGCGAGGTCACCGGCGGTGAAGTGAGCGGTCCTAAAGATGACACGATCTATGTATTCACACCCCAAGGTCGGGTGATTGATTTGCCCGCAGGATCAACCCCAGTTGATTTTGCTTATCATGTGCATACCGACTTAGGGCATCGTTGCCGCGGAGCGCGGGTGGATGGCGCGATGGTCCCTTTACATCATCGTTTAGAGAGCGGTCAGCGTGTTGAAATTACCGTAGCTAAACAGGGT
>CAIPTD010000093.1 GCA_903867885.1 uncultured Ferrovum sp. | reverse complement strand
CGATTAAATTCGCCGTCTTCATCTTGAAGATAGCTTTTGGCGATTTCTTTGAAAGGAAGGAAGCCGTGTCGCTCGTTGCCATAATCAACAAACGCTGCTTCCAGTGCGGGTTCGATGCGGGTGATGACCGCTTTGTAAATATTACCTTTCTTTTGTTCACGGCCAGAATACTCGATATCTAAATCTATTAATTTCTGACCATCTACGATAGCGACACGTAATTCTTCTTGATGTGTCGCATTAAACAGCATGCGTTTCATGCAAATCCTCCCGCGCGCCTGATAGCGGGAACTGAATGACCGGTACTAACGTACACCCACCAACCCGGACAATCGTCGGGGCGGTGTTATAAGACCTTTCGGTTGATCGCAAAAAGTCGAATGGCAAAAGCCGGTTTTCATATTCTTCTAAGACTGCACGCCGCCTCTTTGGGGCGTCGTGCTCATGTGTCTGGGTGCCAGTGGCGCGCATTTCTACTACCATCGCTACTTTTACGGTGAGCGAGATAACCGGGATAAGGGCGCGCAGCCCACTGGAAGTACCACGGGCCAATGGCGCCGTTCGGTGGTTAAACCATGACACTGGTCAGGTTAGCCCAATTACTTCCAAGTCCCTATATCATAAGACATATGAAAGACTTAGGCAAAGGCCAACGTGCAGATCCCCCAGCAGTAGTTTGGGCAGAGGTAGATGAGGAGCACGCAGGCCAGAGAATTGATAACTTCTTGATGCGGATTTTAAAGGGCGTTCCAAAGTCGCACGTCTATCGTATTCTGCGCAGCGGTGAAGTGCGTGTAAATAGTAAGAGAATTGATGCGACTTACAAGTTAATCGCAGGAGATAAGATAAGAATCCCTCCTGTTCGAATCGCATTCTCGGAGGTTTCAGTCGCGCCTTCTAGTACAGGCTTATCGCGTCGCGCCTTATTTGAGGATGAGGGTTTGCTGGTGATTGATAAGCCTGCCGGAGTGGCTGTTCACGGCGGCAGCGGGGTGAGTTCAGGGGTGATTGAACGCCTTCGTGCGGAGCGCCCCCAAGCCAAATTTCTGGAACTCGTTCATAGGCTTGATCGTGAAACTTCAGGGGTTTTAGTGATCGCAAAAAAAAGGAGTGCCTTGGTGCATTTGCATGATCAATTGCGCGCAGGGTCTACTGATAAGCGTTATTTCGCCTTGGTTCAAGGGCAATTTAAGGATGTTAAACGTAAGGTCAAAGCGCCCTTGTATAAGTACACGACGGCAGAGGGGGATCGTCGGGTAGTGGTGGATCCCGAAGGGCAAACAGCAGAGACTATTTTTCACCGCCACCGACAGTTTCAATTCGCCACATTGCTAGAAGCGCAACTCCTTACGGGCCGGACCCATCAAATTCGTGTGCATTTGTGCCATCTAGGTCATCCTATTGCGGGGGATGATAAGTACGGGGATTTTGCCTGGAATAAGGAATTATCAAAATCAGGACTACGCAGAATGTTTTTGCATGCAGCACAACTTGAGTTTGAGCATCCCGTTACAGGTTTAAGAGTGAAAGTTGAAAGCCCGCTTCCGGAAGAACTGGCACTTTTTTTGGATACACTCAAACCCCTATGACAGATTTACAATTCCGATAATTTACTTACCTGCAGGTAGTTTTTTTTATGACTGATCGTATTTGTTCGTCTGATGCCTTGAAAGAAAAAGGGTTGTCTGTTCGTTTTGAACATTCATCCTTGGCGCTACCTGCTTTTGTGATCCGCTATGAAGGAAAAGTTTACGCCTACCAAAATCGTTGCCCACATCGTGGGACAGAGTTGGATTGGGAGCCGGGTGAGGTTTTAGACGGTGATGGGGAGTTTTTAATATGCGCGACGCATGGCGCCTTATTTCAACCCACAACTGGTTTGTGCGTGATGGGCCCCTGCAAGGGAGCTAGCTTGCAATTTATTCCGGTTGTTGAGGTGGATGGCAGCGTAAAATTAACCGATGTATGAATCTATGGCGAGCACACTAAAAGGATTGACCAATGACTGATTTTAAGCCGGCTGACTCAACGCCAGATGCGTGGGAACGAGAAGCATTAGAAAAGTTACTCCACGCAACATTAACTGAGCAGCGTCGCTCGAGAAAGTGGGGAAATTTTTTTAAGGGCCTGATTTTTTTATATTTGTTCCTGACCTTATTTGCGGTCTCAGGTTGGTTTGCAAGTGGTGATGGTATGCAAAGCTCCGGGCCTCATTCTGCATTAATCGATTTGAAAGGGGTGATTGATTCAGACGGGGGGGCTTCTGCAGAAAAGATTAATGCTTCACTGCAGCAGGCCTTTAAAGACAAGAACACAGTTGGCGTGATCCTGCGTATCAATAGCCCCGGCGGTAGCCCCGTTCAAGCAGGTTACATGAATGATGAAATAAGGCGTTTACGCAAACTGCATCCCACTATTCCCCTTTATGTTGTTGTGACCGATATTTGTGCATCTGGCGGCTACTATGTTGCAGTAGCAGCCGATAAAATTTTTGTAGATAAGGCAAGTTTGATTGGTTCCATAGGTGTGATTATGGATGGTTTTGGTTTCACTGGATTAATGGAAAAACTGGGAGTCGAGCGTCGGGCATTGCATGCGGGTGATAACAAAAATTTTCTTGATCCTTTTTCACCTTCTAAACCTGAACATGTTCAGCAAGCGCAAGCCATGCTGGATCAGGTTCATCAACAATTTATTTCGGTTGTGAAAATGGGCCGCGGTGATCGTTTACACGAAACACCCGATATGTTCTCAGGCTTAGTGTGGAGCGGTGAAGAAGGGGTGAAGTTGGGCTTGGCAGATGCCATGGGCAGTGCAGAATATGTTGCTCGCGAAGTGATTAAGGCCCCTGAAATTGTGGACTACAGCACTAAAGATAATATTGCTGAACGCTTGGCCAAGAAAATTGGTGCCGGCGCCACAGAAGCTGCAGGAACTTGGCTTACCCGTTCTTATTTCGGTTTGCAATAGGCGGTTTTTTTGAGTTGAATTGACGCTTGCCCTGAGTATTCTTGGGGTGGGCGTTGCTGGCAGGCAAAACTGGTTCAGCTAGCATGGCAAACACGGTTGGTACGCGTTCAAGTACAAGCGGTGCTGCCTTCCATTGCTCAATGGTTTGCGTGCGAAGAACCTCTCCTGCTGAGGTTAAATGTGAAGCAATCGTAAGCTTGGTCTGATCATTGAGGGTATGCATCAAGGTAGTGAGCATCGCCTCATTGCGATACGGTGTCTCGATAAAAAGCTGGGTCATTCCCTCTTTAGCCGAGCGCATTTCTAAGTGCCTTAATGCTTGGGTTCGGTCTTCAGTTTGTACTGGTAGATAGCCATTAAATGCAAATCGCTGCCCCTGTAAGCCTGATGCCATGAGCGCTAAAAGTAAGCTAGATGGGCCTACGTGACCGATCACTTGTATCCCTTTTGCGTGAGCCCAGGCAGCAAGTTCAGCGCCAGGATCTGCAATGCCGGGGCATCCAGACTCAGATAGCACCCCAACAGAATGACCTGCGAGCAGGGGGGAGAGGAGCACAGTGCGTTCACCTTCGCTTAAGGGTTCGATCCCTTTTCTGACAGGAAGCTCTTGGATGGTGATGCTTTGCATTGCAACTGGGTGCGCCATTGCTTTGAGCGCATGGCGGGCTGATTTTGCGTTTTCCGCTACAAAGTGTGTCAGGGAACGCGCAGCTGTTAAAGTGCGTGGAGGAATGATATTGATTAGATCTTGGGCCTCGTAGTTCTCATCAATGGGAACGGGGATAAGGTGAAGTTTTCCGAGGCCGCTCATGGAATGGCTATCCCACACTGCTTAAGTAAATCAACTACGGTGATTAAAGGGAGGCCTATTAGGGCGGTGGGGTCATCGCAGCGAACATAGCGGGTAAGGCTAATGCCCAGGGCTTCAATACGCGCAGCTCCGGCGCAATCAAAAGCAGGTTCTTGTGTTAAGTATGATTCGATTTGATGGGCGGTGAGTTCGCGATATAAAACCTCGCAAGGCACTTCATGCAGGTGACGCTGTCCACTGCGGGTATCTAGAACGCAAATTGCAGTGTGGAACGTGACAACTTGCCCGCTCAATCGCCCTAATTGAGTTTGCGCGTTTTGTAAGGTTCCGGGCTTGCCTAGGGCTTCTCCATTCAAGCTGGCTAACTGATCGCTTCCAATGATCACTGACCCGGGGTGCCGGTCTGCAACATGTCTTGCTTTGGTTTCAGCTAGGCGTAAAGCGGTTTCGCGAGGTGTTTCATTGTTTAGAGCAGACTCATCTACATCAGGCCGATCTTGAATGAAAGGAATACCAAGCCTTTGCAGCAGTTCGGCTCGATAGGTAGAGCTAGATGCGAGGATAAGTGACGGGATCATCCTCTAAGCATAGCAGTTTAATGCCCTGAACCCATTGAACTGATTGAATTGGTGTACTATTTTTGACATTATGCGTTAAACCGCGGTATATTAGAGGGCTTATGTTTGAGCAGAATCTCTTCGATCCAGAGCATTTGATTCGTAGCGGCGACGCCATGAAGCGAATCTCGCCTGTCGCGCAGTTTGCGACCTTATCAGATCGTTTGTCAGACAGTGTGGGTGAAGTACATTGGAATCTATCAGCATCACGCGATCTCAATCACAGGATCAGCTTGGCTTTGGAGCTTTCGGCAAATTTGGTATTGAAGTGCCAGCGCTGCCTTGGTCCTTTAGAGTATGAATTAAATGAAACAAGGCGTTTTGCTTTGTTTAAAGATGAAGATGCGCTTCCAAGTTTAGAAGACGAGGAAGAGGATGTGGACTGTATGGTGGTAACTGGTGAGATGGATGCCTTTGCCCTCATAGAAGAAGAATTGTTGTTAGCGCTTCCCATGATGCCCTTACACGATTCAGAAAGTTGTCATGCCTCTTCTGGGGCACAAGAAGAAGAGGGGGAGCTTGAATTAAAGCCTTCGCCCTTTGCGATGTTAAGCAGGTTAAGGAATTCTTAGTCTTCACTTCATTCCATTGCTTTAATGCGCAATTTTGATGTTTTTTTAAGGAGTTTTGAAATGGCTGTTCAGCAGAACAAAAAATCACCGTCCAAGCGTGGTATGCATCGTTCACACGATTTCTTAACCACTGTTCCCTTGGCTACTGAGCCCACGACAGGTGAAACACACATGCGCCACCACATTAGCCCCAATGGCTTTTATCGTGGTCGTAAGGTCGTTCGCACCAAGGGCGACTAAAGTCTCTCCATCCCTCTCAATACCCTTACAGTTCTCTTTTGGCGCACACCAAACTGGCTGTTGATGTAATGGGAGGGGATCACGGTCCCTCAGTGACTGTGCCTGCTTGTCTTGAGTTTTTGAAGATACATGGTGACGTTGTCATCGTGTTCGTTGGGCTGCAAGACGAAATCAAGAAAGAACTTTCCAAGTATTCCTCTTCCTCTGTTGATCGAATTGAAATCGTTCACGCCGAAGAGCTTGTGGCCATGGATGAGGCCCCTGCGCTTGCACTCAAGCACAAGAAAAAATCTTCCATGCGCATAGCGATCAATCTCGTCAAAGAGGGATCAGCACAGTGTTGCATCAGCGCAGGAAATACAGGAGCGCTCATGGCAACTGCAAAGTTTGTGTTGAAGACGCTGCCCGGTATCGATCGGCCTGCCATCGCTACGATTATTCCTACGCAATATGGTCATAACTACATGTTGGATCTTGGGGCGAATGTAGATTGCACTCCGGAGCACCTTCTTCAGTTTGGGGTGATGGGTTCCTTGCTTGCTTCGGCGGTGGACCACAAAGCGCAACCTCGCGTGGGCTTGCTCAATATTGGTCATGAAGAAGGCAAGGGCGGTGAAGTGGTGCGAAAAGCTTGGGATCTTTTAAGTGCTGCGCCCATTCATTTTATTGGCAATATTGAGGGCGATGATCTGTTCAAAGATAAAGCAGATGTCATTGTTTGTGATGGGTTTGTGGGGAATATTGCCCTCAAAACCAGTGAAGGTTTGGCGAGAATGATTTCTGGGATTTTGAGAGAAGAATTTGGCCGCTCTGTGATTTCTAAACTGATGGCGCTGCTCGCAATGCCTGTTTTGAAGGCAATCAAACGTCGTTTAGACGGCCGTCAGTACAACGGTGCTAATCTTCTTGGCCTGAAGGGAATTGTGATTAAAAGCCATGGATCAGCAGATCGCTTTGCTTTTAAATGTGCACTTGAAGTCGCTTATCGTACTGCTTCTAGTGGTTTACTTGAGCGCATTACTTCCGATATGGCTTCAGCAAATGCTGCATTGGGGCTTATATCGTCTGAGCCGGTCCTAGACCCTCAGTCAAAGGATTTTCTATGAATCATATCCGTATCACGGGCACGGGAAGTGCATTGCCAGTTCGTTGCGTCACTAATCTAGAGCTCTCTAAAACCGTTGATACGAGCGATGAGTGGATTCGTGAGCGTACTGGAATTCGACAGCGTTACCTGGCTTCTGAAGGTGAAACCACTTCGGTTTTAGCAACGCGCGCGGCGCGCATTGCTCTTGAGGCGGCCGGCATTGAAGCGAAAGATCTGGATTTAATTATTGTCGCTACCACCACACCAGATATGGTTTTTCCAAGCACAGCCTGTTTGGTGCAGGCAGCTCTGGGGGTGAGTGGAAGTATTGCTTTTGATATTCAGGCAGTGTGTACGGGGTTCTTATACGGACTGGCCACAGCGGAGCGCTTCATGCGCGCGGGGGGTATTCGTCATGCCCTCGTGATTGGAGCGGATACGCTCTCTAACTTACTAGATTGGAATGATAGAACCACTTGCGTGCTATTCGGCGATGGTGCTGGGGCTGTGGTGCTATCACGGTCTGATCACCCAGGTATTCTCTCCTCGCACCTTCATGCAGACGGCAGTCATGCCGGTATGCTCTGTGTGCCGGGGAATGTATCGAAGGGGGCAATGTCCACAGCATCACCTTTCATTCATATGGATGGGCAGTCTGTGTTTAAGTTTGCAGTGAAAGTCTTGGACGAAGTATGTCGTGAAGCATTGACCGCGAATCATTTTTCTATCGATGAGATTGATTGGTTGATCCCTCATCAAGCTAATATTCGAATCTTGCTGTCTACTGCTCGCAAATTAGGATTGCCTGAAAATAAGGTAATCATTACGGTTGGAGAACATGGCAATACCTCAGCCGCTTCTGTCCCTCTGGCTTTAGATGTTGCTGTTCGAAATGGAAGCGTTCAAGCAGGTCAGCGTTTATTGTTGACTGCAGTCGGTGGGGGATTTACTTGGGGTTCTGCTTTAGTCATTTTCTGATCCAGTTCAGTTTTTAGTGAAGGAATGAATATGAAGTTTGCATTTGTTTTTCCCGGTCAAGGCTCGCAATCAGTTGGCATGATGGCAGGCTATGGCGATCATGAAATTATTCGTCAAACATTTGTTGAAGCTGCAGATACGCTTAAAGAAGATTACTGGCGCTTGGCTAAGGATGGTCACGCGGATGATTTAGCGAAAACAGTGATCACGCAGCCCTTGATGCTAACGGCTGACATTGCGGTGTGGCGTTATTATTTATCTCAAAATTTACCCATGCCTTCGCTGTTGGCGGGCCATAGTCTGGGGGAATACGCTGCTTTGGTCGCGGGAGGTGCATTGAGCTTTAAAGATGCTCTGCACCTCACTCGATTTAGAGCCGAACAGATGCAAGCAGCAGTACCCGAAGGGACAGGGGGTATGGCCGCGATCTTGGGTCTGGAAGACAGTGAGGTTGAAGCAGCGTGTGCTGAAGCTGCGCAGGGCGATGTTTTAGAGGCTGCAAATTTTAATTCTCCAGGGCAGGTGGTGATTGCTGGAACTAAAGCTGCCATTCTGCGCGGGATTGAAGCTGCAAAAGCCCGCGGCGCAAAACGCGCGATTGCCTTGGTAATGAGCGTGCCTTCACATTGTGCTTTGATGCGCGGTGCTTCGGAACAGTTAGCTCAAATGTTGTCTTCATTGTCTTTTCAGAGCCCCATTATTCCTGTTGTGCATAATTGCGATATGCAAATGCACCAGGATCCCAAGGCGATCAGGATTGCGCTAACCCAACAACTTTTCATGCCAGTGCGATGGGTGGGCTCCTTGCGTTTGATGGCTGATCAAGGCATCACTGGGATTGCTGAATGCGGCCCTGGCAAAGTGTTGGCTCCGTTGTGTAAAAGAATTGATGAGCGACTGACAGGATCTGCTCTCAATGATCTTGCTGCAATCGATCAATGGATGGCAACTTTACAAGGAAGTACACTATGAACTTAGAAGGTCATATCGCTCTTGTTACTGGAGCAAGCCGAGGAATAGGTCAGGCCATTGCGTTGTCTTTGGGTCAAGCAGGCGCGCAAGTGGTGGGAACGGCTACCACTGATACTGGCGCTGAAGCGATCTCGCGCTATCTGGCGGATGCCGGATTGAAAGGACGCGGGGCAAAACTGAATGTGAATGATGCTCCCTCGATTCTTGCATTTGTTGAAGAGATGCGAGGTAAAGAAGGTGGGATAAATATCTTGGTGAATAATGCCGGTATTACCCGTGATGGCTTGTTGATGCGTTTGAAAGATGAGGATTGGGATGACGTCATCGATACCAATCTCAAATCGGTATTCCTTCTCGCGCGTGCGGTAGTTCGCGACATGATGAAAGCGCGGTATGGTCGAATTATTAATATCAGCTCTGTGGTGGGATCTAGCGGAAATGCGGGGCAAGCAAATTACGCCGCCGCCAAGGCAGGCATGGGCGGGTTTACTCGTGCTTTGGCCCGTGAACTCGGTAGCCGCAACATCACAGTTAACTGCGTAGCTCCGGGTTTTATCGATACAGATATGACAAAGAGCTTAGCGCCGGAGCAGCAAGAAGCTTTACTAGCAGGCATTCCGTTGGGCAGATTGGGTGAAGTAGGTGATGTCTCTGCTGCAGTGCGGTTTTTAGCTTCTGGAGAAGCAGGGTATATTACGGGCACCACCCTGCACGTAAACGGTGGCATGTTCATGGATTAATCAGGTCTCTGATCTGGTATACTGAGGGCGCTTTTTTGAGCATCAATTCAACAATACGAAAGGCTTAGGGAAAGAATGGAAAACATCGAAGAACTCGTCCGCAAGGTCGTTGCCGAACAACTCGGCGTGAAAGAAGCGGATATCAAGAACGAATCCTCATTCGTTGACGATTTGGGTGCAGACTCCCTCGATACCGTTGAGCTGGTGATGGCACTGGAAGAGAAGTTCGAGTGCGAAATCCCCGACGAAGACGCAGAAAAACTGACCACCGTTCAACAAGCCGTTGATTACGTCAAAGCCCATCTCAAGGCCTAAGACTTCCGGGTTGTCAGTCGTTCCGGCGGCTTCACGCCGCCGGCTCATTTGCGATACCTCTCAATTAAGCTGCTCAGAGATCTGGGCGTAGCTTCCTTCTGGAGTCCTTAGTTATGACTCGTCGCCGCGTTGTCGTCACCGGTATTGGTATTGTTTCTCCTGTTGGTACAGGCATAGCTCGTGCATGGGAAAATATCACTGCAGGTCGATCTGGAATCGGACCCATCACTCGTTTCGACTCTTCTCGTCTAGGTTCTCGCATTGTAGGAGAGGTGAAGGATTTTGATGCCTCTGTGCTACCCGCAAAAGAATTACGTCGCATGGATGTATTTATCCATTATGGTTTGGCTGCTTCGATTGAAGCGCTAAAAGATGCTGGAATTGAAGCGCAGCCTGCGAATGCTGAGCGCATTGGCGCCTTAGTGGGCTCTGGCATTGGCGGGCTACCCATGATTGCTGATACCCATGGTGCCATGATGGAGGGAGGTCCCCGTAAGATTTCTCCCTTCTTTATTCCCGGAAGTATTATCAACATGATCTCAGGCAATTTATCGATCATGTATGGCCTTAAAGGCCCAAATCTCTCTATTGTCACTGCCTGTACTACAGGGAATCACTGTATTGGTGACGCCGGCCGATTAATTGAATACGGTGATGCTGATGTGATGGTTGCAGGGGGTGCAGAATCAACCGTAACAGAGATTGCGCTGGGTGGCTTTGGCGCTGCACGTGCATTGAGTAACCGTAACGATGACCCTGAGGGCGCAAGTCGTCCGTGGGATAAGGATCGTGATGGTTTTGTTATGGGGGAAGGGGCAGGAGTATTGATTCTGGAAGAGCTGGAGCATGCCAAGGCACGTGGAGCAAAAATTTATTGTGAGCTTTCAGGCTATGGAATGAGTGCTGATGCGCATCACATCACCGCTCCCCCAGAAGACGGCAATGGGGCGGTGAGAAGCATGCAAGCTGCTTTAAAAAATGCGCGACTTAACGTAGACGAGATCGACTATATCAACGCACATGGAACGTCTACACCCTTAGGGGACTTGGCGGAGACGACTGCCATTAAAACGTGCTTTGGTGATCATTCCCGTCATTTGGCAGTCAGTTCTACTAAATCCATGACAGGACATTTACTGGGTGCTGCAGGAGGAATTGAAGCTGTGTTTTCAGTACTCGCAATTCATCATCAAGTAGCCCCTCCTACCATTAACTTGCATGAAGCCAGTGAGGGTTGTGACTTAGATTACATTCCTCATACTGCAAGGGCCATGAAGATTGATGCTGTTTTGTCAAATTCATTTGGCTTCGGTGGCACCAACGGCAGTTTAATTTTCCGGCGCTATACTTAAGCGTATATGGCCCGCAGATCACCTAAGAGGGTACCTCGGATCATTCAAGGTATTGTCTTGGTGGTCCTTTGTGGCTTTGTTGTAATCGGGTTTTGGCTGTTTGATGCGAAGCCTTTACCCTCTAGCCCTTACAGTTTTGAATTAAGTACAGGTCGCACTCTGAAAGGAGTGGCACGCGATCTCAATGCGCAAGGATTGTTGCAATTTCCTACACTGTTTTCTTTGCTCGGCCGACTTAGTCCGCAGAGTAGTCGTTTGCGTGCTGGCAGTTATGTATTTGATGCACCTGTTACGCCATTTGATCTTTACGTCACTTTGTTTAGAGGTTCGGCTCAGCAGCATGAAGTGACTTTGATTGAAGGTTTAACCTTAAAAGACATTAGAGCAACACTCAATGATGAATCTGCGCTGAAGCATGACTTGCAAGGCATGGATGATCAAGCTCTGCTGCGTTATCTTAAAGTGGATTTGCCGCTTTCTGCAGAGTACGCGATTCCTGAGGGATTGTTTCGAGCCGATACTTATTTTTATTCGGGTGGGACTAGCGATGTCACGATACTTGAGCGTGCCTATCATTTACTTAGAAATGATTTAGATAAAGCTTGGAAGACGCGAGCAAGCGATCTTCCTTTTGCTACGGTTTATCAAGCCTTAATTATGGCTTCGATTGTGGAGCGTGAAACGGCGCAAAGCCAAGAAAGGCCTTTCATAGCAGGGGTGTTCATTAATCGATTAAGAATCGGTATGCGTTTGCAAACAGACCCTACCGTTATTTATGGGATGGGGGATCGTTATCACGGCAAGCTCCACCACCAAGATATTCTGGATGACACTGCTTGGAATACCTACACTCGATCGGGGCTTCCTCCTACGCCAATTGGTTTGATTAGCCGTGATGCTTTAAATGCTGTACTTCACCCCGCCAATACTCAAGCTCTTTATTTTGTGGCGCGGGGTAACGGCTTTCACCAATTCTCAGATAATCTTGCTGATCATCAACGTGCGATTCAACAGTATCTTCGTCACAGTAACGGTACCTCACAATGAGTCAGCAATGTCATGCTCCTTTTATCAGTCTTGAAGGCATTGATGGCGCCGGGAAAAGTACGCATGTGCCCGCCATTTATCGTTGGATAGGGGAACAGGGTTTTAAGTGGATTCATACCCGTGAGCCTGGTGGTACTCCCCTGGGTGAGCAATTGCGAACTCTGGTCCTTAATACGCCTATGCAAGCTGAGACTGAAGCACTAATGATGTTTGCAGCTAGAGCAGAACATATCCATCAAGTCATTCTTCCTGCGCTAAAGCGCGGCGATTGGGTGGTTTCTGATCGTTTCTCAGATGCAAGTGTAGCTTATCAAGGTGGAGGGCGTGAGCTTGGGGTGAGCAAGGTTGAAGCCCTTGAGTCTTGGACGCATCCTGGTCTTCAGCCTGATTTAACTTTGCTGTTTGATCTTTCACCTGAAATCGCAGCCCAACGACTTCAATCAGGGAGAGGTGATCGTGATCGCTTTGAATTAGAGCAAACCACTTTTTTTGATCGGGTTAGAGCCGCTTATTTGCAGCGCGCTCAACAATTTCCAGAGCGATTTCTTGTCTTAGATGCAGCCCAATCCCCAGAAAGGGTATGGATAAGGATTGAGGAAGTCCTGGAAATATTAAAGAAGCGCAGTGTTCAGGCATGAAACGCAAAGCTTGGTCCCGATTACCCTGGCAAGCGGCAATCTGGAATAGGCTTCGACCCGACCTTGGATCTAACCATCACGCTTTTCTGCTCTTAGGCCATGAAGGCATTGGTAAACAAGCCTTGGGAAGAGCGCTTGCAAGCGCGTTGTTATGTATGCACCCCATGGAAGATGCCAGTGCTTGTGGGGAATGTGAGTCCTGTGAGTGGCTATATGCCGGTAATCACCCTGATTTTAGATGGCTGACTACCCCATCCCGTTTGCAGGAAATGGGCGCTGAGGATGAAAGCGCTGGGAGTGAGCTTGAAGACAGTGCATCTGAGAAACGTGCGAGTGAGGTGATTGGAATTGATTCTGTTCGCAACTTAGCAAGTTTTTTTTCCCTCACCACGCATCGCGGCGGCGCTCGGGTATTGTTTATCGAACCTGCTGAAGCGCTCAATATTGCAGCGGCGAATGCGCTGCTTAAAACATTAGAAGAGCCGCCTGCGGGTTCTCGTTTTATCTTGGTGAGCAGTCATGCTCGACGCCTGCCTGCAACGATACTCAGCCGCTGTTTATCCGTAAATGTCCCTTTGCCTTCAATTGAAGATGCCCGTCAATGGCTTTTAGATAAGGGGGTATCCTCTCCCGACAGTGTGCTGAATCAAGCTGCTGGACGGCCTTTGCGAGCCTTGGCCCTTGCTGACCCTACCCAACAACTCGCTCGAAAGGAGTTTATGGCGCAACTCTCGAGCTTGGAGCGCGATCCTTATGGTTTATCTGAAAAAGTGAATCGAGAGAATGTCGCGTTGTGGACAGAATGGATGCAATGCTGGTGCTACGATTTGCTGGCAAAAATAAACCATGCTCCCATTCGGTTTAACCCTGAGTATGAGATTAAAATCAACGCGTTAGCCCATAAAGTGCATCTTGGTAAACTGTTGGATTGGGAAAAAAAACTACGTATTGCCCGCTATCAATCGCAACAGCCCGTAAACCCTAGGTTGTTTTGCGACGATTTATTAAATGCATATTGCGCAGTATTGCAATAAAACTTTGTTATAAATTTTAGTTAAGTGTGCTCATTACCTCAATATTAAAAACTCAATGTTTGTAGATTCTCATTGCCATCTCGATTTTCCTGAATTAAGAGAGTCTTTAGCGCGCTATCTGGATGAGATGCAAGCGCATCAGGTCACGCATGCCTTGTGTGTTGCCGTGACCTTGCAGGGGCTGCCTGGTGTTTTAGAAGTGGCTTCCTCTACCCCTCAACTTTTTGCGTCAGTGGGCATTCATCCTGATTACGAAGATGTGCAAGAAGCTAGCGTTCAGGACTTGGTGGATTTGGCAGCGCACCCCAAGGTGGTCGCAATTGGAGAGACGGGTTTGGATTACTACCGTTTAGAAGGCAATCTGGACTGGCAGCGTGCGCGTTTTCGTACTCATATTCGTGCGGCTAAGGAAGTAAAAAAACCATTGATTATTCACACACGCTCAGCGGCTGAAGACACTATTCGCATTCTTAAAGAAGAAGGTGCTGACGCAGTAGGTGGGGTAATGCATTGTTTTACCGAGAGTTGGGATGTGGCACAACAAGCCATGGATTTGGGTTTTTTGATTTCCTTTTCAGGTATTGTGACTTTTAAAAATGCCCTTGCTTTGAAAGAAGTGGCTCAGCGTGTCCCCTTGAGTGCGATGTTGATTGAGACCGATTCCCCCTACCTTGCGCCTGTTCCATTACGTGGCAAGATCAATCACCCTGCTTTGGTCAGATATGTGGCTGAAGAAATCGCACGTTTACGTGATTGTTCTATAGAAGAAATTGGTCAGGCAACGAGCGCTAATTTTTTTGAACGTTTTCTCGCTCCGCCTCATCGCGCGGAATTATCTTCAATGCAATGAGTAATTGAATGATGCAAAACCCTCATCCTTGTAGTGCTGCTTTTCAGCAATTGTATGGCCATGCTTTAGACCCAATGTGGCTCATGGTCAACCAAGAGTTAATTGATTGCAATGAAGCCGCAGTGAATGTTTTAGGTTACCGCGCAAAAGCAGAACTGTTACCCACATCGGTGGATGCAATTTCACCTGCTGAACAGGCTGACGGGCGTTCTTCTGGGCTCAGGTTGGCGCAGTTTATTGAACGCGTTACTTTGGAAAAGCCGCAACGCTTCGAGTGGCTATGCCATTGCGCAGAAGGCAAGCCTATTTGGGTTGAAGCTACCTTAGCGCGGTTTCATCATGAGCTCGCTGATGAGTCTGTTTTAACTTTGCAATGGCGTGATATCACCGCAAGTCGAAAAGCCGAAGAAAAAATGCAGTTTGAGTCAATGCATGACGCTCTGACAGGCTTGCCTAATCGCCGTTCGTTAGAACAAGAGTTAATTCATGCCATTAAACGTGCGGAAATGAACGGCCGAGCCCTAGCGATAGGGATGATCGATTTGGATGGATTTAAGTCTGTCAATGATGACTTGGGTCATGATGCCGGTGACAACCTTCTCAAAGCGTATGCCGGAAGAATGCAACGCCGTATGCGACGTCATGATTTTCTGGCGCGTTTGGGGGGAGATGAGTTTGTTCTATTGCTCAATAATCTAGATCCTGAAGATACCCTATCAGAACTTGAAGTCATTACTGAGCGCCTCAAAGAGTGCACCTCGCAAACTTTTCAGCCCATTATAGGTAAACGTATTGGGATAGGGATGAGCATGGGTGTATCACTTTTCCCTAAAGACGGAGAGGACGCAGACGGACTTCTTCGCTTGGCTGATCATGCCTTACTTGCAATCAAAGCCATTAAATTAGAGCGGACTCAGTGGTGGGCGTTGGCAGATGCGATTTCTGACCCTGAATCTGAACAGCTCGGTTCATTAGAGCCTTTCGGCAAGCAAGCGAGCACTTTATTGTCTGATGCCATGCCCTATATTTTGGATATTCAGTCTCAGGAGTTAGAAAACCAAAATGTGCTTCAGGTAAAGGATGGGGAATCGATTGATAAAATTGCTGGAAGCCTGACTGGCAAAGAAAAAGCAGAGTTCATGGCTTTTCAAAAAGGACGTTTTGAACGTCTTGTAAGACCAGATTTGACGGAAGAACAGCAGTTTCAAGAAGGGGCACAACTTGGAAAATTACATGGTTTATTAGG
>CAIPTD010000092.1 GCA_903867885.1 uncultured Ferrovum sp. | reverse complement strand
CACATTGATGGCGGTATTTTTGACGGTATTTTTCAATATCGAATTTAAAAAAACCAGTATTTACAAGGTCTGTAGGCCATTTATCAATGGCACCTATCCCACTCCTAAAGGCTCGGAAGATTTCCGAGCCTTTTTTTGCCTCAATCCTTGGTATTAATCCACTCCAGCCCTGCATCGGGTGGAGATAAAACTGAAATGAACGTGAGTGCTTGGCTTCCGGTATTGACAACACCATGTATTTCTCCTGCCTTCGCTACAACTACATCGCCCTCTATAATAGTTTTGACTGTTCCTTGTGCATCAAGGGTGTATTGGCCGATACCAGATTGAACAATCCATGTGTCCTGTCCGTGTGGATGCATATGTAAGGAAATAGATTGGCCTGGCTTCACTATCCAAGAAGAAATCGATGCATCTTTTGAAGCCGTGATTTCAGATCGAAGAGGTTCGGTATCTGAGGCCTCCAGAAAATCTGAATGATTAAAAATCCTTTCACTCATCAGTTCAAAATCCTATACAAAGTCCATGCAATATTAAGGGCTGCAGAGCCTATTAATGTGAAGAAGGTAAGCTGCATACCAAGAATGCGATTAGAAAAATCAGGAGGGGGTTGGTTAATCCCTTTTGCATGAACGAGTCGCCCTAGTATGAGTGTTAACCCAGGTAAAGCGACTAACCACCAAGGCGCTGCGTTTAACTCTAAGCATGCAATAAGAATAATTCCGATTGGAACATATTCAGAAAAATTACCCTGAGCTCGAATCGCTCTTTCCAACTCTACATTTCCATCACTTCCTAGTGACACTTTGTGTTGTCTTCTTAGACCAATAACTGCAAAAGATAGCCTAACAAATAGGATTGCCAATACCGCAGACACGAACGAAGTAACCTGTAACATTTTATCCACCCTTCAATCCTGGTGGCGATTCAAACAAAAGGGGACTCGTAAGAATACTGAGATATAGTTGCATCAGTTAACTAAACTCCTAAGTGCCAGACTTGTTTGTAAATTTCTTGTGCTCGCCAAACCTTAATCTTAATGTGCTCACAAATTAAAATCTTAAGTTTTATACGTTTATCTCCTTTTATTTTTTCTGTTGTCTTCATACATGCAGAATCATGGGGAAAGGCTGATGAAACAACCCCCATGCTCACCCCCATCGTTGTTGACGAACACTACAGTAATTCAGTTGGGGTGTCTGAGACGGCTTCAGAAGGCGTCGTGCAAGGTAGGTTGATTCAAGACATTCCGATATTACGGCCCGGAGAAGTATTAGAAACGGTGCCAGGTTTGGTCGTAACCCAACACTCAGGTGATGGCAAAGCCAATCAATATTTTCTACGCGGTTACAACCTGGATCACGGCACAGATCTGGCCATCAGCGTTGATGGGGTGCCGAGTAATATGCCTTCTCATGCGCATGGCCAAGGCTATGCTGATCTCAATTATTTAATTCCAGAATTAGTAAGTGATATTCGTTATCGCAAAGGTCCTTATGGTGCGGAAAACGGTGACTTTTCTGCGGCAGGTTCAGCAGATATCCATTACATAAGGGGGTTAAACCAAGGTTTTGTATCTGCCACCACAGGAAGCTATGGTTTCCAAAGATTACTTGCCGCTGACTCCACAAATTGGTCTGCGTCAGACCTCACACTTTTAGGGGCCGTTGAGGTTCAACACTCTGATGGGCCTTGGACTTCCCCGGAAGGACTCAAAAAGCTGAACACGCTTTTGCGACTGTCTAGTGGGGATCAAGGTGAAGGTTGGACGCTTAATGCCATTCATTACACCGCCCATTGGAACTCCACTGATCAAGTCCCTTTATCACTCATTCAATCCGGTGCCCTTGGGCGATTTTCTGCACTAGACCCAACAGATGGGGGTAATACGGGGCGCGATATTCTCTCGATGGAATGGCATAGTCTTGACGATGACGGAGGTACATCTTTATCCGCCTACCTTCAGCACTACCGCCTTCAACTCTGGTCAGATTTCACTTTCTATGAGAACCAGGGAATGGGAGCCCCCAACTCAACCCTTCCTAGCGATCAATTTGAGCAAGTAGAAAACCGCAGTATCCAAGGTCTACAACTTTCTCATCATTGGAATCACCTTTTGGGTGGATTCAAATCCAATAGTGAAGTGGGAGCACAATTACGTCACGACAACATCAATGTAGGATTGTTGAATACGCAATCAAGAATTCCTTTCAATAACGTGACATCCAATCTCATCAGTGAGACTTCGGCTGGAACCTATTTCAAGAACACACTTTATTGGAACAGTTGGGCAAGATCTGTCGTGGGCGTAAGGGAAGACTGGGTTGGGATGAATATGTATTCCAAGATACTGTCGCAGAATTCCGGCAGCGCCTCGGATCAAAAACTCTCACCTAAATTTTCAGTCATTTTGGGGCCGTGGGAAAAAACAGAATTATTTTTAAGTGAAGGCCATGGATTTCACAGCAATGATGCTCGCGGTGTCATCGATAAAATGAATCCTTCAGATTCCACGCCCACCACAAGAGTTCCAGCCCTTGTTGCCGCTGAAGGAAAAGAGGTAGGGATCCGAACTTTGGCGATCTCCGGATTGGAAAGCGCACTTGTGGTATGGACTTTAGACAGCAACTCTGAACTTGTTTATACCGCGGATTCAGGCACCACAGACCCTAAAGGAAGCAGCAAAAGATTGGGGGTGGAATGGAACAATCACTACTCCCTTTTGCATTGGTTATTAATCGATGCAGACTTTGCTTGGACACATGCTCGATATGCCCAAATGAACGCTAACGGCGGAACAGGAAATTACATTCCCAATGCTATTCCCCGTGTTGCTCGCATCGGTGTGACTGCCCATCCTAATCAAGGGTGGGCAGGTTCTTTAGAGTTAAGGTATTTCAGCGACTATCCCTTAACACAAGACGGAAGCCTGCAAGCCCCTTCGGCCGTAGTCACAAATCTTAGATTACAAAATCAGATCGCTCCCCGTATCACGCTGGCGTTGGATGTATTGAATCTTTTCGACAGACAGTACTTCGACATTGCATATGGCCAGGACTATACAGCCTCCCCGACCGCAACCAAAGTTGACCCGGGCGTCACAGTTCACCCCGGCGAACCGCGTGAATTCCGTTTAACGCTCAAGCTCTCAATTTGATCATAGGATGGGTTGAAGTTTAAACTCCTAACGCTTGTAGATAACTTGCAACTGAATCCATTTCTGCAGCGCTCAACCCATGCGTTACACTCTCCATTGGGGTTCCAGGCCGACCCGCATTTTCTTGAAAAATAACAAGCTGGCGAACTAGATAAGCCGCGTGCTGACCTGCAATTCTTGGGATCGTTGCCATCCCTTCTCCCACCGCCCCGTGACAGAGTTTACAAGCAGGTGATTGCTTAGCAGGGATTCCGTTTTCAAAAATTTCTTTACCTTTAGCCAGCAAGATTCTGTCTGTCTCTTTGCTCAACGAGAGCTTGATCACATGCTGATTATAGTAATGCGCCAAACCTTTGATTTGCTCATCGGTGAGTGTTGCCGTCATGCCCCACATGTATTGGTAAGACTGCTCAGAAGCGCGATCACCATGACGAAAACTTTGTAGTTGTTTGACCAGATATTCTTCTTGTTGCCCCGCAAGTTTTGGAAAATTAGGTGAGACTGAATTACCGTCAACACCATGGCAATCCGAACATAGCTGCCGAGCAGTGACTTCAGGCCTGACATTCTGATTTGCAAGATCACGAGAGCGATCTAAATTCGAACATCCTGCGATCAGAAGGCTGCTCAAAAGAATCAATGAAAACTGTTTCATCCTCATCTCCTTAGTAAGCAAGCCAAACATAAAGAAAGGCGAGGTTATTGTCCGAAGCATCACGTGAACTCGGGGTTCCGAGCCCAGAATAATAGGTATAGGTGTGACCACCTAAAAACTGGGACCACTTAAAATACTGCAAACCCACTCGAATATTCTGAACTGGCATGACAAACACTTCAGGTACCCAAAGCTTGGAGTCTGGAGAATGATTGAAACTCAGATTGGCCTGCGTATTTGCCGCAGGGGATGCCCCATATATTCCTAGGTCACTGCTACCTTGGGCTTGCGTATAAGCAAGGGATGCTCCATAACGTGCTCGAAAAACATATGTGATTTTTGCGCGAAGATAATTCAGAGTATCGGATGGATTAAAACTGTTCGCAGTGTGTTGGTACCCAGAGTAATTTTGATTCTCATGGGTAAAACTAAATAGAAGCGTGAGCGCATGCGGATCAAGAAGATACTGGTATTGACCATCCATACCGATATCATTGAATGTTGAATAACTGTTTGAGTTGATTAAGGTAGCATCATCAAACACTGAAGCGTGCAAAGCGTGTATGCCCAGCATTAGACTATTTGCATTCCAATCATGATTTGCTGCTAAGCGAAGATAGGGATTAAAGCTCCCGCTCAACCGAGTCGATAGAGCACCAGGCCCGCCCACACCTGCGTCATGCAGAAATGATAAACCTGACGTAGAGGCTTTGTAGGTTCCCACTTCTGCATAAAGCGCATTGTTTAAGTAAAAGTATCCACTTAATCCTGCGCTGTACTGCAGTCCTTCCAAAATTGGGGTAGCCGGGACATCGTGTGGAAGTGCCGAACTGGAGAAGATGGCGTTCCCCGCTGGAACATAGCTTGAAACAGGAGCAAAAGCACTGTTGTGCGTGTTCCAAACATCGGTCACCCCGGGGTTATTGTTTAGACTCAACCCATAGATAAAATCATGCGACTCATCGATAAAACGATCGGAGTAGCGAATATCTACCTGATCAATATGGGAATGCTCCTGCCAACTCCCGCTCGCATCTTGGCTCGCCCAAAGGTCATGGGTATATTGAGCAAAGACACCTATGTTGTCGGTTATTTTGCCGCAACAAAAAACACTTGCTGTCGTGATATTGGCTGTTCCATCGCGCGGAAAATCTACGCCCGAAGAATCACTACCGTTGTAGGAACTCACCTTTGCGTAGGAGGCCACGGCCATGACCGCCAGAGGAATATCAGTCCTCACGCCTTGCGTATATCCAGTGAGCTTAAAGAGACGCCCGTAGGGGGTGAGTTCAGGGAACTGCCCACCCGCGTGGCATGCTAGGCAACTTTGCCCAGTCTGTCTGGCAAAAAGTGGAAGCGCTGAAGCCGACTTCGAAAAAATAAAACCAATTCCAAGCGCAGATAGTATTGCAAGCGAAACTAATGCTTGCGACACATAAGCGTCTATTCTTTGCGTTGAAACCATCACTACTCCTCACGCCCTTTTGGGCACACTTAAACTTATAGTTCAGAGTGTGAGGATGTTTTCACTTCTACTTGTTGATATGAATCAAGTCAAAGTGTTTAATTTTGGGTTGCTTTCAGTAGGCAATGACCCATTTGGGAAAAATATGTGTTGGCCAGCTCAGTGGGCACAACAAATTTTTTTGTTCCGCTGTGGTCTGAATCTAGAGCCAATAAACCTTTAGCACGCAAAGTCTTGAGGCGGCGATGCACAGTGCGCGGGGAAATATCTTCCACCATTTCCATGGCATCCATCACCCCAATATTTTTGCCAGAAAACCATGCGATAGCAAAAAGATGCATCAATCTTTCCTCGGTTGCATCCATTTTGGGAAGTTCAGGCAAATCCCTGACACCTTGGGCTAAGGATAAGAAAAGCATGTACAGCTGAGAAGGGATTGGCATGGGTTCATCTATATAAATAATGATTTTGGGCTGAATTGACAAAAAGTCGTTTAATACTAACTGAGTGGAATCTGCTTTTATTTACAAAGTATGTAACTGATTCGGGCAAATTAAATGGAACGAAGGCGATGTATTGAATTTGAAATTTGTTTCATGCGGATCATGCTGCAACGCAACGTTTATAAATAATAAAACTTGTCTTAATGCTTACACCTAAAGAAGTATTTAAGGTATCTTTCGTAAACAATAACGAAGGCATTAAGTATTTCTTAATGTTCTATAAGAACCGCTTGTAGTTGAACACGGGGATAATAGTTTGGAGTCAAAACCCCTAAAAACAAAACGACTATAGGGTGTCGCTACGCCCGATTTAAAGGAGAACAAACTCATGTTCGCTATGCTTGATAAAGAACGAACGATTGCTGGATCTGGATTTAATCGCTGGCTCGTCCCCCCCGCAGCCCTTGCCATTCATCTTTGTATTGGCATGGCCTATGGATTCTCGGTATTTTGGAAACCACTTCAGGGTATTCTGCTTGGCGCTGATGGTAAGCCCATTGCTGCCTGCGCAGCAGGTGCGGTCACTTTCGCTGATAAATTTGCTGGCACCCTCCGCGCTCTGAGTGCTACCGACTGTAACTGGACTCAATTTGATTTGGGTTGGCTTTACACTTTGTTTTTTGTAGTTTTAGGCTGCTCCGCTGCTATATGGGGCGGCTGGCTAGAGCGCTCCGGCCCTCGCAAAGCAGGCATAGTGTCTGCATTGTGCTGGTGCGGCGGCCTTCTGATTTCAGCCTATGGTGTTTATCAGCACCAATTGTGGATGATCTGGCTAGGATCTGGTGTGATTGGTGGCATAGGCCTCGGCTTAGGCTACATCTCTCCCGTTTCAACCTTAATCAAATGGTTCCCTGATCGTCGCGGTATGGCAACAGGCATGGCGATTATGGGATTTGGTGGCGGCGCAATGATTGGCAGCCCACTTGCCACCATGTTGATGGCGAAATTCGCAACGCCTACCACTCCAGGTGTTTGGGAAACGTTTGTGACCATGGCTGCGATTTATGCTGTATTTATGCTGAGTGGTGCAATGGGATATCGGGTTCCGGCCGCCGGCTGGAAACCAGAAGGTTGGGTGCCACCTCAATCTGCATCGGGTAGCACCATGATTGCATCCCGCCACGTTCATCTTCATAACGCTCATAAAACACCTCAGTTTTGGCTCTTATGGATCATTCTGTGCATGAACGTTTCGGCTGGCATCGGTATCATCGGTGCAGCTTCCCCTATGATGCAAGAAACTTTTGCGGGGAACTTAATTGGTCATCCAGAACTTGGCTTTGCTGAGCTAAAGGCCAACAAAGAATTATTGGCCAGCGCTGTAGCAATTGCAGCAGGTTTTGTAGGCTTACTGTCCCTGTTCAACATTGCTGGGCGTTTTGTTTGGGCTTCTTCATCTGATAAATTGGGGCGTAAGCAGACCTATATCATCTTCTTTGTCCTCGGCATCGCAATGTATCTGCTGGCTTCTAATTTTGCAGGTTCAAAATCTTTGGGGCTTTTTGTAGCGTGTTTCTGCGT
>CAIPTD010000091.1 GCA_903867885.1 uncultured Ferrovum sp. | reverse complement strand
TCGTGATGATCCGGTTCTGACGTCATTCATCGGCAACAAAAAAGGCCACCCAAAGGTGGCCTTTGAAGAACATAATTCCTTGAGCCGATTAACGGCTGTTGCGACCTAGTTCAATATTCGCTAATGATATCAATAACTTAAACTAGTATAATTAGAATGTAATTAGGTTGTGTAAAAGAATATATTCCTAAAATAGACCTATTTTTTTATAAATTAAATTCTGCATTACTATATATACTATGAGTAATTTCCTTGATCAAACAATTTTTTCAATAACCAAAATAATACCCAACCTATAAAAGGTCGGGTATTGCTTGATTTGACCCTTAACTATTACTTCGCAGCCTTTATCTGTGCCTTTGGCAGCGCTGGTGGATTAGACCGGAAATGCGAAGTACCACGCTCTGCCACACTTTCAATCGCCTCATCCAATTCCCCTGCTTTCACGGCCTCAATCAAATTCTGGATGACCTCGGGAATATCGTCGCGCTTTGCAACCGATATCGCTGTTAGTCCCTCTTTCAATGGCAGCATGCGAGATCCATACATAACATTAAAAAAACAACCTGCCGCATTCATCCAGAACCAACTACGGACACGCTTTGGCACCACAACCGATTCACGCACCCCTTGGGCATTCGTAACCCACTTGGTCTTTGTTGGAACATAGCGCTCATTCCGCAACAGCGCATTCACCATTGCCAACTGTTCCTCAAGTTTTGTGATAACCTTTAGACGCCGATGCTCCTGTTTTGTATGCATTTGACGCTGTTGCTGTTTGACCAATTTCATCTTTGCCAAATATGCATGATTGACCATTTCAGTATCTCCTCAGTTTCGAGCACCCTGCCCGTTGACTGAGTTATGCTGCATTCGAATGAGCCAGAATTCCTACCGAAATCCTGTCAGAATTCCAAAAAATCTTGATTTATCAATGATCTAAATTGGTTATTGTGCCATTATATTCTAATAATCAGCCTCATTTAAGCCGATTTGCAGTTTGACATTCTTATGCAGATCAGAAATTTGCCGTGCAGTTTTTCTTAAATATGGAAAGTTTATCGTTGGGGTGGCAATTTTAGCCTTCATGATGAGTTGTTGAACTATAACTGAATGAATTTCTAATAATTTCAAATAAAGTTTCAATCGTTTTATCAAATTGGTGAATGAGAATTATAGGCTTTGCATACGTTCTCGGATATCTATGCCAAAAATTATTATGAACGTCATTCAACTCGGCAATTTCTGATTTTATTTCATCATCGACTACAAGGCCCATCCCTATTGCTCTATCCAAAAGAGCAACTAAATCATGCTTTAGAAATTGCTTATCATTTTCTGACATACCCCTTTTAAGCAAAAATGCCTTTATAACTAACTCGACTGAGTGGCATGCGAGGAAATACCGGGGGAAATTTGGCGGGCGTGTATTGTGTCCAAATTTATAAGCCTCAAGAAACTGATACGCCAATTCAAGATGATCCATTGGCCGCAATATTTCTGGGTAATCAGGATTTTGCTTCATAAAACACCCTAATTTAGTCAATTTTTATATTCTGCAATTGCCTTGATTAAACACTAAGGGGCTGTGTCAATCAATTTCTAAAAGATCTGGATCACCTACCGCTATGCAGAACCAGTGATTATCTCCGTTTTCATCAGGCTCAGAAATTTTATATAATTGGCCAACCCCATATCCAATTCCAGCACCTTTTTCTCCAAAACACGGAATACACATAAAAGACCATAAAAAATCATTTTGAACCCTTCCATCGACAAAAAACCCATTAACCGATAAATCGCTGTCACAATGATCGCAATAGGTTAAAGGGCATTTATAGGTATGCAAAACAATATAAGAGTGAAATTTCTCAATCGTGCAGGGACTTTCTTAATGCGTCTGGCGCGTCGGCATAGAAGAGCACCTGAATCTTAGTGGCTACTTCATCAGAGAGATCGACCAGGGCTCGGCGGCAAGACACGGGCATCAATACTGTGGTTGCACCCTTTTCAAGGGCCAGTTCAACCACATCAATCGGATTATGGATAGGCTCGATTGAACCGCCCAAATTAATCCCGCCAACGATAATAATTCCCCCCTTAAGCGATCGCCCCAGCAAGGCTGAGCACAATGCCACCAAGACACTGACACCTACTTGCGAGCCGTTTTTTGCGGCATCGAACGACCTGATTTGAACCGCAAATTCATGTTCCTTGGGGTTGCGATCCCCAACCAACTCCCGAGACCGAGTATACAGATTTTGTTCTGCTATCTTCACGCTTTCACGGAATGGCGCTGGAGGCGACTGATTCAAGATACGGACACCGCTGCCGGTATTCTCAGTCACCTCGATGCGGAACAAGCCTATCGCTTCATCTTGTCCTCCGGGACTGATTGTCCAGACCTGTCCGGGCGGCAGCGGATCTGAGCCAATACTGTCCTCGCTCTGCAACTCCGGCGTAGCCACATACTTCTCGACACCGTCCATGCCCATCACGTAACTAAACTGAGTATTTCTGAATTCGGCGGACCCGATGCGCTTCTGTTGCTCTTTGACACGGCGCCGAACTTCTAGAGCCAGACGGATAGCCCACTCCAGGTCGTCATCAGCAACAGCCATCGTTGGGTCAGGATAGATCAACTTCAGCAAGCCTGAGACGGTTTTGTTGACGGCATTCTGATCGCGTCCAGAAAGCGCTCCTCCAAAATGGACCCGACCCGACAGGATATTGACCCGGCTCTGCGCACGAAGGCGGGAAAAACACTCGGCGAGAACATCACTCACTAAACCAAACTGGTTAGTGAACAACTCCTTGTTCATCTTCGGGACGTCCCATCCAGGCAAATAGCAATGGATACGATCCATGAATGCGGTATCGTTGCGCATTTCGGCTGGCATAGGTCCGAAGAGATGACCAACCCGCTGTTGGTGTTGAACGTCGACATCAAAATTGCCGACCATTACGATACTGCCTTCTGCGCGAATACTCTCACGACCACGCGAAAATTCGCCAGATTCCATGTATCCCTTCATAATATTCACGCCATCCTTCTGGTCGAAGGATATGCCCGACACCTCGTCGAAACATACAACGTCATATTGGCAAACCAGCCCCCGTTGTCCGTTCGACATGTTGACGAACATGCGTGCCACTGAGGCTTTACCACCTGATACAAGGTGCGCGTAGGGCGAAACTTGTTGGAACAAATGGCTCTTGCCTGTCCCGCGCGGGCCAAGCTCAACCATATTATAATTAGCTTCCACGAATGGAACCATTCGTAGAATCGACGCGTCTTGAGCGCGCTGGCTGAGCTTTTCTGGCTCGAGACCAACACTACGGAGCAGGAAGTCTTTCCATTCAGACGTCGTGAGCTGGGACCGACCAGTAGCAATTTTGTCAAGGATATCGCGAGTAGACAGCTGAATCTCACGTAGGCTCATCACCTCAAAAGGTCGGCCACCTTTTTCTTGTGCAATGCTAGCATCGTAGCCGAGTTCGACTTCAGCATAAAACCCACCCGTGAGCATCCGTTCGTGATCTTGGACAATCTTGTCTGCAATGCGCACGTCGTTGAGCCGAAGGCTGGGCAAGCTTGCAAGGTAGCTATCAGTCTTTGCGTCTAATCTAGTTGTAATGATGTCTATGATACGTACTGATCCACGGTCGCGTGCTCTAGACCTGAATAGCTCTTCCTCGCCAGCGCGTACCGTCCTATCCGACAGCTGCGACTGGACCATCTGAAGACCTTCCTCGATCTCCTGGGGATCAGTACTGGCGCAATAGCGCCCCAGCATGAACTCAACCACATAAGTGGGGACAGGAAATTGGCCTCGGAACCGTCGCACCAAGTCCTTGCGCACGATGTGGCCTGGGAAAGCTTTTGCAGCCTTTTTATCTAGATCATCAAGCGTGATCACGTTACTCACCTCCAACTGTCACGACGCGTTGAGCAAGCACGCGACCATCATCATCGAGCACTACCAGGCAAGCCTTTTCGCGTTCGTGTTCGTCATCCACAAGGAAAGAAGTTCGACCCTTCTCATCAAGGACGCGACCACCCTTGATCATGCTCGGACCACTTGTTTCGGCACCAAGCCTGAGATCAACACGTAAGTCTGCGCCACCAGTAATTTCTATTCGCAATCGATGGCCCTCCCATACTGCTTTCGCCACCGAAACATCCCTCTGAATTCCAGCTCCAGAAACCTCCAAGATCGGAAGGATGCATTCCTGGGGGCTAATTCCACCATGGGCATATTCGTAGCTGGCGTAAAAGGAACGGGCTCCAGTCGCAGTTGCAATAGAGACTTCGCTGTTCCAAGACCAAGGAACCTGGAGATAGGAGGTTTGAGCTTTTGGCTTCACCATCGCACACCGTGAACGTTTCCCGTTCGGCTCTACGAGGCCAACATCTAATGCGGCTACAGGTAGCCCACCAGGCATCAGAAGCCAGCCATGATCAGTTACGATTCGAACACTTCTACCGCTTCGTACGATTTGAAGGACCCTATCCGCAGTGTCTCGGATACCAGCTGCCAGACGTTCCGCGAGGCGAGCTCCGAGGGCATGACCCTCTTCATCGAAACGTCCAGTTTCGGTCCAAAGCTTCCCGTCAGGCAGAAGATGGTCATCCGTTTCCCACCCGTTGGATTTCATCAGCTTAAACAGCACGGATTTGGTCGCGGGTTTCCCGTCGGGCGATAGCGGAAGAACATCTGATGTGATTGATGGACCATTCAGCATTTCAGAAACTGGAGACACCAACGGTTTGCATGTTGCTGTTACCGTCGGAAAACCAGACCATGCCCAATTAAGATTGACCGTGAGGCCCTCTTTCGAAAGCAATTCGAAAAGCCGAAGGGCCAAGTCCATACGGAATCCGTCAACAAAAAGGATCGTAGTTGCTGTTGTCGGCACAGAACTGGCTACCGCAAGGCGCGCTTTCCCAGTGCGCACCAGCTCTTGTAGTGCAATTGCGCTTTGCTCAAGCCATGGCAAATACACGGCGCGGAGTGCGGCCGTGACAGCGACGCGGTCTAGCTCTCGCGGTGCGACAGCAAGCGAAGACATTGCTGCCCAGTCAACGG
>CAIPTD010000090.1 GCA_903867885.1 uncultured Ferrovum sp. | reverse complement strand
CCGCCATCTGGACTCATCTGGACGGCCATCGTGCCTGAACCCACGACTACAGCTACAAGCGTGCAAGTCCCAACGAATTCAGCGAGGTATCTACGAAGCATCCTAGAACTCTAACAGGGCGGCATTCTCACTTTGTCTAATTGCCGACGGGGGCTCGAGCAAGGATCGCTGAAGTAAAGCCGCAGCAGTGCGAGACCAGCCCACTGCCCAGTAAGAAACTTAGATCAACTACCGAAATTCAGCACAAATCGAAGTAAAATCGCCGCATGACTTTTACAGGACTTAATTTCGCAAGCATTCTCGTTGCATTCGGATTCTCCTTCGTAAGCGGAGCGATCTGGTTTGGACCAAAAACTTTCTACCCAGTATGGATGAGAGCTAAAGGAAATGTCTCCGGTGGATTAAATCGCGAACTGAAAAACCCAGTCCTACTCTTCGGTGGAACGATTCTTGGTGTACTTATCCAGACTTTGACTTTGGGAGTAATTATTAACTCTCTGCAATTACATAATTCACACTTTGGCGCTCTCAACGGTGCTGGAGTTGGTTTTGTGGTCGGTGTTGGAATTTCAATGTGTTCATCTATCTCCCACCGCCTCTTTGGTGGAGAGAATCTAAAAGTTTGGATCATTGAAACGGCGAACGATGCCATTAATCTGACGATTGCTGGGGCAATCATCGCAACTCTCAACTAAACATGAACGTCTATGAGGAAGAAGCTCGGGATCGATGGGCCGGTACCGATGCCTATCGTCAATCAATATCTAAAACTTCAAGATACTCAGCTGAAGATTTCGCTGCTGCAAAAGTGGATCAAGAAGCTGCAACTGAGCTCTTTGTGTCTGCCTTTGGCAACGGACATTCCATCGACTCCCCTAAGGCTCAAGAGGCGGTAATTGCTCATCGTGCAGCAATTACAAAATGGTTCTATGACTGTTCTGTTGAGATGCAAAAGAATCTAGCAACTATTTATATAGAAGATCCGCGTTTTGCAGAATATTACGATGGTCGCGTGCGAGGACTTTCACATTATGTCCACGATGCCATCATGGCGCAGTAAAGCAAATGAGAAGTTCGGACTTATAGGCCGGATCGAAGAATCTTCTCTGAATCCATAATTACAGCCCATTCTTCGCACGAAAAACATGGACTATCGCATTCGCATGGCCGTGGCCCATTTCAAATTTCTCTTTGAGATGAGCGACCTGTTCCATATGGGCGAGCTTAGAAACCTTCTTCAGCTCTTTCATCCAATGCTCAATCGGCTTGCCATACTTCTTCTCAATGGAAGGAAAATATGACGCGGGTCCAGTTACCTTCTTATCAGCCATGAACAAATAATAAAGCATTGAAAAGCGGTTTAAAAGAGTCGCCTTCAGAGCCGGGTAGTTCGATCAACTCTTAATGCATCTGGCGAAGTTCGACTTTTCTATTGCATGCCTTCGATGCTGAATAGGCCAATCTTTTAGCAACCTCAGCGCTTTCAGCTTCGATAAGCCACAATCCGCTGAAATTCTCCTGGGCATCAAATAACGGTTCTCCTGTGCTGATTCCTGCGTCATTACGATTATCAATAACCGTTGCAGTCGCTGGAGGTTGTAGACCCCAAGCAAATATCCACTGACCGTTTTCTCGCAAGGAATCGTTGAACTTGTCGATTTCGACCATTTCAGCCGCGGTGCCTGGATTCTCCAAATGATCGATCACGGAAATGAGAAACTTCATGTAGAAATGGTAACTGACGGAAAAGAGTCTTCCCATAAGCTGGAGATCAATCCAGTAATGTTTTCTGCATGAATCTTCTCCGCACAGTGATTGTTTTTGATGCTCCCGACCTCGAAGCTGAGAGCGCTTTTTGGGCTTCCGTCCTAAATGGTTACGTAGTAAAGGATGCAGACTGGCACTCGGTGATAGATGAGTCTGGTGAATGGCGTATCGGAGTTCAATTAAATCCCACTCACGTTAAACCTGAGTGGCCAAAGGGCAATCAGCAACAGCAGATCCATCTTGATTTTCATGTGGAAGATCCTCACCGAACACATGTACAACTTGTTGAACTTGGTGCGACAATTCTTCAAGCTGCGGAAACTCTTGATTCGGAAGAGGGGTTTCAAGTTTATGGAGATCCCGCTGGCCACCCATTCTGCATTGGTTGGGGCCAACCAACCGCTGAACAGCTTGCTACTTTCCTAAAAAACAGAATTATGTAATTTCTTTCCGCCCTATAAGCCGGAAGAATTCAAATCTCGCTCAATATGAGCAATTGCCCACAAATTTGCCCACAAAGAATTGCCGGGTTTCACAAACTTTATTTACCTTTGTTTAAGTCTCCAAGGTGAGTGTGCTTGAAGTCTGAATCGTATTTGAGGCCATACCCGAAGAATCTGTCCCAACCGATATGACCGAGCCAGATGATGCCAATGGCCAAAAAGATCTTGTTTTCCGCTCTCCAAGAAAGAAGCATCATCAAGGCTGGGGCAAAATAACTGTGGCCAAGATTGTAGAAGAAGGCCCCCAATTTAGTATTGGCTAAATATCCCAACATGAATATGTCGGGGACCAATAAGAGCGTTGGATAGAGCCACCACTTCTGTCCCTGTCCAGCAAAGAGAACGACTGTGGCAATAAGTAGTACAAGCCCCTCAAGGCGAAGCCACAACTTTGGTTTTCCATTTACATATGTTGGTTCCATGTGAAGAGTATAAGTGCCGAGTCGACCTCTAGGCGGCAAATTGGAAAGGGCCTCGATCGCTCGAGGCCCTCCCATGCATATCTGGCGCAGTTCCTTTGATCCTTACCAATAGATCGATCTGAAACAGATAAGACTGTGGTGGAGGCGACGGGATTTGAACCCGCTCCGATGGATTGGTAAACCAACAGGCTGCCAATTACAACACACCCCCAACACGGAGGCGAAGTTACGATTGATTAGGAATTGGAAAGTTTGAAAATTTAAGCTCTGTTGAAAACTAATAGCCGTGGAAAGCAAAAGGGACTTGGTGATTACCAAGTCCCGATTACTACCAATCCATCGTATTAAGTATTGTTCCATAGAAACAAGAAAATTACAGTAAGGCAAAAGGGGCTTGG
>CAIPTD010000089.1 GCA_903867885.1 uncultured Ferrovum sp. | reverse complement strand
TCATTCGCTTTCAATAAATCATCCCTCATGTTGTCGACTTTTTCCTCTAGGTCATGATTTAACTGACCCAGTCTATTTGCGACTTCTACGACTCGGGTGAGTATATGATCTAAATCAGTAACTACGATAGTAATGCGATCTAAGAAGTGATTGAGGTCTTGAGCTAATTCGCCGAATTCATCATGCGATTTGATTTTTGCTCTGGGAGATAAGTCCATGACCCCTCGAGATAATTCTGCAACCGTGGTGCGAAGGTAGAGTAATGGAGCCATCCTTGCTTTTAATAGGAAAAAAAGTAGGATGGTATGAACCATTATTTTCAAGCTTAAGGCGATGCCCGTTAGTTTTACCTCATTCCACCAAGCCATTTCTTTAGGCTCTAGGTAACTTCCCACTTTGACAATTCCTAGGACATCGCCCACTTTTGCTTTCACGTGGCAATTTAAACAGAATTGTTCTGCTGTGAGCCTAACACTTGATTCAAGATGATTTCCAGATTTCCAGTCGGGTTGTAAACCTTTTACCTCCATATTGAAGGTTTTTCTCATCGACTCTTTGGTCACTTCAGATGGAATAATGGCGATTGATAAACCCAGGTCATCATAATTTCGATTCAAGATGGGATAGACGGTGCGGGCAGCCAAAGGGCCGCCGGAATTGAGCATGATGGACTTCACGTCATTCGCGAGTTGGGCGGTTGCCTGCTCAACACGTGATTGTTCATTAGTCGCAAAATCATAACGAACAAGAGCATAGCGTATGCTCATCTCAACTGAAGACACGAGTAATAGCAAGAGAAAAAAGTCCCGAATCATATGAAACATAAAGGACTGTTCGAATGCGCTTCCGAGTTCTTCTGTTTTTGCCATGATGGGGGCAATCTCTTTGCTAGTTATTCAGGTTTAACATTGATATTAATCTAAAACATCTATATGAATAGATTGATTCAGGAAGGTTCATTTTTTTTGAGATGGGAACACAAGCGATGAAACTCTTTTATCGCTCAAGGGTGATAGGGGTTGAGTCGCTACCTATAGATTGGTATCCCCAACAGCTAGACTGTTTTCACTTCCTGCTACCTGTGCCCAGAATGTTGACATGTAGCTTTGATCAAAGCGCTCGATGGAAAATTCTTGTGCTATTGGAGCAAACGCCTGACCACCCGTAACAAAGTCCGCCATGATTTCGCCAAAAACAGGGGCGTATTTGAAAGACTGCCCCGCACCTAAACAATGAATCAGGTTCGTGAGACGGTGGTCGGGACCTAAAATAAACTTAAGATCGGGTGTGATATCAAAGTAAGAACGATAGCCTGAGCCATAGACTGTTTTATCTACATCATTAAATCGGCGCCGAGCGATATCCTCAAATTGTTTAATTTGAGAATAACCGAGTGCTTGATTGGTGGGGTCATTCACAAAGTCGGCGCCCATCACTGAGAGTGGACTTTCTGCAAAGGCGCGCGCAGTTTCTTTTGGACCGCGCTTTCGGGGTTGATGCATATGAATCTCGCCATCACGCCAAAGCCTGAAGTAAGCCAAGTTTACATAATCGGCAATGATGGGCATCTTAAATTGCTCATGATTGCGGCTGGTGAGCCAGTTCACAACAGTCACTGATTCTGCGCTGACTGGAACTTGAAGGCCTAAACTTGCAAACAAGCGTGGGCTCCATGGGCCAAGCGCATTGACCACATAGCGAGTAGGAATGATGCCGTTATCAGTGATTACGCTGTCAATCTGACCGGATTCATTCCTGATAAAACCTACCACATCGGTTTTCTCTCTGATCTCTACGTCGTTGAATGAAACTGCATCATAGGCGGCTGCTCTGAAATGCGAAGGATCGATTTGAAGCGCATCGGGTTCGTGATAAAACACCTCGTTCTGGTTCAATATCACGTTAGGCGGACAAATATCGCGCGCTTCATCAAGCGAGATGCGATTAAAGGGTACACCGGTGTTGTGAAGTTTTTCCTGAAGTGAACGCCATTTTGGGTTATCACCCGCTGCATCCGCTCTGGCAATCCAGACTGCGCCGAATTGTTCATTTTTTAAATCTACACCCCAGGAGTTTTTAAGATCTAACCACATCTTTGAAGCAATCATTGCCAACTGAGCGGCAGCAGGTTCGGCGTTGGCGGCCCGAACAATCCCAGAGTGTCGTGAGGATAAACCTGAACCTAGGATGGCTTTTTCAACGAGAATCACTTTCTCATTGTTTCCCTGCTGATTCAGCCTGCGACGAATGGAAATGGCTGCCGCAACCCCTAAACATCCCCCTCCTACCACCACGGTGTGAGCGCGCGAATCCATTCGATACCTCTATATGTTTTATCACTCACAGTAGCATGGATATTTGAAACCTTCATGAATAGTTGCCAAACAATCAACTGAGCTGCTGATGAGCTGCTGAAGCGAAAAAAGTGCTTTAAACCGCCAAGAAATGGATGTTCCAGAGCAAAGCAAGATTTTGCTTTGCTACTCAGCTATGATGGAATCTTACAATTCGCTGAGCCATGCGTCTGAGGGAAAGATGAAACAAGTCAAGAAAGAAAATCTTCCTGTAAAGCTATGTAAACACTGCCAACGTCCTATGGTATGGCGAAAGAAATGGCGCAATAACTGGGATGAGGTGAGTTATTGTTCAGATGCTTGTAGAAGAGGGGTTTACCCTAGTGCGCAATAAACTCACGCTTGGCGATATTTCTTTGGTCATCCAGATGGCTTGGGAAGATCGAACCGCATTTGAAACCATCAAAGAGCGCTTAGGCCTGTCGGAATCTGACGTGATTAAGTTAATGCGAACTCAGCTTACCCCGTCATCTTTCAAAATGTGGCGTAAACGTATGAAGGGGCGGGTCACCAAACATCGTTCATTACGAAGCCCAGACATGAAATATCACGATCGTGCGATTGCTGATCACCGCCGCCCCAATTGCTGATGTTTCCAACGCTTGCATTTGTTGATATTGAAACGACGGGTTCTCATTTTGACCGCGATCGAATCACAGAGATTGGGATCATTACGCTGACCGAGTCGGGAGTTGAAAATTGGGAAAGTTTAGTTAACCCCGGAACAACCATCCCTGAGAATATTCAAAAACTAACGGGAATTGACCACGATATGGTCCGTGATGCGCCTAGTTTTGAGGAGATCGCCCACGAGCTTCATGACACGCTTTCAAATAAGATATTTGTTGCTCATCACGCGCGTTTTGATTTTGGTTTTATTAGAGCTTCTTTTAAGCGACTGGGCATGGAATTCAAACCCAAAGTACTCTGCACGGTTCAATTATCACGCGCGCTTTTCCCAGAATATCCCCGACATAATCTTGATTCCATCATTCAACGATTTAATTTAAAAGTGAGTGCACGTCACCGTGCGCTCGGTGATGCTGATTTGCTCCTTCAATTTTGGCGATTGTGTCTGAATCAATTTGGGTATGAAAGATTAGAGCGTGAAGTTCATCTTCTCACTCAACACTCTAGTCTTCCTCCCCACATAGATCAGAAGTTGGTGGAGCAGATTCCTGACTCCCCGGGGGTTTATATTTTCTATGCAGACAATCGGATTCCGCTTTACATAGGAAAAAGTATTCAAATGCGAACCCGAGTCATGAGCCATTTCCAGAGTGCTTTGACGAACCGAAAAGAAATGAAAATTGCGCTGCAGGTTAAAGACATTGACTGGATTGAAACCGGCGGAGAGATTGGTGCTTTAATGCTTGAATCGAATCTGATCAAGCAGCATCTGCCACTTATGAATGTAAAACTGCGACGGTCAAAAGATTTGTGTGCATGGCGCATGCAGCCCAAGGCAGATCAACTCACGGTCCCTGAGTTGGTGTCACGCAAACAATTAGAGCCTGGTTTACAAGATCATTTATTTGGTTTGTTTTACAGTAAAAGAGAAGCTCAGGAATGTTTACTCGCACTCGCCAAAAAGCATCAACTGTGTCTTGTTGCTCTGGGACTAGAAAAAACAGATCAAGGTAAGTCCTGCTTTGCTTATCAGGTTAAAAAGTGCAGGGGCGTTTGTATTGGCTTAGAAAGTATTGAGTATCACAATCTTATGCTAGCAACCGTGTTTCAGGCATTCAAAGTGAAGGTTTGGCCCTACTCAGGCCCCATCGCCATTCGAGAGGGGAATAGTATGTATGTGGTCGATAAGTGGTGCTATTTAGGCGCGGCTCGGAATGAGGAAGAACTTACTGAACTCTCTGAAGAGGGAATTCCTGATTTTGATCTTGATATTTACAAGATTTTAAAGAAAGCGCTGGCTAGTCTGCCAAGTGATCGAATTATTTCTCTTTAAACATTGTTTATTTTTTAAAGTGTGGTGCCGAGAAATCTTTGCATGGATCCGATCTCTCGGTGTTTTGACTGACCCACACCACATCATACCTATCAGCCAAAACACCCTGTGATTCTGCCGTCCAGTCATCTTGCTCAATGAAACCTATACTCAATATTTTTAGATTTGGCGCGGTCGCCGCAAGAATTTGAGGCACACCATAATCTTTCCTAACATGCCCATTCCCGGCAATGAGTACTGACGGGATGTGATCTTTGAGTAATTGGGCAAACGAAGCATCTTTGATGCGCTGGATCAGCCGCATTGAAGACATATATGTGTCGGGTAATTGTCCGCAGTGCCCGTCCTTAAGATCTTGATCCAGTTTATTTTTCGAATCTTCTGAGAGAGAACTCAGATTTAAGTCTTTCAGAAGAGATGCTGGAATGACTTCCTCACCGCGTTTAAAGACATCTGAAGAGAGCTTAGAAGGAATATTTCCACCGATGAGTGTGAGGTGTTGCGTTTGAATTGCCTTAAACATGGGTTCATGTAAAGGCCAGCGCCAACCCTTAGCATCAAACCCTGCAGACTCTAAAGATTCTAATAATGAGCCGCTAAAAATCACTTGTTGTCCTAGGGGCAAATGCTCTGAGACGACGACGCAATTTGGGCAGCTTAAGGATTGGATCAACTGCGCTCTGGCTTGATGATGGGGAGGGCTATCGTGTAGTTCCCCAAGCAGAACGATGTCGTAAGCCATCCTGTTTTTAACAAGGCTCTCGATAGAAAGACGTTCCCCTTTATGGAGATCAACAATAAAGACTTCTGACTCAATTTGGTCAGGCTCAGATTGCGCTCTTGTGGGTAGGGGGATGACAATCACTAACACAAGCAACATCGTTGCCAAAAACGAGACGATTTGGGAGAAAGCTTTGGATTGCACTAATTGAAAGTTCAACAATTTTCTATCCTTGGTATGTAATTGAATCAAACCGCGGGGCTTGGGGTAGAGACTGAGTTAAAAAACGCCCTAGGGGATGAAACAAGCTCATTGTTGCGTTGTCATGGTTGAACCTGCTGGTTATTTTTATTTATATTTGGGTGTTATTCGTAGCCTATACGTAATCCCTGAACATCTTTTCTCAACCCCAATGAAATCTATTTCATGTTAAGCAAACAGTACCCTATTTCTACCCTTTTACTGGGCTTTGGCGGAACAATCCCCTTCTTTGTTCCTGCAACGTTGGTTTATCTCAATCCGGAACATCTTGAAATATGGCAAAGCCTGTTATGGAATTATGGCGCGGTCATTCTCTCTTTTGTAGGCGCACTTCACTGGGCATTTGCTATGTTTGCAAAGGATCTATCAGAACGTGATCAAACGATCAGCTATATTTGGAGTGTGATTCCCGCCCTTGTAGCCTGGGTCGCCATCAGTATAGATTGCCCCGCCATCACCCCTTGGATGTTGGTTCTAGGGTTCATCGCGCAGTTAATGCAAGATTTGAGATTGAGTTTTAAGATCTCATTCCCTGGTTGGTTCATTCCTTTGAGGATTCAACTCACTTCCGTTGCTGTGATCTCGATATTTGCATCCGGAATTGTGGGAGCATGGGGAGTTGTGCATCAATCGTTCTAAATTTACTGACAAGTGTTGACTAAGAAATAAGCCTGATGCCTCAGTGGTGCCGAACAGCATTAACCAAGCGAAGTTCAGGAGTTTGCAACGCAATGGATGTATAGATACACTCACTAATCTAAAACGTAGCAGTGGTCGGTACTGCCCCAAAAGCAAATGGCCATGGTTGCTTATAATTCCATTTTTGATTCAGTTAAATAATAAATAAGGGGGGGGATTACCCATGAGTTCAGTAATAATAAATGGCAAGCCAGTCAATCGCTGGTTACAACTTGCCATTGGTGTGGCCTGCATGGCGATGATTGCCAATTTGCAATACGGATGGACGTTATTCGTGGTGCCAATTGATACGAAATATCATTGGGGACGTGAGTCTATTCAGTGGGCCTTCACCTTATTTGTACTTCTTGAAACTTGGCTCGTTCCTGTTGAAGGTTATCTTGTAGATAAATATGGTCCTCGCCCAGTTGTCTTAATTGGTGGAATTTTGTGTGGTATCGGCTGGGTAATGAACTCACAAGCTGATACCTTGGGCATGCTCTACGCAGCTGCTGCTGTGAGCGGATTGGGTGCAGGTGCGGTTTATGGTACCTGTGTGGGTAATGCATTGAAATGGTTCCCCGATCGTCGTGGTATGGCCGCCGGTTTCACTGCGGCTGGCTTTGGTGCCGGTTCTGCTTTGACCGTAGTGCCGATTGCTAACATGATTAAGGTGAGCGGATATGAGGCTGCCTTCTTCAACTTTGGTATTGGTCAGGGTGTGGCAGTAATGATTCTCTCCTTATTCCTATTAGATGCCCGCCAAGCCTCTGGTTTTCCTGCAGCGCCTTCTGGTGGTCCCGTTCAAACCCGCCGTGATTACAAGCCCATGGAAGTATTGAGTAAGCCTGTTTTTTGGGTCATGTATCTGATGTTTGTTGCAATGGCTGCGGGTGGACTGATGGCTACAGCTCAGCTAGGGCCTATTGCCAAAGATTTTAAGATTGCTGACGTTCCTGTTTCAATGGCCGGTATCACCATGGCGGCCTTACCCTTTGCCTTGTCTTTGGATCGTATTTTGAATGGCGCCACGCGTCCTTTCTTTGGTTGGGTATCAGATAAAATTGGCCGTGAGTTGACCATGCTGATTGCTTTTAGCTTGGAGGGTGTTGGAATTATGTTGTTGTCGGAATATGGCCAAGACCCCGTTTTGTTCATCTTGCTGACTTCATTAGTATTCTTCGCTTGGGGTGAAATTTATAGTCTCTTTCCCTCTACCTGCGCTGATACTTTTGGTAAAACTTTTGCTGCCGCTAATGCGGGATTGCTCTACACTGCCAAGGGCACTGCGGCGCTGATGGTTCCTTATGCAAATACACTTTCCAAAGCTTATGGGGGTTGGCATATCGTATTTGTGATCGCTGCAACGCTTAACATAGCTGCCGCACTGACCGCATGGTTTATCCTTAAGCCTATGCGCGCTAAGATGATCGCAAAGGCATCTGCAGAGGCTGATTTGGCTGCACACGCGTGATCTAGTTCTAATTTGGTTCAATAAAAAACGCGCCTGATGTTCATCAGGTGCGTTTTTTATTATCTACTTACCCCACTAATTTTTTTGCAATGGGCCCTATGCGTTGTGAGATTGCGTGTCGGTTTCGTGCAAAGAAATAATAGGATAAGTTGAGGAGGGGGCGCAGTGTTTTCCTGCTGAAAATCCACGCCAAAATCTTCAAATTGGCTCTGCTATAGCTTTGTGCGAAGACCTCAACGCCTTTAATCAGGGTGCCATCCTCATATTGTCCGTACATCGCGTCCATTGCTTGCTGACACGATACTCCAGACTGTTCAGGGTCAAAATGGGTTGAGTGAATATCAATAAAAGCAAGTAAACCTAATTGATTTCTTCGTGATAAATAGGTGATCTCCGCTTCACACAAAGGGCAGGAAGCGTCATAGAAAAGGGTGAGCTTTTGTAATTGGGTCATACTAAAGTTTATTTAAACCTCTTCATAAACCAAGGGCACAAGAAAAATGGCTGCTATTGATACACGGTGTTGTGGGTCAGGAACTTGCATTATTAACGAGGCTGGTGAGTGCTGGTGCGGTCAAAAGTGGGATGGCAATAAGATGATACCTAGGGTTTCGAGTGTTGAATTGAACTCAAACCTTGATAAGACCATACTCACAGATCATGCTTCTTTCAATGATCTTCCTACTCACAATTAGTTCCGGGTTGAAGTTCAGAGCTCCATTACCTTGAGCCACTCGGCACCGCATTAGGTCTGCATTTACAGGTGAAGGACATGTTGGTAACTCAGGGTCCAGGTGCTTCGATTGATCGCGTCACTTTCTTGCGCCAGATTGTATGTTTAGTAACGTTCAGTATTGCTTTGGGGCCTTTTCTGGCTCAAGCAGATGAAGTCACTCATTCATCCCAAGAGCCCCCTAAAGAACACCAACCAGCAACACTTGCTCCCATTGAGGTGATATCCAGTCGGCTTAAGGGTGCAAGGATTGACTTATCTCCATCAACGGGTACTACTGTTTATTCGATTGATTCTGCGGCTATTCAATCCTTGAGTCAGGGTGAGAGCACAAGTTTTGATGAAGTGTTAGAGCATTTGCCTGGGGTGAGTAAAGACTCCAAAGCATCCGGATCACTGCATGTACGAGATGACCATGGCAATGTGCAGTACCGTATCAATGGAGTGCAACTGCCAGAGAATATTTCTGGCTTTGGCTTGACAATGGATACCCGTTTTGTAGATAGCCTTCAGTTTTTGACGGGGACTTTGCCAGCTCAATATGGTCTTCGCACGGCAGGGATAGTTGAAATTCAAACCAAAGAAGGTAGCCTGCATCCAGGGGGAAGTGTGAGCCTAGAGCTAGGCAATCATCAGACCCAACAGTTGGGGATGCAGAGCTTCGGCGGAAATGAAGAGCATTCTTATTATGTGTCGGCAAGTGGCTTAAGCACTTCGCAGGGAATTGAGAACCCGACCACAAGTCAGAATGCGATTCACGATGATTCGTCGCAGAAGCGTTTTTTTGGGACTTTTAATTGGTATTTAGATGACTCAAGCCACATGACACTTTTGGCAGGGTCCTATCGCGGTAAATATAAAATACCAAACAATCCAAATCAAACCGCAGCGTTTTCTCTGCAAGGGGTCAGTGATTCAAACACGGGAGCTTCTAGCATTGCTTCTGTTAGTTTGAACGAAATGCAGTATGAAAATAATCAGTTTTTGGTTGCATCCTTTCAGCAGACACTTGGGACATTTGAATATCAACTTTCTGTATTTCACCAATTTTCTGATTTACATTATTTTCCCGATAGTCTAGGCGATCTCGTTTTTAATGGATTAGCCTCGCAGAACAACCGTTCTAATAGTGCAAATGGTTTACAGGAAGATACCACTTGTAAAATGTTCCCTAACCATACGCTACGCTTTGGAGGGGCTTTCACTTCTCAAGTGACTTCTAGTCATAACAGCACCACGGCTTTTCCTGGAAGTGGGGCAGGGCAAAGCAGTAGTGTTGCCATCTCTTCTCCGATTATTGATGATTCAAGTCAATTAGGGCAGATCACTAGCCTTTATGTTCAGGATGAATGGTCACTTGAGCCTGCGCTGACTCTGAATATTGGAATTCGGTATGACTCCGTGAATGCTTTTATTCATGAACATCAATTTAGCCCTCGCACCAATCTGAGTTACAAATATTCAGATGACACGCTTTTTCATGCTGGCTTTAGCCGGTACTTTGCCCCGCCTCCTCAGGAATTAGAAAGCCAAACGGCAATACAACTATATAGCGGGACCACGGCTGCATCCTCGGTTGCCTATTCCGATTTAGTACGAGCTGAACGAACAAGCTACTTCGACATGGGTATTGCCCATCAGCTCAGCGCATCATGGGTGGTTGCGATGGATACTTACTACAAAGACATCAACAATGTGATTGATGAAGGTCAGTTTGGGCAGTCCTTGATTTTGTCACCTTTCAACTATGCACGTGGATCCGTGAAAGGCATTGAGCTTTCTACTACCTACTCGAAAAAAAACTATTCTGCTTATGTCAATCTAGCCATTGAGCGTTCTCAGGTGAGCAATATCATTTCTGGCCAATCCTTGTTTTCATCGAGTGAATTGGCTTACATCGCAAGCCACACTATATATTTAGACCATGATCAACGATTAACCGCATCTGCAGGGGCCTCTTATCGTATCAATGAAAGCATGAAGTTAATGGTTGATGGACTTTATGGCAGTGGCTTGCGGCGCCAAGGCCTCAATGGATCTCCAAATGGTGACCACTTGCCTGCATATGTGATCGTTAACTTGGGCGCGACCGAAGAATGGAAAATAGGAACGAGCAGCACGATTGAGGCGCGAGTATCTCTTCTCAATCTTTTTGATCGCGTGTATGAATTACGTGATGGAACAGGCATTGGAGTGGGCGCTCCTCAGTATGGCCTGCGCCGCTCAGTGTTTGCCGCAGCAACACTTAAGTTCTAGGTTAAGCGGCCGGTCCCGTAGGTGGCAGAGCATGGGGCATGAACGCCCGCACCGGCTCACCCAGAGTGGTGGAGATGACGTAGGTCCCGACTCATTCCTTTGGTGGAGCTGCAAAATTGCAGCAACCTAGGATCAGCCATTCACAGTGGATGACTGATGCGTACCAGAAACTGGCGCATCGCGTCATCTTGCTTTACCATGAAATATCAGGATGCATCATGAAAGAAGAAAATATGAACACCCCTACTCGTGAGAAATTCTCATCCCAAGCAGCACCTGACGTGCTTGCCGCCCTGCGCCAGATCGCCGAAAGCCAAGGTCGCCAGTTCCAGGCTGTGCTTGATGA